>JBFKII010000293.1:0-5447 GCA_041632295.1 Anaerolineales bacterium | reverse complement strand
GAATTTCGACCGGCCCGGCTCTTGATCCTGGCCGTGGTGATCGCCCTGATGTTCGGGCGGCACCTGAATGGCGCTCAGGGCGACCCCTTCCGCTCAGACGCGCCCATCCTGGCGGTATTTACCTTACTTACCATGGCCGTCCACCTGGTGGATTTCGAGCGCGGCGGGCGTTTTTCAGGCACTGATTTCGCTGTCACCCTCTCCGGGGGCCTGTATTTCGGCTTTTTGGGCGGATTCTTGATCCCCCTGCGGGGCCTGCCGGAGGGATTCTGGTGGTTTCTCACCTTCCTGCCTTCCGTCTGGCTGGCGGACTCGGGTGCTTATTTCGTCGGCAGGCGTTTCGGCCGGCGGAAGTTCAGCCCGCGCCTCAGCCCCAAAAAGACCTGGGAGGGCTACCTGGCGGGCGTGGCCACCGGCACCCTTGGCACCGGTCTGCTCGTGCTGCTCTGGGGTTGGATGTCCTCAGGCGCCTTCACCCTCGGTTTTCGCGACGGGGCACTGCTGGGCCTGCTGATCGCGGTGGTGACCCCACTGGGGGATCTGGGTCAGAGTATGATCAAACGCCAGGTCGGCATCAAGGATTCCGGCAGGATCCTGCCCGGGCATGGGGGCATGTTCGACCGCATCGATACCTGGATCTGGGCCGGGGTGATCGGGTATTACTGCGTGGTCTGGTTCTTCGCCTAGACACGCTGCTTCCAATCGTGGTATCATAGCGCCCGTAAAATACAGAGAAGCCCAGTAGGCTCTCTTATCCAGAGAGGTGGAGGGACCGGCCCTGCGAAACCTCGGCAACCACTCAGCTCCGCTGTGACGGTGCCAATTCCGGCAGAAGGATGATCTGGAAGATGAGAGGGCAATTCGCAGTTTTGCTTGCGTTCGCCCTTTCCCGCTGAAAGGGTTTTTTTGTTTCCCGGAGGAAACGTTATGAGTACCACTTTTATGAACGCAGCCAGGCTGCTTTTTACCTCGGAATCGGTCACCGAAGGCCATCCAGATAAGATGTGCGACCAGATCAGCGACGCGATCCTGGATGCATGTTTTGAACAGGACCCGTACTCGCGGGTGGCCTGCGAGACTGCCACCAAGACGGGCTATGTCATGCTACTCGGTGAGATCACCACCCGCGCCCAAATCAACTACGATGACCTGGTGCGCCAGGTGGTCTGCGAGATCGGCTATGACAGCAGCGACAAAGGCTTCGACGGCAAGTCCTGCGGCGTTCAGGTGGCGATCGCCCAGCAGTCGGGGGATATCGCGATGGGCGTGGACCAGGCGATGGAGGCCCGCTCCGGCGAGATGTCCGAAGCGGAGATCGAGGCGGTTGGCGCAGGCGACCAGGGCATGATGTTCGGTTACGCTTGCAATGAGACCGAAACCCTGATGCCGATGCCGATCGACCTGGCCCACCAGCTGACCCGGCGGCTGGCCAAAGTGCGCAAGGACGGCACGCTCCCCTGGCTGCGGCCCGACGGCAAGAGCCAGGTGACGATCGAATACCGCTACGGCCAGCCCCACCGCGTGGCCACGGTTCTGGTGAGCACCCAACACGCCCCCGAAATGACAAACCAGGAGATCCGGGCGGCGATCATCGAGCACGTCATCATGCCCGTGCTGCCCGAAGACATGGTCGACGAGGCGATCAAAATTTACGTCAACCCGACCGGCCGCTTCGTGATCGGCGGCCCGATGGGCGACGCCGGCCTGACCGGCCGCAAGATCATCGTCGATACCTACGGCGGCATGGGCCGCCACGGCGGCGGCGCTTTCAGCGGCAAGGACCCGACGAAAGTCGACCGCTCTGCGGCCTACGCCGCCCGCTGGGTTGCCAAAAACGTGGTCGCAGCCGGCCTGGCGGACCGTTGTGAGATCCAGGTGGCCTATGCTATCGGCGTGGCCAGCCCCTTGAGCATCTGCGTCGAGACCTTCGGCACAGGCGCCATCCCCGACGAGGACATCGCCGAAATTATCGAACAGGTCTTCGACCTGCGACCCGGGGCCATCATCCGTGACCTCGATCTGCGGCGCCCGATCTACCGCAAGACAGCAGCTTACGGCCACTTCGGCCGCGCCGACATCGATCTGCCCTGGGAGCGCACCGACCGGGTGAAGGCGATAAAGCAGGCCGCCGCACAGATGGCAGCAGCCTGAAACCAGCGAAGAAAAATCCCGGCGCAGCCGGGATTTTTCTTTTCAATTCAAATGCGGTCCGAACTTGTCGGCCAGTTTTTTCTTGGGTTGGAAGCCGGACTGCCGTTCGGCCGGCTGCCCGCCTTTGAAGAGGATCAGGGTCGGCACTCCCATGACCTGGTACTGCATGGCCAGCTCCGGGTTGTGGTCGACATCCACTCGTACCACCTTGACTTTCTCTCCCCACTCACCGGCCAGTTCCTCGACGACCGGGTCCAGCATCTTGCACGGGCCGCACCACACCGCGCCGAAATCGACCAGCACCGGGGTGGAGGCTTCGATCACTTCCTGCTCGAAGGTTTCGTTTGAGACTTGGGGTAAATTGCTCATCTGTTTCTCCCGATTTATGATTGGGCCCCCATTTGACCGTCAAACCCGGGCCGATCTTACCCTTGCCTGCCGGGATGTCAAGAGAAAGCCCCGCATTCTGAAAAAACCCTTAAATTTTCGGCGCCCCTGGCGCTTTCATGCGCGGATCGCTGAAGTTATAATCGCCCTATTCCGAACGAGGTAAATCGATGAAGCGCCTGTATTCCTATGCCTGGCTGTTGATCATTCCCGCCGCGCTGGCGGCCTTTTTTCTGCTGCGGCCCGGCGGGGCCGATCCCGTGCGCGGAAAATCCCCCGCCCGCCCACTCGATCAGGAGACCACCCCGGAGATCGAGCGGGCTCAGGACCTGGCCCTCTCCGACCCCCAGGTGATCGCCTACACCAGCGGCAGGCGGTCGGAGGTGATGGGCGTCTTCCCTGCCGGGCAGCATTTCCCGCCCGAAGCCGAGGGCTGCAGCCGGGCGGACTGCCTGCAGGTCCAGATTTATAACTATGAGGAGAACGCCACGGTCAGCGCCTTTGTCGACTTGGGAAGCGGGCGTGTGCTGGGGGTGCTCCACCAGCCCGGATTGCACGGCGGCGTGAACCAACGGCTGTACGATCTGGCGGTGGAGATCATCCGCAATGAACCGCTGGTGATCGGCGAACTGGGCTACCAGCCCAACGCAGCCGACATCCGTCCCTGGATTGGCAGCCTGGCAGGCACCAACTGCGGGGACCCGCATCCCTGCCTGACGGCCGTCTTTATGGATGAAGCCGCCCTGGATGGGCGAAACCTGTGGGCGCATGTCGACCTGACTACGGAGACCTTCGCCGGCATCGCTTGGTCTCCAACACCCGGGCCGGACGGCTCGTCCTTGGAATTCGTCCCCCAGGGATGTGTGCCTTCCGGCAGCATCAGCCGGGACGGCTGGACGCTGAATCACGAGGTGACCGCCTCGGACGGGCTGCGCGTCTGGGATGTGGGGTTCAACGGTATGGAAGTGATCCAGAGCGCCAAGCTGGCCGAGTGGCATGCTGATTACGGCAACACCGGTTTCATCGACGCAGGCGGCTGCGGCGGGGGAGGCGGCAGCCAGTTCACCATCTACCCTTACGGGGATACACAAGTCATCGATATCTTCCAGGAACAGGCGATCGTCGGCTTTGAAGTCGTCCAGGACTTTCGCATGCCGAATTGGGGCGCCAACTGCAACTACCGCTACGAGCAGCGCTACCAGTTCTACCAGGACGGCCGCTTCCGCGTGGTGGCGGGCGCCTACGGCCGCGGCTGCAGCGCCAACGCGATCTACCGCCCCCTGGTGCGCATCGACATTTCGGTCAACGGGGACCTGCGCGACACCTTTGCGGTCTGGGATGGTTCCACCTGGGTCGATCAGACCACCGAGGTCTGGTGGCAGCAAGGCGCTCCCTACGCATTCGACGGATCGAAATACCGCGTCATGGACTTCGACGAGCAGGCCGGTTTTCAAGTCGGATACTATATCGAGCCCGGCCAGGGGCAATTCGAGGACGGCGGCCTGGGCGATGACGCCTTTGTGTACGTCGTGCAGACCCATTCCAACGAAGGCGGCGCCGATCTGGGCACGGTTGGGCCGTGCTGTTACGACGACGAACGGCAGGGACCGGAGCAGTTCATCAACGGCGAGAGCATCGCCGACCAGGACATCACCATCTGGTACGTGCCCCAATTCGTGACCAGTGCGGCCGCCGGCAGCCAATACTGCTGGACGGTCTCCGGAGAGCCCAACCCAGAGACCTACCCCTGCTTCGGCGGCCCGTTGTTCAAGCCCTTCTTCGTTTTCAATTATCCGGAGGAGATCTTCGTCCCGATCTCCATCCGATAGCGACCTGCCGTCCGGCGGCCGCAGGGATGTTTGGACGCTCAGCGCACGTAAATCGAGATGTGGCGCTCGCTGCTGCCGGTGAAAGGCTCTTTGTGCCACCCACCCCAGCGCCCTTCCAGGCGCAGGCCGGCGATGCGTGCCATCAGGTCGAGTTCGCTAGGCCAGGCGTAGCGCTGCACGACCGGGTTCATGCGTATACCGGCCTGTGAGAGGGAGACATGGCTCTCCTCGATAATCTGCCGCTCGGGGTAATGCCGCAGCAAGTCCAGATGCACTTCGTCGACGGCGATGGCCTCCGCATCCACATACTGGTTGTTTCGCAGTTTGTATAGAAACGCGGGGGAGAGCGCCTCGATCAGGAAGAACCCGCCACCCTCCAGGTGGGCGGCCACGTTTTCGAAACAGCGCACCTGGTCCTCCTGGGTCAGCAGGTTGTGGAAGGTGTTGAACACCACGAAGACCAGGCGGTAGCTGCCGTCGACGGGCACATCGGCGAAGTCCCCGAGCGTGACCTGCAGCGCTTCCCCGCCCGGCCGCGATCGCAGTTGTTCCAGCATGGGCGCGGAGATGTCGATGCCGTCGACGCGCAGGCCCTGGGCTGCCAGCGGGACGGCGATGCGACCGGTGCCAATGCCCAGCTCCAGCACGGGCCCTTCTCGGGCCAGCTGGGACAGGAAGGCCACCGCGGCCTGCTCGTCCCCGCGTTGGTACGACAGGTCTCTTCTGGCGACCCCCTCGTTAAAACTCATAGAAGGTTCGTAGCCTTTCATTTCAAGCTCCTGTGCTCGATGTTTTCGGCAAAAAGGAAACCGCCGTTCATGGTTGAGCCTGTCGATACCATCGAACGGCGGTTTCTTCTTCTAATACTGGTCAGGCTGGATTTCAGGGCTTCGCCTGCCTTTTCAACAGCGGCACGTAAGTGTCGGACAGGTCTACGCCCTCCAGCCGGTAGATGCTGCCGCTGCTGATATCGGCGATGTACAGCTCGCCGTCCCCGCCGGGCGCCAGCGCGCTCCAGGAGCCGGCGATGGCGAAATGCTCCACCACCACACCGCTTCCGGGTTCCAGGGTCCAGATCTT
>JBFKII010000292.1:0-5497 GCA_041632295.1 Anaerolineales bacterium | reverse complement strand
TGGGCGAATAAAGATAGGAGGAATTTCCATGAGCTTTGGCATCACCAAGACCGTCCCGGCCAAAGATGGCCAGGATTTCGTCGATTCGCTCTACGACGGCCGGCGGAGCGAGTTTGAGTTCCACATGGCCGGCAGCCCGAGCAAATTGAAGGTCGGCGATTACGTTTACACGATTTTCGGCGACCAGCTGGTCGGGCGGCTGAAAATCACCGAGTTCATCGGCGGGGCGGTCAACCCCAACTCGGGACGCCCGCGCACGCTGATCATGGTGTCCTGCCCCGGGGAGCGCCTCGAAACCCCCATCCCGCGCAAGGGCCACCGCGGCACGCGCTACTACGACGGCGCCGACTGGCCGGGCTGATGGGGGGGAAAACGGCCATCGTCACCGCGGCCGGAAAAGGCATGGGGGCCGCCATCGCCCGCGAGCTGGCTATAGCCGGCTACGAGCTGGCCCTGATGTCCAGCGGGGGCGGCGACGTGGCGCTGGCCGCAGAATTGGGCTGCCTGGGCCTGCGCGGTTCGGTCACGGAGCCGAAGGACCTGGGCAGGCTGGTGGAGGCCGCACTGGACCGCTTCGGGCGGGTCGATGCCGTGGTCAACAATACCGGCCACCCGCCCAAGGGCGCACTGCTGGAGATCCCGGACGAAGACTGGCACGCCGGGCTGGACCTGCTGCTGCTCAACGTGGTGCGCATGGCGCGCCTGGTCACGCCGCTGATGCAGGAGGGTGGCGGCGGGGCGATCGTCAACATCTCGACCTTCGCCGCTTTTGAGCCGGACCTATCTTTCCCGGTCTCCGGCAGCCTGCGGGCGGCGCTGGGTGCGTTCGCCGGCCTGTACGCCGACCGCTACGCCGGCGACAACATTCGCATGAACAACCTGCTGCCTGGCTTCGTCGACAGCTACCCGCTTTCGCAGGAGAACCTGGCGCGCATCCCGGCCGGCCGCTACGCGACGGTGGCGGAGGTGGCTGGGGCGGTGCGCTTCCTGCTCTCGGAAGAGGGGGGCTACTTCAACGGCCAGAACCTGCGCATGGACGGCGGGCTGACCCGCTCGGTGTGAGGGCTGCATACGATGGCGTCTCAGGCTTATGACGTGGTGCTGGCAGGCGGCGGGGTGATGGGCTGCGCCACGGCCTATTATCTGCTGAAATACGACACTTCTTTGCGCGTAGCCGTGATCGAGCAGGACCCCTCCTACGAATTCAACTCCACGGTGCTATCCGACGGCAACACCCGCATCCAGTTCAACGTCAAAGAGAACATCCAGATGTCGCAGTACGGGCTGGAGGTGCTGGAGACCTTTGCAGACGAGATGGCGGTGGGGGAGCGGCGCCCGGATCCCGCCTTCCGCCGCCAGGGAAACCTGTTTACCTGTGCGGACGAGGAAAGCGCCCGCAACCTGCAGGCCGGGCTGGCCCTGCAGCGTACGCTGGGCTGCCAGGTGGAATGGCTGTCCCCCGAGGCGATCGCCGAACGCTTCCCTCTCTACGATCCGGACCGGCTGGCCGGTGGGACCTTTGGGCCGCAAGACGGCACCATGGACCCGCAGGCCGTGCTGGTTGGCTACCGGGACAAGGCCGTCGATATCGGTGCAGTATTTATTGAGGGCCGGGTGGACGAGATTTTGTGCCAGGGGGAGCGGGTGATGGGTGTGCAGCTGGACTCCGGCGAGCGGCTGGCGGCGCCTTACGTCGCCAACACCGCCGGCGCCTGGGCGGCCGACCTGGCACGCACGGCGGGGGTCGAAATCCCCGTGATCCCGGTGCGGCGCCAGGTCTTTGTGTTCGAGGCCGCGGTCGCGCCGCAGGAGAGCTACCCGCTGACCGTCTTCCCCTCCGGGCTGTACCTGATCCAGGAGCACGGCCCGATCTTCATGGCGGGCAAGTCGATGGACGACGACCCGGTCGGTTACGACTTCAACTGGGACCGCAGTACCTTCGAAGCGCGCATCTGGCCCGAGCTGGTCGAGTACGCGCCCGCTTTCGACCGCTTGAAGCTCGTGCGCGGCTGGTCCGGCCTGTATGCGGTCAACACGTTCGACGGTAACGCCATCCTGGGCGAGTGGCCCGGGCTGCCCGGCCTGATGCTGGCGAACGGCTTCTCCGGGCACGGCTTCCAGCAGTGCCACGCCGTCGGCCGCTACCTGGCCGAGCTGATCCTGGAGCGCCCTCTCAGCCTCGATCTGGGGATCTTCTCCCCGGACCGCATCCTGGAAAACCGGCCGGTGTTCGAAGGGAAGGGGCGGCTGGTTTAAAAGCCGAAAGGGCTTTCCCGGTGCCGGAAAAGCCCTCTCACCTCGGTTGTTGGCGTCGCTACGGGTTGACGATAAAAGTACCGACCATCCCGGCCTGGTAGTGCGCGCCGTTGTCAAGGAAGCAACCGATCTTCCATTCCCCGACCATATCTTCGGTGACGGTGAACGTCAGCGTGGTGACCTGGTCCGGCTGCTGGCCGGGCAGGCTGACCATGAAGCCGTGCATGTCGTCGTGGCCGCCGTCTGCGTGCTCGCCACCTTCTGAGTGCTCGCCTTCAGCGGCATGTTCATCGCTGCCGTGCTCGTCACCATCGGTGTGCTCATCGCTGCCGTGCTCGTCGCCATCGGCATGCTCGTCGGAAGCTTTCATCACCATCGGTTCGTGGTTTTCGAACATGTTGTGCTCAAAATCGGCCGGCTGTCCGTCCATGGACATTACTTCCTGGCCGATCATCAGTTCGTGTTCCAGAGCCCCCATGTTCTTCAGGTGCAGGGTGACTTCCTGTCCAACGGACACCTCGATCGTATCAGGGCTGTAGGCGAATTCGGTCATTTCGATTGTGTACTCGACCTGCTGAGGCCCGGCCGGGCCGCAGGCCACCAGGACCGCAGCCAGCGCCGCCAGGAACAGGAAAGATTTCATTCCTTTCATTGCAAACCTCCACAATGTTTTTCATAGCATAGTCAATTTACGGGGGCAGCAAAAGGGTTATTGATACCGAAAACAGAGGGCTTTAGTCCCGGTTTTCGGTTTCCCCCGGGACATTTGTCCCGGTTTTATCCGATTCATCATCCCCCAGGCCGGATCGCAGCGCGAACAATGCCGCCTCGGTCCGGTTTTTCAGGTGGAGCTGCTTGAATACCAGGGACAGGCGGTTGCGGACAGTTTTCTCGGAGATCGAAAGCTGTGCGGATATTTCCTGGTTGGAAAGCCCTTGGGAAACCAGGTTCAGGATCTGGATGTCGCGCCGGGCCAGGTCCACCGGGGGACTTTTCCTCCGCCCCCTGCCCTGCGGCCGGAACTCCGCCAGCACCTTTCCGGCGATCGCCGGGTCCAGGACGGCTTCACCCTGGGCCACCCGGCGGACGCTTGCGATCAGGTCCTGCATTTCCACCTCTTTGAGCAGATAGCCGCTGGCCCCGGCCTTGATGGCGTCAAAAATGAAGTTGTCCAGCCGGTACATGGTCAGGATGATGATCCCGGTTTCCGGCAGGGCCTCTTTGATGCGGCGGGTGGCTTCGACACCGTCCAGTTCGGGCATGTTGATATCCAGCAGGGCGACATCCGGGCGCTTCTCCCTGGCCAGGGCGACCGCCTGGAGCCCGTCCGCTGCCTGGGCGATCACGCGCATATCCGCCTGGGACTCAAGTACCTGGGCGATGCCCTGGCGCAGCACGTTGTGGTCGTCCGCCAGGAGGATGCGGATCTCAGGCATGGTTCGCTCCCGGCAGGCGCAGCGGGATCTCGGCGCAGATTTCGGTGCCCCCGTCGCCCGGGCTGCGGACCTCCAGCCGGCCTCCCAGCTTTTCGACCCTGGCTTTCATCTGCCCGATCCCCAGCCCCGGTTTTTTGCGGCTCGGATCGAATCCGTTCCCATCATCCCGGATGGACAGGGTCACCCGGGTTGCCTCGGGGTCCACGGTCAGCGTGATCGCCAGGCGCTCCGCCCCGGCGTGTTTGGCGACGTTGTTGAGCGATTCCTGGACCAGCCGGAAAATGGTGGGCTCGAGCCGCGGCGGGATCGTTCCCTCAGGCACCTGGATGGCCAGCTCGGGGGCCAGCTTCACCTCCTGGCAAAAATCGCGCACGAATTGTTCCAGGGTGGGCAGAAACCCCGTCCTGGACCAGTCCATCGGCTTCAGCCCGAAGATGACCCGCCGCACGTCCTGGATGGCCGCCCGGGCCTGGCCGCTGATTTCGCCCAGGTTCTCCACCGCCGACCTCGGGTCCTGGTTCACCTGGCCGGCGGCCATATCCGATTTCAGCGCCAGGAAATAGAGCGTCTGGGCCAGCCCGTCGTGCAGATCGCGGGCGATGCGGCCGCGCTCCTCTTCCAGGATGGCGGCGCGCTCGGTGCGCACGGTGATATCGCGCATGATCAGCAGGCTGACCGGCCCTGAAGCGCCCACCGGGTTCAGGCGGGTCTGGGTCAGGTCAACCCGCACGGGCGGACCATGCTGTGGGATCGCAGCGGTTTCGATGTTCTGGAGGGTGCCCGCCTCGCGCGGTTTCTGAAACAAAACGGTCGATTCGGGCAGCAGATCTGTGATCGGGCGGCCAACGATCTCCTCGGCGCTGTACTCAAACAGCCGGGCGGCCCCCTGGTTCCAGGAGAGGATCCGGCCCTGCTCATCCAGGCTGAGCATGGCGTCCGGCGATGCCGCCGTCAGGCTGGCCAGCTGTTCAGCGCTCGCGCGCACGCGCTGTTCCAGCGCCTCTTTTTCCGCCAGCCGGCGCTCGACCCAGATCAGGGTCAGCCAGGTCACCACCGGGCCGACCAGGCTGTAAAAACCGATCTCTGCAGCGTAGTGAATCGGGTGGCCGTAGGCTTCTTCCAGCCGGAAAGCGACCTGCAGCTGGTAGACGATAACGATCGGGATCAGGATCAGCGGCAGGGTGTACCGCAGGAGACGGATACGGCGGATCAGGGGGAGCGCGCGCCACCTTTCTATCATCATCTTTTTTATATCACGAGATTCTGCCGGAATCTTTACAGCCCGGTGAATCCGGCATCCCGGCTGGAAATGGATTTTTGCCGGGCCCGAGCGCGCCATTTTGCCTATCCCCATTCCTGCAGATATCGGTGAGAATCGGGGAAAATGGAGGCAAGCCAATGAACATCGCACGGATCATCCTTCTGCTTGGATTTACCGCCATGCTGGCAGCCTGCAGCCAGGCCGCCCCGCAAACCCTGGGGGGGGACACCGTCGCTGGCGGCTACACCGATATTTCCGTCGGCCAGATGCAAGCCATGCTGGAAAACAAAGACTTCACTTTCGTCAACGTGCACATCCCCTTCGAGGGGGACCTGCCCGAGACTGATCTGTCCATTCCCTTCAACCAGATCGAAGCGCACCTCGACCAGCTACCGGCGGACAAGGATGCGAAGATCGTGCTGTATTGCCGCAGCGGCAGCATGAGCACCGAGGCGGCCGAGACGCTGGTGGGGTTAGGATACACCAATGTCTGGAACCTGGACGGGGGCTTCATCGCCTGGACCGCGGCGGGGCTGCCGATGGC
>JBFKII010000291.1:0-5545 GCA_041632295.1 Anaerolineales bacterium | reverse complement strand
TTCCGAACAGTGTTCGGCAGCCAATAAAAAATTTTTCAGTCGCCGGCCAGGCCGTTGACAAAGGTCTCCAACGCCCAGCGGTTGACCGGTTGGTAGGGGACTTCAAAATTTTTGAGCGCCGTAATACGCAGCATCGCCATCCCATGAACGAATGCCCAACAGGCATAGGAAACCGGGAAAGCGTCGAATTGCCCGGTTTGGAATACCCCCTGTTCGATGCCGTCCTGCACGGTGGCCATCAGCAATCCGAAGGAGCCGCTGGTTTCCCGGGAGGACGAGGGCTCTGAAGGCGCCTGGTCCGTACGGGTGAATAGGACAAGGAAAAGCTCGGGGTTTTTTTCGGCAAATCGAACGTAAGCCAGGCCCAGCTCGACCAGGCGCTCCTGGACCGGCAGATTGGGGTCCACCCGGCGCATGTAGCGTTCGAGCAGGCCATCAGCCTGCCGGCAGACAGCGGCGACGATCTGGTCTTTGTTATCGAAATATTCGTAAAGCCCGGCGGGGCTGTAGTCGATGCGGCGGGCGATTTTTCGCATGGACAGCGCTTCGTATCCGCCCTGGGCGATCAGATCCCGGGCTGCGATCAGGATCGCCTGCCGGGTGCGGCGGCTGCGTCGTTCTTTGGGGCTGAGTTCGCTCATCATTAACACCGGTAAAAAACTGAACACTGTTCGGCATTTTACCTTGCTTCCCTGGTCTGTCAAGGGTTGAACACATTATTTGCTTATTTTGGAGCCGGCTTGCAGCATTATTTGAAAATAAGCCTGCTCAGGGAGTAAAGCAGCCGCCTGGACAACGGTTGGCGGTAAGGCAGAAAATAATCGGAACGGTCCCGGGCGTTCAAAAACCGATCCATCCGGCCCAGTTGCAGGTCCTGCCAGTTTGCGAGCGCAATCCCGCTGCCGTCGATGCCCTCCAACACGTTCAATTCCGGGGGACGCAGGGACAGCCCCCAGGAACGACTTGAATTATTCACCCGGCAGGTGGTCAGGATCCGATCCGTTTTCCGGGAAGACAGCGGCCGTGTGCCGTTCAGGTCGACATCAAAAGGGCCTTCAATGATTGCGCTCAATCTATCGGGCACCAGCTCGTAGTAGCCGTCGTAGACACTGGCGGAATCGTCCAGCTCCAGGAAGTCTAAATCTTTCTGATGGACCTGCAACGGGGTTTGAAAAAGCGTAGTCCTTTGGCGAAAATGCGTTCCCGGGTCCCCAAAGTTCGTGCTGTAGGCCTGACGCGGAAAAACGAAGAACCGATCCGTCTCCTGCAGGTATTTCATCGCGGGCGGGAAAAAATCGTCCCGCCAGTGAGGGCCGGGCAAGAAGAGGGGATGCAGGCCGTCTGAGGGGCGGACGGTCCGGTCGCTTTGATCCCACCAGTGCCGAAACATGCGCCACATCGACGGGCTGTAGACCTGGCCCTGGTACCAGTAAACCTGCATGAAGTACGTATCCCCCCGGTCTGGAAGCGGCCAGAAGGGGTTGTGCGTATAGCCATTAAAATGGAGGTGGTTGAGAGAAATGCCTGCGACGCGGGGATCGCTGCGGTAAAACTCGAGCGCCTGCCGGGAAAAGCGATAAAACTGCGGCGAAAGGTACAGATCGTCTTCCAGGTAGATGATATCGCCATAGCTTTCGGTCAGGTCGCCGCAGCGCAGGAAGTGTCCGACCAGCCCGAGTTTTCGCTCTACGTCTATCACTTCTTTTGCTCCGAAGGGCCAGGTAAACAATTCAGCCGCCTGCAGCACCTTCGGATCGCCTCCCGGGTCAATCGATATGGCCAGGCGTGTCCCCGGATCGACTTGCGCCCTGGCCAGGCTGCCGAGCAGGCGCACCAGGGAGCCGGGGCGGTTGTGAGCATTGACGACTATCGTTAGCGCGCTCACGGGGCGGCCGCCATGCCCTCGAAAGATTCAAGGGCGGCTTGGGCCAGGATTTCCAGACCCGAGTTCATCGCCCCCCGGTCAAAATGGAGGTTCCAGCGGCCTTCCTTTAGCGAATCGCCGACCGAAAACGCGGCCGCACAGCGCAGGCCCAAAGATTCGGCCACTGCAAACATGGCGGCCGCCTCCATTTCCACAGTCAGCACGCCTTCGGAGGCATAGTGCTCGACCTCCGCCATCGTTTCCCGGAACGGTGCATCGGTGGTCCAGCTGCCTCCGGTTTCAAAAGGAAACCCTTTGTCCTCGAGCCGGCGGGCGATTGCGTTTTTCAGTTCCTCATCCGGGAGCGCGTACCTTGCATCCCGAAGGTAATGGTGAGAAGTGCCCTCGTCCCGCACCGCCCGCTCACAAACCACCAGGTGTCCGGCGTTCATGCGCTCGAGGAGCCCGCCGGCAAAGCCGATTGCCAGAAAATTGCGCACGCCCAGAGCGGCCAACCACTCCAGAATAAACACTGCTGCCGGGGCTCCGATCCCCAGGCTGCCCACAACTCCGATCGGGCTATCTGTGCGGCGCAATCGGTAAAACTCGCTCAAAAAGCCGGAAATTTTCTTGCCCCGGTGCCGGTCGACCAGGAACCGCAGGGCGTGCCGCTGGAAGCAAACGATTACGGACGGCGGCACCTCTCGAACCGCTGCAGCCGGGTTGGCCCGGATGAGTTCGGTAGGGGTGAATGTGGCCGGATGGGTGCGCTTATCGGGGAAATTCGGGACCGGCATCGGGCCTCCTCAGGCGAATTACAGGAAAGGCAGCCGGCTCACGGCCGCGGCGCAAACGGAACCACAGCGCTCGAATCCGCCGGCGCAGTCCTGGATCCGGGTGCCGGATAGCCACCTCGAGTCCGTGGTTATCGGCTAATTGCCAAAGCCGGCGGTAAGTCAGGAAATTTTTATGCGGCAGGGCATCCGACCGCAGGCCGTACATTTTTTCAAAGGCATCATGGCGCTCTACGACCATCTGCCTGCCGCTGGCTTCCCGACGGTAAAGTGGCGTATCCAGCAAGGCGAGGGTGCCGCCGGGGTTGAGCAGGGGGAGTGAGCCTTCCAGGGTGCGCCCGTAGTCGGTGCTGTAGTGGAATGAAGCGTTGAAAACCAGAAGGTCAAATGACCTTCCCTCGAAAGGCAGGCGGTCGAACTCAGCTTGCACCGGCGTGAACCGGCTCTTGTAATGCTGGTGGGCCCCCAGGCCGTCCCAGTCGTTGGCCAGCAGGTCTACCGCCCAGACGGCATGGCCGGCCTGGGACAGGCGGTTGGACAGCCAGCCGTTCCCAGCCCCCAGGTCCAGAATTTTCAGCACGCGATTACCCTGCTGAAGCGGCAAGAGGACGAATATTTGGAATGTTTCGAAACTCGCCGCTCGCTGGCGCCACATCTCTGGCAGCCTGCCCACGTCACCGGTATACGGCAGGCTGCGAAAATATTCCGGGTCGTCGGACCTGCGGCCTTCCTGTTCCCGGATGTGGGCGTAATCCCGCATGAATGGAGCAAAACGCTCCTTTTGGTCCGGCATCAGGAAACACCAGATCCCCTCTTCTTTGGGAAAGCGCAGCGAATCCCTTTCACAACGCAAGGAATCAGGACCGTCTGCAATGAGGGAACCTCGGCAATTGGGGCAGGCAAATATCATCGCTCGAAATTTTCCAACACCTGCCAGACCTGGTCCGCACAGGCCTGCCAGCTGAAACGGGCCGCATGTACCTTTCCAGCTTCTCGAAAGACCAACTGCAGTTCCGGATCGGCAAAAATCTCCTGGATGGCTGCTGCGAGGGCCTCGGGCTGCTGGGGGGCAACCAGCCTGGCGGCCGATCCTGTGTATTCAGGCAGTGCGGCGTTGTCCACGGCAACGACGGGGCAGCCGCAAGCCATGGCCTCCAGGATCGTCAATCCCCCGCCCTCATACATCGAAGGGTTCACCAACATCGTCGCGGCGCCGTACACGACCGCCAGGTCGGGGTCCGGGAGGCGGCCGATACGGTGCACACCGCGAAGATCGATTGCGGGGAATTGGGGACCTCGGGCACCCACCAATATGATCGGCGGCGGATCGGGGAGCAGGGACCGGGCAGCAATCAGCAAAGCGATATTTTTACGCGGCTGGATCGAACCGACGAACAGAAGGAACCGGTCCGGAAGAGAATATCTGCGCCGCACCCGCGAAACGGCTTCCGGTCCGGGCGGTGAAAAAACCTCCGTATCCACTCCGCCTTTGACCACTGTGATTTTGCCGGGGTCCACGCCCAGCCGCATGTGAATCCGGCGGGCCGAATACTCCGATGTGGTCACAATCCGGCCAACCCTCCGTGCCAGGGCTGGAATAAGCAGCCGGTACCAGGCCGAGAAAGCGGGGTGATACCATTCAGGATGGTCGAGCGGGCCGATATCAAACAAGCTCAGAACCTGATTACGCACCAATAAGGGACCGGTATTGGCGGGTGAAAATAGGATTTCGCCGTTTGACAGTCTTGCCGGAAGCACCCATTGCTCCCAAAGATGCCCGCGCAGACCCTGCAGCGGCTGTGCCGGATGGACAGGCGAGACCCTGTCTCCGAATATCTTCAGCAGGGAAGCGCCCCAGCGCTCCACGCCGGTGACTCGCCGGCTTGCAAAGCGGGTGTTGATCCGAATCTTGGGGGACATGGCGATGAGCAGAGGTTGGCCTTATCCGGCTTGGTTGAAGCAGGATAGGCGGTTAAAAAATTACAAAAAGCGGATCCAGCTTGACAGTCCTGTGCTGCAAAGGTATGTTATGCGCCGTTCATGGCCGATTCCAGGGTAAGCCATCCAACCGGGCGTCTTTCTGCGATCATAGCGGAATTTGCCGGAAAAGGGGGATTTTTGCCGCGGGGCGGCGTCCCTTTGCGTCCGGTATTTCTGCTGGAGCGGCTTTCCTTATTTGCCTTGATCGTGCTGATCCCATTCCGCCTGCGCGAGGTGGTTTCAGCCAACAATTATCCTGGGATCTACGCCGATTTCACCGATACCTTGCTGCATGCCAGTGACGTGTTGCTCCTGGCGACTCTTTTTTTCTGGGCGATCCGTTGGCTGCGATTGCGCCCTCCGTTTAAGTGGGGGCCCTGGTTTGTCTCATTTCCGCTGGTTGCGCTGACCTTCATGGGCTTGATTTCCGGACTCTTCTCCGTCGCCCCGGAAATATCCTTTTACAACAGCCTGCGCCTCATCATTTTGTTCGGTTTTTACCTGTATTGCGTCAACAACATCACCGACTTCCATGCATTGCCCCTTGCGATTGGCTTGATGGTGCTGGTCCAGAGCGTTGTGGGGATCGGCCAATACCTGCTCCAGCATTCAGTCGGGCTATATTCCTTCGGGGAGTTGAGCCTGGATGCGACCTGGGAGGGAGTGGCCATTGTATGGGCTCCCGGCCGGCTGGCGATGCGCGCGTATGGACTCACAGACCACCCGAACATCCTGGGTGGGTTATTGGCGATCGCATCGCTCTTGATGATACCTAAAGCGATCGAGTCAAGGTCCCCCTGGGGGATATTGGGCTATGCGGTCTTTGTCCTCGGTGTCCTGTCGCTGCTCGTCACTTTTTCGCGGGCTGCCTGGCTGGCATTCGGGACCGGGTGGCTGTTTACGGCCG
>JBFKII010000290.1:0-5615 GCA_041632295.1 Anaerolineales bacterium | reverse complement strand
GGTAGCCGATCTGGCTGGCGATCGCCGACAGGTCGAAGAAATCGTGGTAGCGGCTGGCGGTGACGCGAAACTTCTCAGTGTCCGGGCCGGCTTTGGGGGGGATCAGCCAGGTTTCGGGAATATGCAGCCCCAGGCGGATCATGGCACAGTACGCCGAGTGTTTCTCCATGCTCTGAAAGGTAAACGGGTTGTTGAGCAGGTAGACGTGATTGATCAGGGCGGCTTTCTTGAGCCACTCGCGCGGCTGGTAGTGCCAGTATGCCAGCCGGTCGATCACCAGGTTGTAGGAGGTGTCCGCCCGCAGGTTGAACGGGTGGATGCGGATACGCTCCACCTGAATGTCCAACCGGTTGCGCCCATAACGGAAGCCTTCAAGGGCACGGCGGGCAAGCGCCTCAAAAGACGCCGGCCAATCCTCTTCATCGCCGATCAGCAGACCGATTTTTTTGTGGATGGTTGCCATAACAGTCTCCCGTTTATCTTGGTTCAGGCCAGCGCCCGTTCCAAATGGTGGCGGATCTGCCGTCGCCACCAGTACCAATGGTGTTCGACGTCGAATCCCCAGATATCGCGCTCGTGGCTGATGCCTTTCTCGACCAGCAGGTCTGCCAAGCGGTGCGTGTCGTGCAGGCAGCGGTCCTCCCAGGCGCCCTGCCCGCAAACCAGGGCCAGGTGAGTCTTGCCGCGCACGTGTTGCAGAGTGTCCGCGTCCATGTTACGGACATAAGCCAGGGGGTTGTTGAAGTACACCTCCATGCTGCCGCCTCCGCCGGCGATCTCTTCGATGTTGTAGCGGCCGCTCATGCAAAGTGCGTAGTTGAACAGGTGCGGCATCTTGAGTGCGAAATTGGCGGCGTGGAATGCCCCCAGGCTGCATCCGGCCAGCCCGATTTGAATGCCCTCCTGCCGGCAGTCCGCCCAGATGGCGGGCACCAGGTTGGAGGCGATGAAATCCTGGTAGGCGTTGTGCCGCACCGCCCGCCAGTGCGGGTCGGCGCCGTGGTTGAGCCAGGATTCGTGGTCGATGCCGTCCGGGCAGTAGATCTTGAGCTTGCCGCCGTCGATCAGATGGCTGAGGGCCGCGATCATGCCATTGTTCTCAAAATCGAAGAACCGCCCGCCTCCCGAGGGAAAGGCGATCAGGGGCTGGCCGTAATGCCCGAAGGCCAGCACTTCCATGTCCCGCCCGATGGCGGGTGAATAGATCTTTTCGTAGCGTCTGTGCATGTCAGCTCCCGTTTCCTGATGCGCCAGAGACCGGAGCCCCTCCGGCAGGCGGGAACAGGAAAGGCAGTATCTCGGGCAGCCGTTTGGCCCATTCCGACTCGTGGTGGGTGGCGCCCCTGGCCAGCAGGTAATGGAAATCCGGGCCAGGAACAAAGCCCTTTTCCAGCAGGACATCCCTGGCCTTCATTGTGCTGAGCTTGTCGTCATCCCCGCGGCCCGGGGCGTCCAGGGTTCCGCTGTCCAGCCAGATGCGCAGGTCGGGTTTTTGCACCCGGCGGATGCGGGCCAGGGTTTCCAGGCCGCCTCGCCTGGTGCGGGTGATCCAGAAGGACGGCGAGAGCAACGCGTGGCCGCGAGCGAACGATGGAAATTCCCACGCCAGGTACGCCGAAAAGAGCCCGCCCATCGAAGAGCCGCAGGTGGCCGTGTGCGCCGGCCCCTCCAGCAGGCGGTAATGGGCCCGCAGGTAGCCAGCCACGTCCTCAATGTAATAACAAGCCGTACGGTCGGCGCGCCCTTCCAGTCCGGCGATTTCCGGCCCGTGAAAACGCCTCTCCCCTCGCGAATTTAGCGTGACGTAAGGGGGCAGGTACTCCGCCATCCGCCGCTCCCGGCCGTTGGCAACGCCGACGATGATGATCGGGGCCATCTTCCCGGCCGCGATCAGGGTGTCGGCGCTCAGGTCCGCCTGCCAGGTGGTACCGTCGAAGCTGTCTCGGGCGAACGCCTGGAACACATTCTGACCGTCATGCATATACAGCACCGGATAGTAACGGTCGGGTTGCTGGTCGTAACCGGGCGGCAGGTAGATGTAAAGCGGGCGGGCGCCCAGCCTGCCTTTGAAGGCCGCGACTTTAACCAGCCGCGAAGACGACACCGGCTCCGTTTTTAAAGTGCGCGGCTTGGGCTGCATAGGCGCAATTGTAATCGCTGTCTGGGGGTTAGTTTGGTCCTCATTGGCAACTGGTATCGGAAGTGGGCCGGCGGCTGTGGGTGCCGAGCCGTTCAAGGATACTGCGCCCCAGCCCTGGCTGTCCTTCGACAAACAAGAGGGCCCGGCCGGGGTTGAAACCGCGGGGCTACCCCCGGCGTATAAACCTCAGGGCAAGGCCAGGGTTGTGCCTGAAGGCCGTCATGAATACAATTGGCCCAACAACAAGGAGGTTGTGATGAACAAATTTGTCTTGCGCTGGCTGATCAACATCGCCGGCCTGTACCTGGCGGTGCTGATCGTACCGGGAGTGCAGCTGCGCAACGAGGATTTTCTGGCTTTCGTCTGGCTGGCGCTGATCCTGGGATTGCTCAACGCCCTGGTCCGTCCGATCCTGAAATTCCTGACCTGCCCGCTGATCATCCTGACGCTCGGATTGGGAACCCTGGTGCTCAACACCGTCATGCTGTACATTCTGCAGTGGGCGGCCGGCCTGTTGAATATCAGCTTCGTGCTGACCAATTTCTGGCAGGCATTCCTGGGGGCCCTGGTCGTCAGCATCGTGAGCATGATCCTGACGATGGCGCTGCGCGACGAAATGCGCTCAGGCAGGCCCCGGCGGCGCAGCTGAAGCGGACGGAAATCCCGGCAAATAAGGGCAAGTTTTAATCAGCCTGCGCTAAATACTCGTCCAGGGCAGCGAAAAGCGCCTCCATGTCCATGATCTGCAGCTCGCCCATATGTGCGATGCGGAAGGTGCTCGGCTTGATCGGCCCGTAGCCGCCCGCGACCCGCATACCGCGCGCCTCCAGGAAGGCGTTGAGCCGGCCGACATCGAAAGACTCATCCTTGCGGATCGTGGTGACCGTCTGCGAGCGGAACCCCTTTGGTGCGAACAGCGCCAGCCCGGTCGATTGCGCCCAGGCCTGTGTGGCGGAAGCCATCCGGCTGTGCCGTTCGAAGCGGTTTTCCAGACCTTCCTCCTCCAGAATGCGGTCCAGCTGCCGGTCGAGGGCGTAGATCAACCCGATCGCCGGCGTGGCCGGCGTGGAATTGGCCACCCGGTGCTTCTCCAGCCGCAGCAGGTCGAAATACCAACCGCGGTTGGGCACCCCGGCGGCACGCTCTAACGCCCGGTCGGAAACCCCGGCCAGCGCCAGCCCGGGCGGGAGCGCAAGCGCCTTCTGAGAAGAGGTCAGCAAGAAATCGATCCCCCAGGCATCCATCTCGATCTTCGCACCACTCAGGGAGCTGACCGCGTCCACGCACACCAGCGTGTCCGGGCTGGCGTCCCGCGCGGCAGCAGCGATCGCCTGGGCCGGGTTCATCAGCCCGGTGGAGGTCTCGTTGTGCACCAGGCACAGGATATCGTAATGGGTTTCCTTGAGAGCTTCAGCCACGCGTTCGGGCGGGATTGGCGTGTCCCAGGCCGTTTCGATGGTGTCAGCCTGCTTGCCGTTCGTCCGCCCGACGTCCAGCCAGCGTTGGCTGAAGGCGCCGTTGACGCAAAACAGGATGCGGCCGGAATCGGGGACGAAATTGCGCACCGCCGCTTCGTGGAAGCCGGTGCCGGAAGAGGCGCTCAAAAAGACGCGCGATTGGGTGTAGAACAGGCGCCGGGCCTTGCCCTCCGCCCGGTGGAAAATCTCCTCGAAGGCCTTGGAGCGGTGGGGGAGCATGGGCGCCGTCTGCGCTTGCGCCACCTCCGGGTCCACATCGACGGGGCCCGGTACGAACATGGGGGACATAGTCACCTCCGGTATCGAAGTTTTAAAAAAGTCAATATTCTGACTTTTCCTGCGATTCTATCATCCTGGTGCAGGCCGCCGCGTCCGGTTCCTAAGCTGGCCTTCAGGAAAGCCCGTTAGAATTCCCCGCATGCGGACCATTCGCTTTATCCTAATCGCAATCCTGCTGCTGGCCTGCAATGCCTTGCAACCCGTCCCACAGGGGACCCCGGCCCTGGAAGAGACCCCGGCAGCCCCCCGCCAGACCGAGACGGCCAGTGCCACGCTGCCTCCCAGCGCGACGCCTACCCCGGCGCCCAGCGCCACGCTGTCGCTCCCGACCCTCGAGCCGACCGCTCCCCTGGTCGGTGAGCCTTTCGACGTGCGCCTGCACCCCGATGGCTCCCTGTTCGTCGGCGACCGGGTCAGTTTTGAAGTCATCGCCGCCCCGCACCTGGAGCTGGAAGAGGCCGATGTGACCGTCAGCCTGGCCGACGGGACGGAAATTGGCGCCGCCACGTTCGATCGTTTCGGGATCCAGGGGCGGCGGCAGGCCACGCTTCGTTGGGCCTGGGACACCGGCGGGCTGGCGCCGGGCGACTACGGGGTCCGCTTCCAGGTCGAGCCGGTCGGGACGGTCTTCACCCGCACTGTCTCCCTGCTGCCGGAGAGCCTGCACGCATTTCCCGAGCCCCAGGCTTCCTGGGCGCGGGCGGAGAGCGACTGCTGCCTGCATTACTACGTCACCGGCACATCCGCCGAACGGGACATCGACCTGCTGGCCGAGATCGCCGACCAGGAGGCGGACCTGGCTTCCCAGCAGCTGGGGGTCAATTTCCAGGAAGCCATCACCATCGTCTACCTGCCGCGCGTGCTGGGCCACGGCGGCTTCGCCTCCGGGGAGATCTACGTCTCCTACCTGGACCGCAATTACGCCGGCAACAACGTCCGGCAGGTGCTGCACCATGAACTGGTCCATGTGCTGGACGGGCGCAAAGGGGGGGATCTACGCCCGTCCGTGCTGGTGGAAGGGCTGGCGGTCTATCTCAGCGGTGGGCATTTCAAGAAAGAGCCGATCGCGCCGCGCGCCGCTGCCCTGTTCGACCTGGGTTGGTACCTGCCCCTGGAGGAACTCCTGGACGACTTCTATTTCCTGCAGCATGAAGTCAGCTACCTGGAAGGGGCAGCGCTGGTCCAGTACCTCGTCAATACTTACGGGTGGGATGCCTTCGACTCGTTTTACCGCAACATTCGCAACGAACCGGGCCCCGGGCAGCGGGAGTCGATCAACCGCGCCCTCCAGGATTATCTCGGGCTGACCTTCGACGAATTGGAAGCTGCCTTTGCCGATTCCCTGCAATCCCTGCCGCCGGACCCCCAGGCCCAGTCCGACATCCGCCTGACCGTGCAGTTTTTCGACACCGTGCGGCGCTACCAGCAGCTGTTCGACCCCTCGGCATATTTCCTGACTGCCTGGCTGGTGCGGATCGAAGAGATGCTGGAAACGGGGATCGCGGCCGATTACGTCCGCCATCCCTCCACGCCGGAAAACATCGCCCTGGAGCTGATGCTGGTGGCTGCGGACCGGCATCTGCGGGCCGGGGATTATGGCGAAACGGAAGGGATCCTGGAGGCGGTCAACGCGGTGCTAACTGCCGTGGAGGCCGGCGAACCGGCGCCTTTTTACGCCGACCCCATGGCGGAAACCTATCTGGGGATCACGCTCGCGC
>JBFKII010000289.1:0-5655 GCA_041632295.1 Anaerolineales bacterium | reverse complement strand
GTCTGCAAAGGTCCAGTCCGCACCATGCTGCTTCTCCCAGCCGCCGGATTCAGCCAGTTCGTCGAACAAGACCTGCAGGTTGGCCCAGTTCTCTTCGATATGGGACATGATTTCATTCAGTTGTTTTCGGTTCTGGCTCGTCATGAACGCCTCCTGTGGCTGAAATTATGGATTGAACCTGGGGGATCGCCAGAAATGAGGATTTCAAGCCGGTACGGCCGGCGTGTGCGGCCATAAAATCGATCGCTTCGCGGGCCTGTTGGCGGAGCGCCTGCGCCTCGTCCGAGTTGCCGCGCCCGGCCTCCAATTCGGCCAGCCGGGACGCAGCCTGCCACAGGACCGGGTACGCTCCCTGCTCGCGGGCCAGTTCCACCGCTTCCCGAAGCGCATCGCAGGCGCTGTCTTGCTGGCCGGCGCGTTCCAGGATCCGACCCTGAAGCAGAAGTTTCTCCGGCAGCAGTCCCAGCATGCCGTCCCGGTGGATTTTTTTGATAAATGCTTCCACGATCGCCAGCGCTTTCTGAAAATCCCCGGATGCCAGAGCCAGCTCGGCTTCTGCCTGGGGCGCCAGCCAAACCGTCGCGATCATGTTGTTCTCCATGTCCATCTCCGGGGGGATCTGATCAAGCGTGATCCTGGCAGCCTGTGGATCGCCCGCTGCGATCTGGGCGCGCGCCAGGTGGCAAAGATAGATCGCCGGCCAGACGGGAGCCCCGTCTTCCAGGAGGGATTTCACTTTGCCGGTTAGTTTCAAAGATTGATCAATGGCCCCCAGGCTGTTATAGGCCACCATCGGGAACAGGTCGTATAGAACCTCCGGGGCCCGTTTTGAGCGTTCCAGGATAGGCTTCAGGTCTTCCAGCCTGGCGAAAAAGCAGGTGTAATCGCCGGTCAGGGGATAGAGATCCAGCAGCCCGAGGGTGCTGCCGACCAGCCCGCCTTCATTGCCGATGGCCTCGTCCATCTCGGCCGACTGCAGATAGACTTGTTCGCAAAGGTCGAACCTGCCTTCCACCCTGTAAGCCAGTCCCTGTCGTTGGGCCGCGGTCGATGCCATCGGCAGATTACCCGTTTCCTCAAAGAATTCACGCGCCTCGGCGGCGTGCTCCCGGGCCTGTGCGACTCGGCCCACCCCGATCAGTGGGATCGTCAGGTCCAGCAGGAGCAGGGCCTGCAGTTCGCGATCGTCGGCGGTCGCCTGCGGCCCGGATGCCAGGTCGCGTATGACCTCCAAACCATTTTCTCCATGAGCCAGCGCCTGGCGGACGTCGACCCAGGTGTGGGCCAGCAGCAGGCTCCACAGGCTGCGGGCCTCCATCCGGCGGTCACCCAGCCGGCGGGCCAGCGCAAGGGCTTTTTCCGAGAGCTTTTTTGATTTCTCAAAATCGAATTTAGCCACGGTATAGGCGATCCCCTGGGCGGCGATCCCGGCCAGGCGCAGGGAGTCGTCCTGGCGCGCCTCCCCCAGCGCTTCCAGATCCTGGTAGGTCTCCATGGCATCGTCGTACCGCAGCAGGAGCTCAAACGTCCGCCCGCGCCTGCTGTGCAGATGGATAAGCTGCTCGCTGCCAGCATCGCCTTTTTCGGCCCATGCCAGGGCCTGATCGTAATGCTGTAGTGCGTTCTCCAGGGCGAACAACCGGAAGGCGCTGTCCGCCGCTTCGCTGAAATAAGCCAACGCCTTGCCGGCCTGCTGCCCTTCGGAGAAATGGTATGCCAACCGCGGGGCCATCTCCGTGCGCTGGTCGGGGAACAGTGTTTCAAGCGCCGACCCTACCCGGCGGTGAAATTCCCGCCGCCGTTTCAGCAGGATTGATTGGTAGGCGATCTCCTGTGTCAGCGGGTTGCGAAAGCGATATTCCACCTCGGGCACACGGGCTGCCTCCTGGATCATTTCCATCCGCACCAGCCGGCCGATCTGCTGCTCGATGGTCTCCAGGCTCAATTTATCCGACCTTCCCAACTCCGCCAGCACCCGGTGGAAAAAGGAACGGCCGATGACCGAAGCCAGCTGCACGACGTGGCGGGCCTCTTCCTCCAGCCGGTCGATGCGCGCCGCCAGCAGGCCCTGCAGGGTATCCGGAATGTCGATCGCCGCGCTGCTGGAAGTTGCCCGCCAGTAGCGCTGCACGCTCCCGTTATCAGAGCGCTCTTCGGCGACCACCGCACCTTTTTCAATCAGGGAGCGCACCACTTCTTCGACGAAGAACGGGTTGCCGCTGGCCCGCTCCCGGATGCGCGCTCTCAGTTCATCCGGGAGATCGGCGATTTGCAGCAACGTGTTTACCATTTCATCGCTTTGGGACTCGGTGAGCGGTTGGAGGCGGATCTCGGTGTAGCGATGGGGGTGATCCGAATCCGCCGCTTGCTTGATCTGGTAGGAAGGGGACTCTCGGTCCGGGCGGAAGGCGCACAGCAGCACGATTGGGCTGCCCTCCACCAGGGGAAGGAGGTGCAGCAGCAGGTCGACCGAGGCGGGATCGGCCCAGTGCAGGTCGTCGAACGCCAGCACGGCCGGCCGGGAAGCGAAACGCTCCTTCCAGATCTTCCCCATTCCGGTGTACAGTTCGCGCCGGAATTGTTCGCCCTCCAACGGCGGCTGCCCGGTAGGGTCCGGCAGTCCAAACAGCGAGGAGATGACCCGCGTAAGCCGGGCGCTTTCCTGTTTGGGATGGGGGGCGGTCAGCGCGGCGGCTTTTTCCCAGAAAATATCACTCTCGTCACCGGCGGAGATGCCGGCCAGCGCCCGAACCAGCTGTTGGAACAGGCTGTAAGGGAAGCCGGTTTCGTAGGAAAGGGAGGCGGTTTCATACCAATCCAGGGAACCGTCCTGCTTGCTAGCTCGCCTGAGCTCCCGGATCAGCCGGCTCTTGCCCAGGCCGGCCCTGCCCAGCAGGCAGACGATGCGGCCGATACCGCGCTCAAGGTCCGCCAACACCTCTTTCAGCTGCTCCATCTCCTGGCTTCGCCCGACCATGTCGGCTTCCAGGCCTTCGATGCCGCGCAGGCGGCCGGGGCGGGATTTTCGCCGCAGCACGCGGTAGGCCGGTACCGGCTCACCTTTTCCTTTCACTTCGATACCGCCCAGGGACTCGAACTCGAACAGTGGTGAGACCAGGCGGTAGGTGTCGCCGGTGATCTGCACGCTCCCGGGCGTAGCGGTCTGCTCCATGCGGGCCGCCAGGTTGATGGCGTCTCCCATGGCGGTGTATTCCATGCGCATATCCGAACCCACCGCCCCGACCACCACCAGGCCGGTGTTGATCCCGACACGCACGCTCAGTTCTATCCCCCAGCGCTCCCGGATGCCCTGCCGGTAGGGCTCGATCCCGGCGACGATATCCAGCCCGGCCAGGACCGCACGCTCCGGGTCGTCTTCGTGAGCGATCGGGGCGCCGAAGAAGGCCAGGATTCCGTCTCCCATCAGCCGGGCGACAGTACCTTCATATTTGTAGACCGGCGGGATCATGTATTCGAAGGCGCCGTTGATGATCTCGGTCCATTCCTCAGGGTCCAGCCCTTCGGCCGCGGCGGTGGACCCTTTCACATCGCAAAACAGCATCGTGACCACCCGCCGCTCGCCCACCATACCGCCCCGGGCGCGCGCGGCCTCGAATTTGGCAATCAACTCTTTGGGGATGTACTGTTCAAGGTGGGAAGCCGAGGACGGCGGCACGGGCAGGGGCTCGTCCGGCACGTGGGAGGTCGGCTGCCAGGGGGTTTCGGGCTCACGGCCTGTTCGCGCCGGGTCCGTCTGGCCCGTGGTATACAGGTCCGGGCTTTGCTGCCAGGCAAACTGCGCCCGGGGCGAAAGGGCCAGCCCGCATTTCCCGCAGAAATGAGCCCCCTCGATTGGGACGAACTGGCAGCGCGGGCAGTATGGCGCGATCAGCACGCCGCAGTGCAGGCAGAAATTATGGTCATCCGGGTTGGAAGTCTGGCAGTTTGGGCAGTTTTTCATCTCGGGCTGGAGGCCGGGCGGTCTGGGGCCGGATTGAAAGGCAGGGAGCAGGGAAATTTATTCTATCACCGCTCGGCGCGGTCAGAAACCGGTCCGCGCCGGAAGACAGCTCGACAGGTGGATTCCTCCAAGCCCAACAGGCGATCTGGCGCGCTTCCCGTGGAGAAAAATGCTGCCCCCCGGCTATCCCCCCTGCCGCCCCTGTTGCAGAGCCGCTACATCGAGCTTCTTCATGCCCAGCATGGCCTGCATGACGCGCCCCGATTTTTCGGGGTCCGGGTCCTGAAGCAGTTCGTACAGCGTCGTGGGCACGATTTGCCAGGACACGCCGAAGCGGTCTTTCAGCCAGCCGCAGGCCTGGGCGCTTTCATCGCCGCCCGCCCCGAGCTGCTTCCAGTAATAATAGTCCACCTCTGCCTGGGAATCGCAGTGGACGATAAAGGAGATGGCTTCACTGAACTGGAATTGCGGCCCGGCGCCGGGCATTCCTATTCGCCCAGGCTCTGGATGTTGCCGGATCCGCTGCCGGAAAAATCGACCGCCGGCTGGCCGTAGTAACTGATCGAGCCGCTGCCGCTCACATCGGCGATCAGCGTCTCCAGCGCGCAAACCGTCGTGTCCCCGGACCCGCTGACACCTACTTCCACACGATTGCTGCAGACGTTTCCGGCCAGGTACTTGCCCGAGCCGCTGATCTGGATGGACTGTGAGTCCGCCTGGCCGTCCAGGCTGATTTCACCCGAACCGCTGATGTCTGCGTTGACATCTCCAGCGGCAAGATCCGCGATCCGGACTTCTCCAGACCCGCTGACTTCGATTTCAAGCCGGTCGCTCTCGATTCGGTCTGCTTCCACGTCCCCGGAACCCGAAACGGAGAGCCCGTTGATTTCGTCCAGGCCGACGTAAAAGACCAGCCGGGTTGTCGAGATGATATTGATCCCGTTGACAAACCCCAGTCGGAGGGTGCCGCCCACCACTTCCGCTTCAATGTGTTCCATGACGTTATCATCGGTTTCGATGGTCAGGAACTCGCCGCTTCCCTGCGTGATGATCAACTGACCTGACCCGCTCAAAGCGACTTGATCGAAGTTGCTCACCGGCCTGGTCTCGGAGATGACATCCCCGGAGCCGCGAATGGTACGCAGGTTGCAGGCGCCGAGTAACATTGCCGCCGCCAACAGCGCAGGCACCAGCAGCAGTGTTTTTTTTGTGTTCATTTTTTCCTCCTACCTGAATTGATGGGGATCAAAAAAGTTGTTGATATGGACATGCAATAGGAACGAGCGAAGCTTGAAACCTGTCTCTTTAACAAAAATACCTGTCCATCTGGACAGGCGCTCACTCGAAACCGCTGTTACAATCCCCCGCATCGTTGATTGTCTCTTCACAGCATTTTCCAGCGTCGGTTATAGCAGATTGTTTTTCACCGCCAGGACCAGGGCCTCCGAGCGGGTCTGGGCGCCCAGGTTGCGGTAGATGTTAGCCATGTGGTATTTCAGGGTCGACTGGCTGTTCGACAGCCGCAGGGCGGACTGCTGGTTGGGCAGGCCTTCCTCCAGGTGCAACAGCACCTCCAGTTGGCGATCGGTCAGATGGAAATCCGTCATCGGCTGGGGCGGGACGGTCAGGTGCGCCCCGATTTCCTTTGAAAAGACCATCTTGCCGTGAAAATTAGCCCGGATCCTCTCCGCCAG
>JBFKII010000288.1:0-5661 GCA_041632295.1 Anaerolineales bacterium | reverse complement strand
CCTGCACAGTGAAGAGGCTACCCTGGAAGATATTTTCATCCAGATCACGGGGCGCGGGCTGACATAATGACCCTCCAGGCAATTTTCACACTGGTCCTCAAAGACCTGAGGCTGTACTTCAAAAACCGCTTCTTCGCCTTCGTCACCCTGCTGGCGCTGGTTTTTTACATCCTGATTTACCTGGTTTTGCCGCAAGAGGTGGACGAGACCCTCGAACTGGCCATTTACGCAGCCGAGATGCCGCAGGCGTTCGTGGACGAGCTGGTCGTCGACGGCCTGGACCTGCACGAATTTGACAGTCCCGAGGCGCTCCAGGACGGCATCCGGGATGGGGATTTCAACGTCGGGATTGTGCTGCCGGACGACTACGCCGCCAACCTGGCGACCGGCCGGGATGTGGAGGTTGAAGTTTATTTCGCTTCCGACTTCCCGGAGGAGTTCCGGGAGTTCTACGTGCTGTTCGTGCGCGAAGTCTCCTACAACCTGGCGGGTAAGCCACTGAACGTGGATGCCAAAGAGGAGATCCTGGGGCCGGACCTGGTCGGTGCGCAGATCGCCACCCGCGACCGGATGCTGCCGCTGCTGGCGGTATTTATCCTGATGGTGGAGATGATGGGGCTGGCAAGCCTGATCACAGCCGAAGTGGAAGGCCGCACGATCAAGGCGCTGCTGGTCACGCCGCTGACCGTGCCGGGCTTTTTCATCAGCAAAGGGATCATGGGGACCGGGCTGGCTTTCGTGCAGGTCGCGATTTTAATGCTGTTCACCGGCGGGTTTTCGCACCAGCCGCTTCTCATCGTGGTCGCCTTGCTCCTGGGCAGCCTGCTGGCCACCGGGTTGGGCTTTATGATCGCTTCGGTCGCCAGGGATATGATGTCGGTCATGGCCTGGGCGGTGCTGGGGATCCTGCTGCTGGCCATCCCGACCTTGAATATCCTGCTACCGGGCACCGTCTCGGATTGGATCCGGGCGATCCCTTCGTATTACCTGGCGGACACGGTCCACCGGGTGATCAATTTCGGCAGCACCTGGGCCGATGTGCAGGCCAATATGGCCGCGCTGCTGGGTTTTGCGCTGGCGTTTTTCGCGGTCGGCGTGGTGGCGCTGAGGAGGAAATTCCGATGAATATCGGTCGCGTAGTGACGCTATTGGGAAAGGAGTTTTCGGCCGGGACGCGCAACTTCATTTTCGTCTTTGCGCTCGTGGTCCCGATCGTGTTCACCCTGGTGGTGTCGCTGCTGTTCGGCACACTGTTCTTGGGCACACCCAAACTTGGCCTGGTTGACCAGGGCGACTCGGCGCTGGTAGGGGAGGCGGAGGCGCTGCGCGGGGTGGCGGTGCGCAAATATGCCAGCGAAACGGAGCTCAAGGATGCGGTTGCAGAGGGGGTGGTGGAAGTCGGCATGCTGCTGCCGGCCGATTTCGACCGCATGGTGCGCAGCGGGCAGGCGGCCGAGCTGACCGTTTACGTCTTCGGGGAGAGCCTGCTGCGCAACCGGGCCATCCTGGCGACCTCGATCGCCTCGCTGGTGCGCGATTTGAGCGGCGAGTCCGCCCCGGTGAAGGTCACCACCCGGCTGGTCGGAGACAGCGAGAACGTCTCCTGGGAGCAGCGACTGCTGCCTTTCATCGTGCTGATGACGATCATGCTTGGTGGGGTGATGATCCCGGCCACGTCCCTGGTCGAGGAAAAGCAAAAGGGCACGCTGCGGGCGCTGACGGTATCGCCGGCCACCGCGCCGGAGGTGCTGACCGCCAAGGGGCTTCTGGGAGTGATCGTCAGCGTGGTGATGTCGCTGGTCATCCTGGCACTGAACCGGGCGCTGGACGAGCGGATCCTGGTGCTGATCGTCTCGCTGATTCTGGGCGCCGCGCTGGCGGCCGGGATCGGGGTGCTGCTGGGCGCGTTCGTGCGGGATATCAATACGCTGTTTGCGACCATCAAAGGGCTGGGGATCTTGCTGTACGCCCCCGCCCTGGTGTACCTGTTCCCGGTCATCCCGGAGTGGGTCGGGCGGCTTTTTCCGACGTATTACGCCATCCAGCCGGTGGTGGAAATCGCCCAACAGGGCGCCGGCTGGGCAGAAGTAGCGCCTGAACTGGCCGTCCTGGCAGGTTTGATCGCCGTTCTGGTGGCGGGGATCGCGGTCGTTTTTCGGCGGGTGGAGCAGTTTGAGACATAGGAATTTCATTTTTGCAAGGGAGTGACTGTCACCTTAAGGTGACAGTCACTCCCGTTTTTTTACAAAAACAGGCCGGATGCAGATGCGTCCGGCCTGTGGTCATTTGGCTGCCGGCCTCAGCCGATCTGCCCCAGGGTCCCTTTCATTTGCTTTATGTACGCGGCAAACGCCTGGCGGCCTTCCTCGGTCAGCGAGCAGGTGGTGCGCGGGGTTTTGCCCTGGAAGGTCTTCTCGATCTCGAGATAGCCGCTGCTTTCGAGCTTGGACAGGTGGGAAGACAGGTTGCCTTTGGTCAGGCCGGTCTCGCGCTGCAGGTACAGGAAATCGGCGCTGGCGGCGGCGTACAGGATGGCCATGATCACCAGTCGGGCCGGCTCGTGGATCAGGCGGTCGACGGAGACGAGATCGGTCAGCGAGGCCATGGCTCAGCCTTCCTCGTGGGGCAGGGGGTTGTTCTGGAGAAAGCGGATGAAGGCCAGCCCGCCGATAAAGGCCATCAATAAACCCGTGGCAGTAAAGACGAGCGCCGTGCCCAGCAGGTCCCCGAGCTGGAAGTAAGAAGCCAGCAGACCGGCGATCAGGGGGAAAAGGGCGGTGACCTGGAGCCGGCGCAGGCTGGTGCGGATACCTTCGAAGACCAGGATGATGGTCAGCAGGCCGCCCTGCATCACCGGCACCGCGCTGTAGGCCTCCGGCAGGAAAAAGGAGGCCACGACCAGGACGATGGTCAGGCCGATGATCCACCAGCGCCAGGGGCTGGGCTCACGCCTGTGGGTGATCACCCCGGTGCGCGGGGCGGTGACCCGGTCTTTGATGCGGTGGACGATACGGCGCACGGCGAATGCGCCGGCCATGATGGCGGCCATCAGGCCGAGGCTGACGACCAGCAAAAGGATCGGATCGCCCTGGGCGCGATCGAAGCCCAGAATGACCAGCCCGATCAGCGTGAACAGCACGCCCTGCGCCATCTCGATCAGGCCATCTTCGTACGGGTAGCGGTATGTGCGACGCATGACTTCTTCAAGGTTTTTGGTCATGGAAAACCTCCTTGTGTGGTTTGTTAGTTTGACTGGTTTGTAATACAAACCAGTCTGCGGTTATTTTAGCCTGAATCTGGAGATTGTCAAGGGGTTTTTACAGTCCCCCAAAGCCTTGACCTCAACAAAGAAAAAGGATCAACAGACGGTCACGCTACAAAATCCCTCTTCCCAAGCTCCGCCTCGCGAGCCTGGTACAGGTATTGCCTGTTCGGCTTGAATCGCTCGTTATGGGGTCAGCCCAGGGCGCGGATCAGGATGTTCGCCCCCAGGGCGACGACGATCAGGTTGCCGGCCAGGCCGGTCAGCCGATGGGCGCGGGTGGGCAGGCGCCGGTTGGCGTAAGCGCCGAAGGCGGCCAGCAGGGTCTGCCAGGAGAGCGAGGCCAGGCCGGCGCCTGCCACGAACAGGGCGCGGTCGGCCGGGTCGACGACCGAACCCGCCTCCCGCCCCAGGATCAGGGCCCCGAAGTAGGCGATCGTCATCGGGTTCAGCAGGGTCAGGCCCAGGAATTGGAAAAAGGTCCGGGCGGCTTTCCCGTGAGCCGCCACCTGCCGGGCCAGATCGCGGTCCCGGGCTTGCAGGCGCCACAGTCCGTAGCCCCCGATCGCCAGCAGGACCAGACCGCTGGCGATTCGCAGTTGTGCGCCATAGGGCAGCAGCCACGCCGCCAGGCGCTCGCCGGCCAGGGCGGCCAGCCCGGCATAGAGGAAATCCGCCGCCGCGGCTCCCGCTCCGGCCGAAAAGCCCTGGGCGAAACCGGCCCGCAGCGCGCGCTCGATGATCAGCACGGCGATGGCGCCCACCGGGATGGCGATGCCGTAGCCGGCGATGATTCCTTCGATGAAAGCGGGCATAGAAATGAATAGGGGAAACGTGTTTTGTTGCCTAATCCCACCAGTACAGCCAGCCGAACCCGGAAAGCCACAGCAGCCGCTGGACCAGACCTTTTCCGATAGCGATGCTCCCGGCGTCCGCCAGGCCGAACAAAGCCGATAGGCCCACCACCAGCAGCAAAAAGAGGCTGTGGCTGCGTTTTTCACGCGCTCCCGGCGCCTGGGCCAGGGCCAGCAGGATCCCGAGTGTCAGGAAAAGCCCGGCCAGCGATGCGAAAAGGGTATGCAGCCGCGCCTCCTGGGGCGAGAAAGGGACGCCCTCCAGAAAGGGCTCGGCGCTGAATATGCCGGTGATCAGGATCGACAGCGCGTAAAGCGCCACGGCGGGGTCCGCCCAGCGCGCCCGCTTCTGTGCCCATATCCGCCGGGCCAGGACGGCAATGAGCAGCAGGCCAAAGCCGATAAAGCCCGCCCGCATGATCCAGCCGTTCGGCATGCCCTGGGCGGCCAGTTCGCTGATCGAATTGGCGGTCCAGTCGTACTCGGGCGGGGCGAACAGGTGACCGGCCACTATAAAAGCGAAGATATACCCGAGGGGTATCAGGATGGTTTTCAACGGGGCTTTGCCTCGATCGCCGTGTTTGCCGGAAAGACTGGTCACTTTTTTCGTTGCATGATGTCGTCCAGCAAGTGAATTTTAACCCAGCCGTTTTATGCGCTGGTGGTCGAACAAACTCTTGCGCTAAAAAAACTCGATCACCTTATCGAAGGGCAACAGCCTGGGCGCCATCGGCTGGACTGTTGTTTCATCTTGAGAAAGTATCCTGTTGAAAAAATGGGTCCAGCCTCCCGGGCGTTCGCTCGGCACAGCCCGGTCCCCACAGATTCCTTGCAAATTGCAGATATTTTGTATGCTTCGGATCTCTGCGACTTGGCGTTTGAAAATGTTGATTCTGGGTTTGAAAAACGAGGAAAAACATCCCGAGACCCGAGGCGCCAGAGAGGCCTGAAAACTTCGGCCAGGGTCGCAGAGAATCCTCGCTAACCGAAAAAAGAAAATGTCATTGCGAAACCCGTCAGGCAGCGCCATGGCGGGTTGAAGCTATCTTGCCCGGTCGATGGCGAGAACATTCAAGCTGCACGACCGGGAACCAGAGGCCCGGGACTTCACTCGGTTCAGCAGGGACCGCAGAGATAACGCTCCTTATCCCCTTTTCAAAAAACGCCCCCGCCCCATTTCTCCTATGCAACGCCCCTTTTCCACGATCACCTCCCCCCGGCTGATCGTCATATTCGGCCAGCCCTGGATCTCCAATCCCTCATACGGCGTCCAGTCGACCTGCTCGTGCAAGGTCTTTGTCGATATGGTTTTCGTCTGGTTGGGGTCGAAGACGACCAAATCGGCGTCGCAGCCCGGTTTGATCTTCCCCTTTTGCTCCAGGCCAACCAGCTCCGCCGGTTTCGTGCAGCACAATTCCACCCAGCGGTTTTCCGAGATCAGCCCACCCCGCACGCCCTTGCTGTACAGCGCGCCGAAGCGCATCTCGATCGACGGCACGCCGCCGGGGATCTGGCTGAAATCCCGCATACCGCGGCGCTTGTCCT
>JBFKII010000287.1:0-5682 GCA_041632295.1 Anaerolineales bacterium | reverse complement strand
GCGCTCTACCTGGCGGTCTTTCAGGCTTTTGTGCAGCGCCTGACCGGGCGGGACGAGTTCGTCATGGGGCTGGGCTGCCACGGGCGCACCTACGAGGAACTGGAAAGCGCCCCCGGGCCCTTCGCCCGTTTTCTGCCCCTGCACGCCCGGGTGGAAAGCGGTATGCGCCTGGCGGACCGCCTGCCGGCCATTTCGCAGGCGGTCGAAGAGGCGTACGACCGCCAGGAATATTTCAGCTGGGACCTGGCCGCCAGCGCCGGCGGCGACTCCCCCCTGCCTTTCTTCGCCCTGAACTGCGAATACCTGCCCGCTCTGCCCGCATTGGAGGCCGGCGGGCTGCACTGGCAGGTTGCGGACCGCCGCGCCCTACCCGACCGCTTTACCCTGAAGCTGTCCTGCTATCCGCTGGACGAGGGCCTGCAGGTTGACCTGTACGATGACGGGGTGCTGTTCGATCCGCAGGCCGCCGAGGCGATGGCCGACCGCTTCCTCCGCCTGCTGGAAGGGCTGGGCGCGGCGCCCGAGGCGCCCTTCGGATCGGTGGACATCACCGGCGAAGAGGAGCGGCGCCAAATGTTGGAGGGCTTCAACCGCACCCAGGCGCCGCTTTCCGCTGAGGGTACAGTGGTAGAGCGCATCGCCGCGCAGGCCGCCCGCACCCCCGGCGAGCCGGCCGTCATCTTCAATGGCCAGGCGCTCAGCTACGCCGGCCTGGAAGCGCGCGCCGGCGCGCTGGCCCGCCGCCTGGGGACCCTCGGCCTGGGCCCGGGGCAGTTCGCCGGGCTGTACAGCCGGAATTCCACGGAAATGTTCGTCGGGCTGCTGGCGATCCTCAAAGCCGGCGGCGCCTACCTGCCGCTCGACCCGGATTACCCACCGGAACGCATCGCCTTCATGCTGGCGGACAGCGGGGCGCGGGTGGTCCTGGCGCAGGCTGCCCTGGCGCCGGGCCTGAAAGCCGAAGCCCCGGATGGGGTCAAGGTCGTCGCCCTGGACGCGGCCGGCGGGACGAGCGAGGGGGCGCCGGCCTTGCCCGGTCCGGGCCCGGACGATCTGGCCTACCTGATCTACACCTCGGGCTCCACCGGCAGGCCGAAAGGCGTTCCCGTCCGGCACCGCAACCTGGCACACTCGCTGGGCGCCCGCCTGGCGTATTACGAGCAGCCGGTCGGGCGCTACCTGCTGCCCACCTCGTTTGCCTTCGACAGCTCGGTGGCCGGCATTTTCTGGGCGCTGGCCACGGGTGGGGCGCTGGTGCTGCCGCAGGCCGGCATGGTGCAGGACCCCGCCTACCTGGCGGACCTGGTGCAGCGCCAGTTCGTCACCCACACCTTGATGCTGCCGGCGCTCTACGGCCTCCTGCTGGACCAGGATCCGGCCGCGCTGGCCTCCCTGGAGACCGTGATCGTCGCCGGCGAGGCCTGCCCGCCCGGGCTGGTGGAAAAGCATTTTGCCCGGCTGCCCGGGGCGGCGCTGTACAACGAGTACGGCCCGACCGAAGCGACCGTCTGGGCCACGGTACACCGTCTGACGGGCGAAGAGGGCCGGATGGTGCCGATCGGAAAGCCCATTCCGGGTTCGCAGGTCTATCTGCTGAATGAATCCGGCCTGCCCGCCCCGCTGGGCTCGCCCGGAGAGCTGGTGATCGGCGGCCCCGGCGTGGTCGACGGCTACCACGGGCGCCCCGAGGAAACCGCCGAACGCTTCATCCGTATGGAATCGATTTCAAACGGCCCCCTGTACCGCAGCGGCGACCTGGCGCGCTGGGCGCGGGACGGCAGCCTGCACTACCTCGGCCGCGCCGACAGCCAGGTCAAGATCCGCGGCTACCGCGTCGAGCCGGGCGAAGTCGAAGCGCTGCTGGCGGGCCACGATTCGGTCCGGGAGGCGGCGGTGGTGGTGCGCGAGGACAGCCCCGGCGACCGGCGGCTGGTGGCCTACGTGGTCCCGGCCGGGGACGGAGGGGCGCAGACCGATGCGCTGCGGTCGTACCTGGCGGGGCAGCTGCCTGCGTACATGCTGCCGGCGATCTTTGTGACCCTCGACCAGCTGCCCCGCACCCCGAGCGGGAAAATCGACCGCCGCCGGCTGCCGGCCCCGGACCGCGGCAGGCGGGATACGGGCGCGGCCTACGTTGCGCCCAGCGGGCCCGTGGAGGAGCTGCTGGCGGGGATCTGGGCCGAGGTGCTCGACCTGGATCAGGTCGGGGCGGGGGACAATTTCTTCGCACTGGGCGGGCATTCGATCCTGGTGACGCAGCTGGTTTCGCGCCTGCGCGAGGCGCTGCCGGTGGACCTGCCGTTGCGCACGATCTTCGACCACCCTTCGGTGGGCGAGCTGGCCGCGCTGCTGCTGTCAGGCGAGCGCCGGGCGGAGATCGAGCGCACCGCCGAGTTGACGCTCAAAGTGGCGGGCATGTCGGAAGGGGAGGTGGACGCGCTGCTGGGGGAATAGGGGAAACTGTAATGGGGGGCGGATATTTTCGTTATCTTTAATGAGCTCATTCCAACAAACGCGTTTATTTTCAGGTCAGCCAAGATGAAAACGAAAATTCTGATAATCTCCGACGAAGTGGAGTCGGCCATGGCGTGGGGCCAACATCTCGGTAAGATGGGCCTGCGCGCGCTGCCGATCTCCATCCAGGATCCGGTGCTGGATATCGTTGCACTGGAGTCCCCGGACCTGATCATCATCGAGGATTTCAAACGGGTGATGGAAGACCTCGAGATCTGCCGGCAGTTGCGTGCGCAGACCATGGCTCCCATCCTGCTGTTGACGACCAACCTGAGCGAGTCTTTTCGGTTGGAATCCGGTCGTGCCGGCGTGGACGACACCCTGCTTTTCTCGGCCACTCCCCATATTTTCCAGTCCAGGGTGAAAGCCTTGCTGCGGCAGATCGATTCCGGGCCGGTGGCGGCTCCAGATTCCGAAAAGGTCGAGTTTTCGATTCCCGAGCCCAAAAAGCGCGAATTGCAAACGGACGGCAGCCTGGCCTGAGCCTCGTGGCCGCGCCGGGGCGACATCCCATTCGTTTCGGGCGGTGGATCGGGGCTTTGGAGACCACCCTGAGACCGGCCTTAGGGCCGGTTTTTTTCATTGATCTGGGAGCCCGCTGGGATGGAGCCCGCTGGTTGAGCGGTCCCGAACGCGCCTTGAGCCTGTCGAAAGGCCAGTGGGGGACCAGTCGAAACCGAGGGCGGATTGGTCAGTCCGCTGGGTACTTCGACAGGCCCTTCGACTGTGCTGGCTACGCCAGCGCCGCTCAGGGCCGGCTCAACCGGCGCTCGCCTGCAGCCCGCGGTTACAGGGCCCGCTGGTTGAGTTCATCGAAACCAAGGGCGGATTGGTAAGTCCGCCAGGTTTCGACAGGCCCTTCGACTGTGTTGGCTACGCCAGCGCCGCTCAGGGCCGGCTCAACCGGCGCTCGCCTGCAGCCCGTTGTTACAGGGCCCGCTGGTTGAGCGGTCCCGAACGCGCCTTGAGCCTGTCGAAAGGCCAGTGAGGGACCAGTCGAAATCGAGGGCGGGTAGAAAAAACCGCTGGGTTTCGACACGGCCTCGCTGCGCTCGCCCGGCTCAACCGGCGCTTTGTGTGAGCCCGCTGGGATGGAGCCCGCTGGTTGAGCCTGTCGAAACCGAGGGCGAATTGTTCGGATCGCTGGGTACTTCGACAGGCTCAGTACAAGTTTCGACTCGCTCCCTTCGGTCGCGCTCAACCGGCGCGGCAGCCCACCCGCTGCGCTGCATCCCGGCGTCTGGTGGGGCGGGAAAAAACTGTAATGGGGGATTGAGAAAATCGTTAAAACAGATGCCATGATTAGGCAATTATTTGAATGTTTTGGGGGACAGACATGAAAGCCAGGGTTTTGATTATCTCTGATGAGGTAGAAAGCGCGCGCGTCTGGGGCTTTGCCTTGAATCAGCTTGGCCTGAACGTCGTGCTGATCGGCCTGAGCGACCCGGTGCTGGAAATCTGGGCGCGCGAAGCGCCGGATCTGATCATCATCGAGGATTTCAACCGTTCTCTGGAAGACCTGGCGCTGTGCCGCCAGTTGCGGGCGCTGACGGTGGTCCCCATGCTGTTTTTGACCACGATCGCAAATGAGGCCTTTCAGCTGAAAGCCTACCGCGCCGGCGTGGACGACATCATGATTTTCCCGCTCACCCCGCGCATCTTCCAGGCCAAGGTGAAAGCCTGGCTGCGGACGGCCAATTCCATCCCGGCGGCCGCGCTGGACCCCCTCGAGGCCGGAGAATTTTGCCTGGACCCCAACAAGCGCGAGCTGAAGACGGAGGGGGAGTCGGTCGTTGGCCTGACCGTGCTGGAAGCGCGCCTGCTGTACCTGCTGATGAGCCACCCGCAGAAGGTGTTCACCGCCAGCCAGCTGGTCGACCGGGTCTGGGGCTTTTTCGGCGAGGGCGACGCCACGGTGCTCAAGAACCTGGTCTACCGCCTGCGGCGCAAGATCGAACCCGACCCGGCCCAGCCGCGCTACCTGGTGACCGAGGGCAAATACGGCTACCGCTTCCAGGCCTAGTATCGGGCAATCCGCTGCATTTTGCCCTTGCAGTGAAAAAAAACTCTACGCAAAGGCCCAGAGCCGCGAAGGCGCTGGGGATTGGGCGATTTCCCATCACCGAAGAGTGTTTTCGCCGCACCGGGGTCTCCGGCCAGGTCAATGACGGAGAAGCGCTTTCGCAGTTGGAGAAAAACCCCTTTCCCTGTCATACTGAGCGCAGCGAAGTATCTGCGGTCGCGGCGAGGCTTGAAACTAGGAAATATTTCCTACCGTTTTTTGGAGGATAAGCCCACTATTGCGACCTATTGCGACCTTTGCTGAGACCGGTCCTGCGACCGGTTTTTTTTATACTTCTGGAAATTTACGCATGGATATTGCAAGGCAGTGAAACGGTGACCGGAATTGGTCGCTTATTCGCCCCAGGGGGGCGGAGGAGGTCACCGTGGAGCCAGTAGCGAAACCGGTTTGCAGGCCGGTTTTTTTGTTGCCAGGAGGCAGTTATCGATTGATAGGTTGAGGAATTATCCAGGCCGGGTTTATCCGGCAAAAATTATTCAAAAATTCAAAATTTCAAATTCAGGAGTGTAAGACCATGTTTTTCCAACCCTTCAAAAAAATCTCGACCAGCCTGTCCGTCGCCGCGGTGTTGGCGCTGCTGCTGGTCACGTTCGCTCTGGCGGATAATGTGGTGAACAATGTTACCATCGGCGGCAATGACACTTTTACGGCCGGTAGTTCGACCACAGTCAGTTATCGTATCCATGCGACTGGCGGCGACAGCCAGCCAGGCTGCAATGCCTCGGACGGCTCGCCGGCGGTGGTTACAATTAACGCACCCGCCACAGTCAGCGTCTCCCCCAATCAACTGACCTTCAACGTCTGCGAATCTTATCTGCCGGCAACTTTCAGTTCCAACACGCCCGGCAATTATGAAATTACGGTGAGCGTCAGCGATTCCGGCTCCGGTACCTATAACACGAACCCGGCGAAATTCACCCTCAAAGTTCTGGCTCCGCCCCCGCCGCCTTCTGACACCGCCCCGCCCACCGCAAGCCCGTCCCAATCTCCGGCTGCCAACGAAAGCGGTTGGAATAACACGGATGTGACTGTTACCTGGAACTGGACTGATAATGCTGGCGGTTCGGGGATTGACAGTGCCAATT
>JBFKII010000286.1:0-5745 GCA_041632295.1 Anaerolineales bacterium | reverse complement strand
GAAGGGCCTGTCGAAGGGCTTGTCGAAACCCAGTTTTCCGCCTTTCTCGGTTTCGATACGGCCGCTTCGCGGCCTACTCAACCAGCGAAAGGCCCTTTTGTCAACGGACTTTGAGAACGCCTTGCACCAAACGCCGATTCCGCACCCATAAACTCCCTCTTGCATTTGCATGAAAAGAGCAATACAATTCGTTTAGTTACTACTAAACGTTGCGTAAAGACGGACAAAAATGGACGGTACTCTGCAGCAGGCCCGGGAACACACCATCCAGGGGCTCAGCGTCATCAGCCAGTTCTGGGGTTTTTCCAAAGGGATGGGCGCCATCTACGGCGCCATCTACCTCTCTCCCGACCCGCTCTCGCTCGACGACCTGGTCAAGCAGGTTGGGATCACCAAAGGCGCCGTCAGCACCAACTTGCGCCAGCTGGCGCGCCTGGGGCTGGTCCACAAGCAAACCGCCATCGGCGACCGGCGGGATTTCTACCAGGCCGAGACCGATTTCTGGAAGGTGGTCCGGGGCATCCTGCAGGAGCGACGCAAGAGCGAATTCGACCGCGCCCTGCACACGGTCTCCGAAAGCCTGGCGATGGTAGAAGGCGCCGGACCGCTGGACCCCCAGGATCGGTCCAAGGCACGTTTCTATCAGCAACGTCTCCGCAGGCTAGCGGACTTTTTCAGGCGCCTTGATACCCTCGTTGGGGCCGTACTGGCCCTCGAGGATCTGCGCGGCAGTGCGCTGCGCTCAATTTTGAGGAAAACCAATGAAGGATAACCTGATCTACTTCTTCGGCTTTGTAGGTGCACTCGACACGCTGATCGTCCCGCTGATTTTCTCGCAGGGCCAGGAGCCGCTCTTTCCGCTCCCCGGGCTGTACCTGATCGAGATCGGCCTGGTGGGGCTGCTGGCCCTGGCCAGCATCTTCGCCCGCCGCTGGCCCCTGGTCCCCTGGCTGGCCGGCGGCATCCTGCTGGCGTTCGTGGTCCTGGGCGCCTGGACGATCGGTTTCTTCCTGGTGCCCGGGTTCCTGGCGTTCTCCGCTGCCGCCGCCCTTTGGCAGGGACCGCCGGCCGCCAGCCTGCTCCGTCCGGCCGGGATCCTGGTCCTGGCCGCGTTTATCCAGGCCTCCGGCATGCTGCTGGCAGTCCAGCTCTTGTAATTCCCAGGCGGGCGATCGGGCTACTGCCCACTAGCCAGGGATGCACAGCTCGTTGAGGGTGTAGTCCGGGTTGGCGTAGCCGAACCGCAGGCTTCCCAGCGGGTCCAGCACGGTGTCGGTGTGGACCGCGGCCAGCCCCCGCACGGCGTTGCAGGCCGCCTGCAGGCCCCCGCTGGCATGCGCGTTGCGGAACAGGATCGCCATTTCCACGAACACACGCTGGGAACTCCCCGAAGGGTAAGCTCCATCCATCTGGCGCAAGACTTCCCCGGCCGTTTCCGTATCCCCCAGTTCGGTGTAGATCAGCACGATACGGTAGTGTGAAAAGGCGGACAGGTCCGCCCGCTCAGCCGCCGGGTCCTGCCAGTCGAGCAACCCGTCATCCTCGATCACCCGCTGGTAGCCCAGCAGCGCACTTTCGAAGTCCCCCGATTGCAGCGCAGCGTCGGCGTCATGCAGGGCGTGCAGGCGGAATTCCGCCTCCGCCAGCTGGTCCTCCCCCGGCAGCCAGTTTCCCGTCCCGGGACGGAAGCGCCAGGTGCGCAGCACCGGCCGCTGCGGCCCCGCACCGACCGATCCAATCCCGGTGCCGGTGATCAAAATATCGTAAATTCCGTCCGAGTCGGGGTCCAGTGGGGCAAACACCGGCCCAGGCAGGTCGTCGGTCACCCCTTCCAGGCGGCCTACGAAAACTGCCCCGTTCCAGTTCAGGACCTGGATGCGTTCGAAGCAGGTGTGGGCGCCGCAAAGTTTTTCGGAAATCACCAGCTCCGCCAGGCCATCGGCGTTCAAATCCTCCACCATCTGGACGGACGGCGGCTGGAACTCGCTGCCGGGGCTTTGATTGAGCGCCAGCTCGTAGCGCCCCAGCCCGCAGACAAAGATCATCAGCCTGCCCTCGGGCGGGAACACTGACAGGTCGGGATTGACGATCGAAACCGCCAGGTCCAGGCGGCTGTCTCCGGTGAAATCCCTCTTGACGAATGGGTTGGGTCCGTTGGCCATGCCTTCCGCCTCCAACCGCTCTTCGATCCTGGCGGGGTCGCCGCCCTGGTTGAGGAAATCCAGGAACGCTCGGGCATAATCGCCGAAGATCGAAACCTCGGGCAATGCCATTTCTCCCACCGGGCGGCAGATCTGGGATCCGGCCGGGGCGGGCGTGAACGTGGCGGTGGGCGCCGGGCTGGGCTGTGCCAGTACCTCGGGGAACGGGACGGGCGTCCGGGTCGCCGTGGGGACCGGCGAGGCGGCGGGTGCGGGCAGCAACCAGGCGCAGCCGGCGGCCAGCAACAGCGGCAGGAAAACGTACATTCTGGTCAATGCGCTTGCTCCTCTACCCTCTCCCCACAACGGTCATGCGCCGGAACGCTGCAAGATAGGCTGCGCGCCACCGGCCAACCTTGGCATTATACTTTAACCATGCCTGAAGGACCGGTCTTTCTGCCCGGCGTTCCCCTGCCGGAAACCCTGCCGCTGGCCCGTTTTCTCCCACCCCTGCTGGTCGGGCCGGCCGCAGAATGGGCTGCCCGGCACGTCCCGCGCGGCGCCTGGCTGCTGGATCCCTTTGGCGCCTCCCCCTCCCTGCCGCTCGAGCTGGCGAAGGCGGGCTTCCGCGTGCTCGTGGCAGCCAACAACCCCGTCATCCGACTCCTGGCTGAAACATTCGCCGATCCCCCACCCGTACCGGCCCTGCAGTCCGCCCTGGCGCACCTGGCCGATTCTCGCATCGGGGATGAGCGGCTCGAGCCGCACCTGCTCGCTATCTACCGCACCACATGCGACCAGTGCGGCAGCCAGGTCAGCGCGGATGAGTTCATCTGGGAGCGCGGTGCCGCCGGTCCGTTTGCCCGCATCTACCACTGCCCGAACTGCCAGCACCTCGGGGAGCACCCCGCTGGCGAAGCCGACATCGCCCTCGCCCGGCGCAGTGCCGCCACCCCACTCCACGTAGCCCGCGCCCTGGCCCGCGTGGCCGCCCCAAACGACCCCGACCGGCGCTACGCCGAAGAGGCGCTCGGGTACTATCCGCCGCGGGCGGTGTACGCCATCTTTTCCCTGATCAACCGCCTTGAGACCCTGCCGGAACGCGACCAGCAGCTGCTCTTCGCCCCTCTGCTGATGGCCTTCGACCGTACCAATACCCTATGGCCCTATCCCAGCCCCCGGCCGCGGCCGCGCCAGCTGACCATCCCGCCACGCTATTACGACCGCAACGTTTTCCGCGAACTCGAACGCGCCATCCAGGCCTGGCAGGACTTCACCACCGAATCCGTGCAGCTGACCCACTTCCCCGAGCTGCCCCAGGGGGCCGGGATCTGCCTGTACGAAGGGCGCATCCGGGACCTCTCCGGGATGCTGGCCGAGATCGGTCCGCAGGCGGTGGTGACCGTCCTGCCGCGCCCCAACCAGGCTTTTTGGACGCTCTCGGCGCTGTGGGCCGGCTGGCTGTGGGGCCGCAGCGCCGTCGAGCCGTTCAAGTCCGTGCTGCGCCGCCAGCGCTACGACTGGCGCTGGCACACGACCGCCCTGCACGCCGCCTTCAACCACCTGCGGCAGGGGCTACCTGAGGAGCTGCCCACCCTGGCGATGCTGGCTGAGACCGAAGCCGGATTCCTGAGCGCAGCCGTCACCGCATCCCAGACCGCCGGTTGGCCCGGCGCGGGGATCGCCCTGCGGCCGGAAAGCGGCCAGACCCAGCTGCAGTGGCATGTAGGCGGGCCAACACCGGCACCCGAAAGCCTGAGTGTTGAAAACATTGTCCGCATCTGCCGGCAGCACCTCCAGGCCCTGGGCGAACCCTCCGGCTTCAACCTGCTGCTGGCCGCTTTGCTGGCTCAACTCGACCTGGCAGGGGAGCTGGGGGATGGCCGGCGCCCCTCGGACCTGCAGGCCGCGCTGCTGGACATGTGCGAGCAGTCGCTGACGTATCGTGGAGGCTTTCTGCGCTACGGCGCCGGCAAGGAACTGGATGTCGGCACCTGGTGGCTGCGGGAAGATGCCGGCTCTCAAACCCCGCTGTCCGACCGTCTGGAGGCCGCCCTGCGAGACATGCTGCAGGCCGATCCCGGCAGGCGCTTCTCCGAAATCGACTCAGAAGTCTGCGCCCGGTTTCCCGGCCTGCTGACCCCGGAGGAGGATCTGGTAGTAGCCTGCCTGCAGTCTTATGGGCAGCAAGACTCTCAAGGGGGCTGGTCGCTGCGGCCCGAGGACGAACCCGGCGCCCGGCGCGCAGAGCTTGGCGAGATCGCCGGCCAGCTGATCCGCCTCGGCGAGCGACTGGGTTTCCAGGTCGAGGGTGGGATCCCGATCGTCTGGTCGGACCTTTTGGGAACCTACAGTTTTTACATCACCACCTCCGCCGCCGTCGGGGGGATCGTTTACGGCCGGCACGCCCTGCCCGGCCAGCCTTTCATCGTGGTGCCGGGCAGTCGCGCCAACCTGATCCTCCACAAGCGGCAGCGCGACCCAAGGCTGGACAATGCCCTCAAATCGTGGCGTTTTTTGAAGTTCCGCGCGCTGCGACGCCTGGCGGAAAGCCCGATCACCTCCCGCTCCAACGTGGACGAACAGCTGCAGCTGGACGATTTCCAGTACGAATCGCTGCAGATCCGCCTGCTGTAAGCGCTCAGTCCGGGGCGCCGGGCTCCATGTGCACCGTCACCCGGTGAATTTCAGGAAAATGATCCATCAGGGCACGCTCGATGTTCTCCGCCTGGTTGTGGGCTTCTTTGAGCGAGGCGGCCGGGTCCGCCCGGACCTTCACCGCCACCCCGACGCGCCCTCCCAACCGGTAGGTCTCGAGAGCCAGGATGTGGTCGCGCAGGGCGTACCCGGCGATCGCCTGCAGATACCGCTCCCGCTTTCCCACGGCGATCTCCCCTCCCGCCTCCAGCACCCGGTCCGGGATCGGCTCCAGGTGGGTGACGAACTGGAGCGGCTGGTAGACGATCCCTGCCGCACGGCGTTCGAATTCATCCGCCAGGGCATGCGCCTCCCCCAGCGAGATTTCCCCCTTCATCTCCAGGTGCAGTTCAACAGCATAGCCTTCGGGATCCAGGGCACGCACGTGGATGTCATGGATGCCGAGCCCCATCCCATCGGCCAGCTGGCGCAGCTGGTAGGAAATCTGCTCGATCACCCGGACCGTTTTCCGCGCCGGCTCGATGTGGACCAGCGTGTCCACGACGCCTTCCAGCTCGGTTTTGAGACGCCTTTCCACCTCGCTGGCGATGGCGTGGGCCTGCTCGGTGCTCATGCCCGGGTGGACTTTGACATGCAGGTCGATGAACGCAAACCCCGGCGCCCCGCGCGAGCGCACGTTGTGCACGAACAGCACGCCGGGGACCTCGCTCGCCAGCGCCTCGACCTTCTCGGGATCGGCCATGATTCGGTCGGTCAGCCAGGAAGTGGAATCGCGCAGAATGCGGAACCCTGCCCGCAGGATCAGCAGCACGATCAACCCCGCCAGGGCCAGGTCCAGCCAGTGCCAGCCCAGCCAGACGCCGGCCATGCCCAGGATGACCGAAAGCGAAATGAACAGGTCGGTGCGCGTGTGTTCGGCATCGGCCAGCAGGATTTCTGAGCTGAG
>JBFKII010000285.1:0-5751 GCA_041632295.1 Anaerolineales bacterium | reverse complement strand
TGTGGGTTGTGACTGCCGATGGCGGCGATGCGCCTTCCAGACTTGGGGACGGTTCGATCGCCTTCTGGTCGTGGAAGTAAACCGGCGGGCAGGTGGAAATGAAAAATAGCGCATTAAATGGCCCGGGGGGAAGCCTCTTCCGGCTGGTCGAGAACCAGGCTTTTAAAATATCAGCGGAAACAGCAACACCCCCGCCAGCACCCAGGCGACGTAGAGCACCGACCCCAGCTTGAAAACCTCTTTCAAGCCGGCTGTCCAGGCTGCTGGGTCGCTGCGCAGCAGGCGAACGGTGGCGAAAAGCAGCAGCCCGATGTTGATGCTGTTCCATCCGATCACCGTGATGCGGTTGATCGTCCAGCCGCCCTGCACGGTGCGGGTCACCACCGCCGCCAGGGCGTACAGGCTGACCAGGACGGTCAGGCTGGCCAGGGCGACCGCGCCGCGCCGGATCCAGGGACGGATGATGGGGGCCAGGTCGCTTTCCGCCACAGGCGTAACCCCCAGCAGCAGGCCCATGATGCCAAATAGGAGGATGTTGTAGACGATCAGGACGTCTCTGTCCCGGAAGGGCGCCATAAAATTGAACGGGATGAAGAAGATGAAGATCACCAGCACGGCCAGGGAGAGCGGAAGCAGCAGCTGGGTCAGGATAGGGACCAGTTTTCCGACTCCCTGCCCCACTGTCTGATGCTCTGGGGGCAGGCCAGTTTCGTATACGCTTGCCACGGCGATCAGCGGGATCAGGCCGGCGCCGCCGGCGGCGATCAATCGGATCACGATTTCCGGAAAATTCACCTGGAGCGAAGCAAACAGCCCGATGGTCACCCCGCCGAAGATCATCCCGGCCCCCAGGTACAGGCCGCCAGTGACGAAAATCTCCAAAGACTTGCGCAGGAACACGAACCGGCCGGCGGCGCCGGATCGGCGCCCCAGCAGGGTGACTCCCAGCGCCGACCAGGAGATGAAGGGCAGGTAAAGCAGCAGCAGGTCCCGGTACTGCGGGGCGTGTTGAAAATCGAAACCGGCCGCGACCAGCCCGTACGCCGCTGCCAGGGCCAGGAGAGCGCCAGACCAGACGGCTCGGCCCCGCACCTGGCGGTCTTCGATTGCGAAGTACGCCAGGATGAAAAGCACTACGATCGGGCCCCACAGGTGGAAGATCGCCGGAATCGGCTCGACGATCGTGAAGTTTTCATCGGAGATCAGCCAGAGCGCCAGGCCGGAGGCGATGCTCAGGGCGATGACACGAAGCCAGTTCGTAGCGCTGCGAGCGGCGGCCGGCGGGTCGTAGGACAAGCGATAATGCCAGGCGGCCAGCAGGCGGTTCTCGGGGGCGCGCTCGAACAGGGTCTCGATCGCCTGGCGAAAGTCCGCAGACCGGTTGTCATCCTCGGATTGGCGGTAGGCGGTCTCCAGCGCTTTGGGATCGTCTGTCAGAGGCATCAGGAGTTGAGAATAATCGATTTTCTCGCTCATATTTTCCCTTGGTTGCAAGCGGGCACACCCCACCCGTTCTGAGGCGATCTTAGCAAAATGAGGGATCTGCAGTCAAGCACCCGGGTGCGCGGGTGCGGTTCGTTTAGGGACCTCGCTCGAGCAGGCGCTTCAGATTGGCATAGTCTCCCCGGACGGAGCGGCGCACCATCCAACGGAGCAGCGGTTCCGCCAGGCGGTAAAAACTGCTGGCGTCGCCCTCGACAATCGCCCGGACGTGCGAGCCCTCCCCCTGCGGCTCAACGATGCGGGTGAAGGTGATCGGGAATGAGCCGGCGGTGCTTTTCGCCTTGACCAGCCGCCCGGGCTCCAGGGCGATCACCTCAAAAGAGGAGACCACTTTCCGGCCTAAAAATTGCGCCACCTGGTCGTACGTCGACCCGACCGACAACGGTCCCGGGCTGGTGAAGGTTGCGGAGACCATTCCCGACTGCCAACGCGGGTTGTTTTCGAAGTTGGCGATGAAATCAAAGACCTCACCGGGCGGCTTGTGGATGCTGGTTTCGATTTCGACCTGGATCATGCGCTTAATCGTACCTGATCCTGTTGAGGTGAAAATACCGGGGTTACCTGTGGTAAAAACACACCAGGCACAGCGTTTCGAAAGTTATGCATGGCCCTGTGAAATCGCAACCCTTCAGAAAGCGGCGATTTCCAAGGCAGCCGGATCGCCCACCGGGCCCGGCCGGGTGGCAGTAAATAAGGAAGGACAATGACCAGACCAGCGCGGCGTCGCTCCGGCAGGCGCCGGAAGAAATCAAAAATGCAGGCTGCGGTCCCGATTCCCGCAACCATCCGGAGACAGATCCCGGTGTATGACCTGCTGGACGAAGAAGGCGTACAGAAACTGGAAGATCATGCCGATTGGCTCCTGTCTGAAATTGGGATTGAATTCCAGGGAGATGCCGAAGCGCTGCGGTTGTTTCAAGCGGCCGGTGCGACGGTTCGCGGAACGCGGGTGCGGTTTGACAAAGGCCATGTCCGCGCGCTCTGTGCGACCGCCCCGCGCACGTTTGAGATGTTCAGCCGCAACCCGCAGCGGACGGTCCGGTTTGGCGGGGACAGCGTGGTTTTTGCCCCCGCTTATGGGCCGCCGTTTGTGACCGACCTCGAGCGCGGCCGGCGCTACGGCACCATCGAGGACTTCCAGAATTTTGTCAAACTGACCAGCATGGCCCCCTGGCTGCAGCACCAGAGCGGGACGCTATGCGAGCCGGTCGACATCCCCGTCAACAAGCGGCACCTCGACATGGTCTACGCACACCTGCGCTATGGAGATAAGCCCTTCATGGGAAGTGTGACCGCCCCTTCCCGGGCGGCCGATTCGATCCGCATGGCGCAGATCGTCTTCGGCGAGGCTTTCATGGACCGTCACTGCGTCATCCAAGGCAACATCAATGTCAACTCGCCGCTGGTTTATGATGAGATCATGTCCGGCGCGCTGCGCACGTATGCCGCCGCCAACCAGGGGCTGGTGATCTCGCCGTTTATCCTGGGCGGCGCGATGAGTCCGGTTACGATGCCCGCTGCGATCGCCCAGGCCCATGCGGAGGCGATGGTGGGGATCGGACTGAGCCAGCTGGTGCGACCCGGTTGCCCGGTGGTGTATGGCAACTTCCTGACCACGATGGATTTGAAGACCGGCGCACCGACGTTTGGCACGCCCGAGTCGACGCTGGCGGCGCAGGCGATCGGCCAGCTGGCGCGGCGGCTGGGGCTGCCTTTCCGCTGCGGCGGCCACTACACCGCCTCCAAGGTGGCCGACGGCCAGGCGATGGCGGAATCGGCCGACGCGATCATGGGCGGCATCATGGCCGGGGCGAATTTCATCCTTCAGGCGGCAGGCTGGCTGGAGGGAGGACTGAGCATCGGGTATGAAAAGTTCATTCTGGATGCAGACCGCTGCGGCATGCTGCAGCGCTATTTGCGAGGTTTGGACCTTGACGACAGCCAATTGGCGGCCGATGCGTTTCGAGAAGCCGGGCCAGGGGGCGGCTTTCTCGGCGCGCGCCACACGCTGGAGCACTTTCGGGAGGCCAACTATCGCGCCAAGATGACGGACAACCAGACCTATGAGCAGTGGGTGGAAAGTGGGGGCAAAACCGCAGAGCAGCGCGCCCATGCGAGCTGGAAAGAAATGCTCGTCCGATATGAACCCCCTCCCCTCGACCCTGCTGTGGATGAGGCGCTGTTGGACTTTATCGCCAGGCGGAAGGAGGAAATGGCGGATGCTTGGTATTGAGGTGGGGCTTTGGTAATTTAACAAGATTAGATTATGGCTATACGCAATCCGCCTATCCCCCCAGCGGTTTGACCTATAGAGCTATTGGCTATGCGCAAATCGGCTGGGAGCGGCGGTGCTGTATAATGGCCCCGCGATGGCCTCCTACCTGAATTCCCTGACCTGCTCCGAGTGCGGCGAGCACTACGACCCCGACCAGGTCCAGACCTTCTGCCCGGCCTGCCAGGCCACCCTGCTGGCCGGGTACGACCTCCACGCCCTGCGCAGCAAGGTGGACCGCGACGCCTTCCGTACCCGGCCGCGCGGCATGTGGCGCTGGCAGGAGCTGCTGCCGGTGCGGAACCCGGCCAATTTCGTCCACCTGGGCGAGGGCGACACCCCGCTGCTCCACACCCCGCGCCTCGGAGAAGAGCTGGGTACCCACAGGCTGTACGTCAAGGACGAGAGCCTTAACCCGACCGGGTCCTTCAAAGCCCGCGGCCTGGCCGCTGCGGTGTCCAAAGCCAGGGAACTCGGCGTCCGCAAGCTGATCATCCCCACAGCCGGCAACGCCGGCGGCGCCCTGGCGGCCTACGCCGCACGGGCCGGGCTCTCTGCGCACATCTTCATGCCCGCCGACACACCCAGAGCCAACGTGGTCGAAAGCGAGATCGCCGGGGCGACTGTCGAGATGGTCGACGGCCTGATCAGCGACGCCGGCGCCCTGGCGCGCGCCAAGGCCGCCTCCGAGGGCTGGTTCGATGTCTCCACGTTCAAAGAGCCCTACCGCACCGAGGGCAAGAAAATCATGGGTTACGAGCTGGCCGAAGAATTCGGCTGGGCGCTGCCCGACGCCATCATCTACCCCACCGGCGGCGGCACCGGGCTGGTCGGGATGTGGAAAGCCTTCCAGGAAATGACCGAGTTGGGCTGGCTGGAGGAACCCGCCCTGCCGCGCATGTTTTCGGTCCAGGCGGCCGGCTGCGCACCGGTCGTCAAGGCATGGCAGGAAGGGGCCGAAGCCTGCCAGCCCTGGCCGGACGCCCACACGATCGCCTCCGGCCTGCGGGTGCCCATGAGCTTCGCCGACCGGCTGATCCTGCGGGACATCCGCGCCAGCGGGGGCGCAGCGGTGGCCGTCAGCGACGACGAGATCCGGGATGCCCAGCGCCAGATGGCCCAAGCGGAGGGCATCTTCCCCGCCCCCGAGGGCGCCGCCACCCTGGCCGGGCTGGAAAAGCTGCTTTCCGATGGGACCCTGGCGCGCGACGCCCGCGTTGTGCTGTTCAACACCGGCAGCGGTCTGAAATACCTGGACTGACCGATGCCAGGCTTGCAACCTCCCCTCCCATGACCTGCCAGGCCTGGCCGCACCGGGCAAAAACCGGCCGGCCGTACCTCTCCCACCTGATCCTCCTTTGGATCGCCCTGATCCTGGTGAGTTGCCGCGCCCCTGCCCCAGAGACCACACCTCTGCCGGCACCCTCCACCACACCACCACCGGCACCCACCGGTTTTACGGTGCCCACCGGCTCCCCGGAACCCAGCCCAACCCCCGATGTGTTTCGAGAACCGCGCTTGAAAATGGTAGCGGATCAGATCGAGGGCCGCGGGATCAGCGACGCACTGGTCTTGGAAGCGATGCGCACGGTCCCCCGCCACCTGTTCGTACCCGCCGAATACCTAGGCCGGGCTTACGCCGACCACCCCTTGCCGATCGGCTACGGCCAAACCATCTCACAACCTTACATCGTGGCTTTAATGTCCGAATCCCTGGGCCTGCAGCCGGGCGACAAAGTCCTGGAGATCGGCACCGGCAGCGGCTACCAGGCCGCCATCCTTGCAGCCATGGGCATGCGGGTTTACACGGTCGAAATCATCCCCGAGCTGGCCGCCGGGGCTGCTGCCGTGCTTGAAATGGCCGGCTATCCGCAGGTTCAGGTCCTGCACGCCGATGGCTATTTCGGCTGGGAGGAATTTGCCCCGTACGACGCAATCATCGTCACCGCCGCGCCCGACCATCTACCCCAACCGCT
>JBFKII010000284.1:0-5778 GCA_041632295.1 Anaerolineales bacterium | reverse complement strand
ATGAACCCCGGCCTTTACTGCATCTCGGGCGATGTCGACGTCAGCGGGCAGGGAAAGCTGATCGGCAACGGCGTGACCATCTACATCATCAACGGGGATTTCGACACCAGCGGCGGTTCGTACGTCGACCTCTCCGCCCCTAGCGCCACCCCGGACCCCGATCCGGCATTGGTTTCCCTCCTGATTTATCTGGCGAGGGGGAACAACGGCTCGGTCAACATGCTTGGTAACGCCAGCTCCCGCTATCTCGGCACCGTGTACGCCCCGGACGGCGAGATCGAAGTGGGCGGCACCAGCAGCCTGATCCAATCCTTCAACACCCAGTTGATCGGCTACAACGTCTTCGTCCACGGTGATGCAACCATCGACATTGTCAACGATGACGCAGCCAGCTACCAGACTCCGCCGACCATCGACCTGCAAAAATAAACCACATTCCTAAATTCAACGAAACAGCCCTCCTGGTCCGGCAGGGGGGCTGTTATTTTTTCATGAAATCGATGCGATCAGCCACCGCCCTCAAAAAAAATCTCGATCGTGCGGCGCTCATAATCCAAACCAGCTTCAGGGCCGGGGGCAATTTCGTGGTCCGGCAGCAGCCCTGCATCGCCATTGGGGAACTGGAAATCCGGAAACCACCAGCGCGCGGCAGCTACCTGGATGCTCGATCCGTCTCTGAGCTCAAACACCAGCTGGATGACGTCCTTGCCGAAGGTGGGGCTGCCGATCAATTCGGCGCGCCCTTGGGCCTGCAGCGACCCTGCCAGGATTTCCGCCGCGCTGGCCGTACCATGATCGACCCAAATCAGCAGGGGCAGCCCCTCCAGCGGTCCCGGTTCGCGAACAGAAAATGTATCCACCTCCCGGTCACGGTACTGCTGCTGGATCACAACCCCGTCCGCCAGGAAAAGCCGGGCGGCATCCACGCCGGCATCCAACAACCCGCCGCCGTTGGCCCTCAAATCCATGGCGAAATGGGTGGCCCCCTGAGCGCGCAAGTCCTCGACCGCAGCACGGATTTCCTCCGGGGTGCGGTCGGCGATAATGTTGATCTCAATGATACCGAGTCGCTGCTCTTGGGCCGAAATGCGCCAGGTCACCGAGGGGAGGGGGACCTCCGCCCGCTGGATGCTGAAGTCGAGCAGCTCTCCCGCAGAACCTCGGGAAATCCTGATGCGGACGTCCGTTCCTTCAGGCCCGCGAATGGCGGCGGTGATCTCGTCGACAGGCGCTCCAGATTTGAAGTCGCGGCCATCCACAGCCACGAGCATGTCGCCGTCCTGGATGCCGGCCAAGCTCGCGGGCCCCTCCGGAAAGGGATACAACAAAAAAGCCCCATCGCTCTGCTGTACCAGCCGGACACCGATGCCGCCGAATGTGCCCTGCAGAGAGTCGGTCTGCAGTTCGTGCTGGGCCGGTTCGTTGAAAGTGGTGAAGGGATCCTCCAGGGTGGCGATCATGCCGCGGATCATCCCGTATTCCATCCTCCGCTCGCCCGGGATCGAACGGATGGTGTTCTCGATCAGGATTTCCTGGGCCTGGGCGAGAATTGGAAAATCCCGGTTCGGAGTGGCAAAAAGATCGTGGGCAAGGTAGCCGCTGACAAATGCCAGGACGACAGCCCCCACGGTCAAAATAGTAAGGATTAGGGATTCATTTCTTGGTTTCATTTGATCTATCGTGTTATCCTATTTATTGAAACTCGGCGGTCACATACCTGCGGCGAGGCAATCGGGATATCATAACCCGAACCGCAGGAATTGGCCGCAAGACGGGGCCAGGCCCAGGGAAAAGGCGTAAAAAATAGCATGGAAATAGCCATCCTGAGCGACACACATGACAATATTTGGGCGCTGGCAGAAGCGATGCCCTATCTTCAAAACGCTGACGCTGTGCTGCACTGTGGAGACTTGTGCAGCCCGTTTGTGGTCGCCCGGCTGGGGGAGGGGCTGGCGGGGAAACCGGTGCACGTGATCTGGGGGAACAACGATGGTGATCAGCGCATGCTCACCCTGGCCGCCCAAAAAGCGGAAAATGTTCACATCCACGGTCCTTTTGCCGTGTTAAAACTTGATGAACTCGGGGTCGCCATGAACCACTACCCGGATATCGCCAGGGGCCTGGCTGGCTCTGGGCGGTTTGACCTGGTTTGTTATGGCCACGATCATACCGCCCACAGCGAACAGATAGCCGGGACGCTTCTGCTCAATCCCGGAGAGATCATGGGTTTGAACGGGCGGCGTTCGCTGGTGTTGTACAACACCTCCAGCCGCAACCTGGAATGGGTGTGGCTGTCCGAATAGGCCTGGTCGAAATCGTGGCGCAGTGATGGATGACTTGAGGAATTTCTTTTGAGTGTCTCTGCGGATGATCCCCAGCAGTTCCTGACGGTTGCCAGAAATTATCTGGATGAAAACAACCGGCATGAGGCCATTCATTTTCTACGGACAGCGCTTTCGCTCGACCCTGAAAATGTCCAGGCCAGGCTGCTGCTCGGGGAGACCCTGCTGCGAGTCGATGACATCGATGGCGGCCTGACCGAGTTAGAAGCGGTCTATGCTGCCGATCCGAAGCTGGGAGAAACTGCGTACGTGGCAGCGCTTGTGGCCAAAGGACGGGCCCTCGTGGCCGGCCACGAGGAGACCGCAGCGCTGGAGTTGTGCCGCAAGGCGCTGGAAATATCCCCTGACGACAGCGCGGCTTACCAGTTGTACATCTCGCTGCAGGTTCGGCGGGCAGATGTCGCATTGTTGCGCAACGATTTGGAGGGCGCCTCCGAATCCTACCGACTCGCGGGAGATATCAGTAAGGCGGACCAGGTTCACACGCTTTTCCGCTGGCAAAAACAGGCAGATCTGGAGGCCAAAGCCCGGGCGATGGAGATGGAAGAACGCTGGGAGGAGGCGATCGGGCTTTACGAAACACTGCTCTCGAGCGCCATGGACCGGGATATCAAAGAATCATGGAAAACAGCCATCGAGCATTGCCGGGAAGAAGCTGAACTGGCAGAAATTTTCGATGCTGGTTTTATGGCCTTTGAATACGAGGACTGGGCGGAAGCTCAGTCCCATTTCCTGGCATTGATCAACCGTCGGCCGGATTACCATCGCAAGGGTCATTATGTCACCTCGCTCCTGGATCACGCTGTGCGCGCGGATACGTTCGATTTCATTACACCGCTCCCTATTTTTTCTCCCCTCAAGATTTCTCCGGCGCTGATATCCGTGGAGAACGCCAGCCGGGTTGTCCGTCTGGCACGCTGGGGCCTGGGGAAACCGCGCGACCTGATGTACACGCCGGATGACCAGTACCTGGCGGTCAGTACTACGATCGGGGTTTACTTCTTTTACAAAAACCGTAACGAGATCGCCCGCATTTTTGATGCAGATGCGCAGGTTACCGCCCTGGCGATGTCGCAGGACAGTGCGCTGCTTGCAACCGGGTTTGAGGATGGAACGATCTGGATCTGGCGGACAGCTGATGGCGCGATGAGCCGGAAACTGCGCGGGCATGCCCGGCGGATCGCCGATCTGGCTTTCTATCCCGACGGGACTGCCCTGGTTTCGGGTGCGGACGACGGCACGGTGCGCCTTTGGGGGGTGCCAGACGGCCGGATGCTGCGGGTCCTGCAAAGCCAGCTGCCCCGAGTCACGGGGATCGACATTTCCCCGAACGGAACACAGCTTGCGATTTCGGCAGGGGATCAAAAAATCCGCCTGCAATCTCTGGCAGGCAGCGAGCCTTCAGGGATTTTGGAAAGTGAATTCTCCCTGAATAAACCTGTTTTTGCCCCAGATGGCCGCTTCCTTTCTGCTGGGACACAGGAAGGCCCGGTCGTAATCTGGGACTTGTCTCGAAAACGGGCCAGCCGGCTGGTCGGATTGAAGTCCCCCGTGCGCGCCCTGTCATTTTCCTCAAAAAGCCAGCATTTGGCCGCCGGGGACCAGGATGGCAACTTGCTCCAATGGGATGTGGATTCACCCGCCATCGCCCGTCCTGTTGGCGAGCCGCTCGGGGCGCTGCGCGGTTTGGCACACTCCGCTTCCGGGTCATTCCTGGCCGCCTGCGCCGGGGATAATCTGGTCCGAGTCTGGGACCTGGAGCCCGCGCAGCTTGTTCAAACCCTGAATGAATTCAGCGCCGGTGTGCTCAAGGTTCATGTCAGCGCGGGCCGGAACTTTATTTTGTCCGCGATGGAAGATGGCAGCATCCGCCTCTGGAATCTGGCAGACGGTCGAGAATCGGGGGTTTTGGCGGAAAATATCATCCCAGGCCTGATGGACTCTCCCCCGAGGGGGGAAATTGCAGCGGCGGTATCGCACAACCAGGAGCTGCTGATCTGGCGAACGAACCCTTATGTGCTGCGGATCAAGATTCCCTTGAAAGGGGAGTCGAGCGCATTGGCGTTTTCCCCGGACGGGGGCCGGATTGCGGTGGGAAGCCGCAAGGGTTTTATTCAAGTCTGGAGCCCGGATACATCGGAGCTTCAGTACTCCCTGGAGGGCCACCAGGGACCCGTTACCCAGATCTGCTATTCTCCAGAGGGAACACGCATCGCCAGTTTTGGAAGCGATTCCACCCTGCGATTGTGGCGCTCGAGGGACGGCCACCTGATCGAAGTGCACGAGGAGATCGGCAGTGAAGTCGTCAGCGCTTCTTTTTCACCGGACGGCAAACATCTGGTTTGCGGAACCCTGGACGGCGCCATCATGCGCTGGCGGACAGGGAAAGGCCTTGAATTTGAAAAGCAATACCAGGGACATGCCTCGGCCATCCGCAGCCTGTCACACTCTCCCGACAGCGATATTCTGGCGACGGGGCTTTTAGACGGAACCGTACGACTGTGGCAGGTTTCAAGCGAAACCCTGCTGCAAACCTTAACCGGGCACGCAGACGTAGTCAGCGGGCTGGCCTTTTCGCTTGACGGCAGCCTGCTCTTTTCGGGCGGCGGGGATGGGATTATCCGGGTCTGGGGTGTGGTCGGGCGTTAGGACCGTCAGCGACGGATCGTCCCCTCAATTTCATACCCCAGGCTTTTATCTGGTAGATCGGTCCCGTAATCGGTCAGGTCTTCCAGGGTGATCCGGATTTTTAGATCCGGGCATTCCGGATTGCGGGCCAGGTGGGCGATGATGGCTTCATCCGCATTGATGCCGAAGGTTTTCAACAGCTTGCGTATATCGTTGCGAGAATTGTCTTCCATAGGGGGCCTCTTTTCGTAAATGGAATTCACCGGTCGTGGGCAGGGGGAAGCAAGAATTGTAAGAACGTTGATTTGACTTCAGGCGAATCATACCCGATCTGCCGACTGGCGGATGGCTTCCAGGCTCCGGGCGATGTCCGCTTGGGTGGTGGACCAATTGGAAACGCTGAGCCGCATGCCTGTGCGGCCCTGCCAGACCGTGCTACCGGCCCACATTTCTCCACCCTCCTGGACGCGGCGGATGACCTCCCGGGTATGCTCCGGGCTTCCGAAAGAGACCACCACCTGGTTGAGTACCACTTCGTTCAATACATCGAATCCGGACTTTTGCAGCCCGTCCGCCATTTGCCGTGCCAGCCGGCAGCAGCGTTCGACCATTTCTGCCAGGCCGCTCCTTCCCAGTGACTGCAGGGCCGCCCAGATTTCGATGCCGCGGGCCCGCCGCGACATATCGGGCGTGTAGTGGTCCGGCTCCCGGTTGGAGGCTGCCATCCCGTCGAGGTATGCGGCCGGCCCGGCGGCCATCGCACGCTGAAGAGCTGCTGGTTGGCGGACGAAAGCGATCCCGCTGTCGT
>JBFKII010000283.1:0-5779 GCA_041632295.1 Anaerolineales bacterium | reverse complement strand
TTCACCCGTACGGACCAGGCGCCTTCAGAGCCCTCGTCCTCCCGGGAAACCAGCGGCTCCTTCGGATTGCTGATGGCCACCGTGCAGGACGGCATCGACCAGGGGGTATTCCAAACCGGCCAATTCGACGCTTTCCCGGTTTCCTATGCCTGTTGGGCATTCGTTCATGGGATGGCGATGCTGCGCATTACGGCGCTCAAAAATTTTGAAGTCCCCTACCAACCGGTCAACCGCTGGGCGTTGGAGACCTTTGTCAACGGCCTGGCCGGCGACTGAAAATTTTTTTATTGGCTGCCGAACACTGTTCGGAAATAAAGGAGAGAGCCCATGACCACCCAGATCTATTCAGGCCGCTACACGGCCCAATCTGCCCAACCTTTCGTCGTCTTTCTGATCGGCATGCGCATCAACCGGTTCTTAAAATTCCGCAGCTGGCTGCCGGTCATGCGCGCCATGGGGCCGATGGTCCAAAACCTTTACCGCCACCCGGAGAAGGGTTTCCTGGGCGCTGAGAATTTTTTCAACGGGCGCACCACGCTGATGCTCTCCTACTGGCGCTCAATTGCAGACCTGGAGCGATTCGCCCGCAGCCCTTCCGATCCACACCTCCCGGCCTGGCGCATGTTCCGTCAAACGGTCGGCGACGACGGTAGCGTGGGGATCTGGCACGAAACGTACCAGGTAGCACCAGGAGAATTTGAGAGCATCTACGGCAATATGCCTCGCTTTGGCCTGGCGCGGGCGTTCGATCACCTCCCTGTTTCAGCCGGGCGGCACTCGGCAGCCCAGCGTAAGAAGAAAGGATCTGGCGTAATAGCCGGACTTTCCAAAACGGATTTCAAGGAGGTCCAGGATGAACACAGCCCGGAACTGGTTCCCCCGCTCTCGTAGCCGCGTGCTCCTGACCGCGATCGCCCTGCTTCTCCTTCTGGACCTGGGCCGTTCGCTTTATGCCCGGAACGCGTACCGCCAACCGACGGAACCCTGGCAGCCCGCACCGTACCAGCCCATCGCCTGGCCGCCCGGCTCGGACATGCCGCCCGACGCCCCCCTGGCCGAGCGGGTGTACGCAGAGCGCTGTGCAATCTGCCACGGACCAAACGGTGCTGGAGACGGTCCTGCAGCACCCTCGATGATCCCGCGCCCGACCAATTTCACGCTGGGCCAGTTCAAATACAAGTCCACCCCCGCCGGCCAGCCCCCCACCGCCGATGACCTGGCCGCCACGATCGCCAAAGGGCTGCCGGCCAGCGCCATGCCTTATTGGGGAGATGTGCTAAGCGAATTGGAGATCGGTGCCTTAGTCGAACTGGTGGCCGGTTTCTCCGGTTTGCAGTTGTCATCCGCAGAGATGGCGATCGACCACCAAGACCAGGTCCGCTCAATCCCAGAATCGATCGCCCTCGGCGCGGACCTGTTCCAAAGCGCAGGCTGCGCCGCCTGCCATGGAACGGACGGCCGCGCCCGCACCCGGCTTCTGGACCAGCGCGGCTACCCGGTCGATGCCCGCGATCTGACCGCCCCCTGGACATTCCGCGGCGGCGAGCGCACGCAGGATATCTACAACCGCATCACAACCGGGATGAGCCCCTCCCCGATGCCGCCTTTCGAAGAAACCCTGACTGCTGATCAGCGCTGGGACCTGACCAACTACGTGCTATCCCTGGCTCGAACCCCGCCCTGGGAGCCCGGAGGGCGGCTGGAAGGCCCCGGGTTCTCAACCGATCCGGTGCAGCGCGGCCGGTACCTGGTCCACCTCGAGATGTGCGGCCTGTGCCACACCCAGATCGAAGACCAGGCCTTGATCTATTCGGGCGACAGCTACTACCTGGCAGGCGGGATGGGCATCCCTGCCGGCCCACAAGGCACCTTCGTTTCCCGCAACCTGACGAGCGATCCGGAAACCGGCCTGGGCAAATGGACCCCGGAACAGATCGCTGACGCAATCCGGAACGGCCGCGGCCGGGACAGAAACCTCAATTTTTGGGGGATGCCCTGGATGATCCTGCATTCCTTTGAGCAAGAAGATGCCCTCGGGATCGGGCACTACCTGAAAACGCTGCCACCGGTCACAAACCGCATCCCGCCGCCGCTAAAACACGGCTTCATCGAAAGCGTGATAAGCAAAACCGCTGCCTCCCGCTTTCTCCCCCCGCTTGGGAATCCTGATGCCCTGGTCTACCGGGCGGGAAACTTCGGCCAGACCGACCCCGGAATCCTCGGGCCGGAATGGCTGCAGCCCGTGTTGATCGGCGCCCAGTACCTGGTCCTGCTCTGGGCGGTGACCGGTTACTACGCCAGCTCACCCGGCAGCGTCCCACCCCAGGGCACCCGAAACTGGCTGAAATTCGCCGCTGCCTGGAGCGGGATCGGTTTTCTGGGTTTTCTGGCCTGGTTCATGTACAGCACCCCGGTGCTGCCTTTCGTGCCGCCGGAGATTGTCAACCTGGCGGTCACCGGTGATATCCCCCAGATCGAACCGGCAGATTTCGATTCACCCGAAGACTTTTCGCTGGCCGAGCGGGGCCGGTACCTGTTCACGGTCACATCCTGCGCGTTCTGCCACGGCAATCAAGGCGAAGGGGGCAGTAAGGTCAACAGCCCGGCGTTCGGAACCATGTGGGTGCGCAATATCTCGTCGGATAATGAGACCGGGATCGGATCGTGGAGCGACGCGGAGATCGCCCGCGCAATTCGCAGCGGCGTCTCGCGCGACGGCCAGCCGCTCCACTGGCAGGGCATGACCTGGGACCATCTCTCCAACCTGGACGAAGAGGACCTGCAGGCGATCATCCGCTTCCTGCGCACCCTCCCCCCGGTTGAAAACCGTATCCAAAAACCACACGCGCCTTCCGAGAACGACTGTACAGATTACACCTTTTTCCTGGTGGAGTCTTTCAATCCGGGCTGCGAACGATAGCCCCGATTTCAAAAAATCCCTCGACCATTGTTCGGGATTACGGATCGGATCAAATTCCTCGTTTGCTGTCATCCTGACCAAGCCATTCCCTGAGCGGCGCAACTTCGTTGCGCCAGCCGAAGCGGCAGCGAGTGGAAGCACACCCTGAACGCCGCTGAAGGGGATCCTGATCTGGACAGATGAGACCAATCGGATTACGTTCAGGACTTGCCTTTCAGTCATTCCAGGCGGCAAGTTTCAAACAAAGTATGCTAAAGCATCAACATATGGAGCTTCTCCGGCCGGCGGAGAGCATTTTGCCCATCGCCGGCCTGATGGATTTTGGAAGAAACCGCGCTTTTTTGGTTTAATTCCGCTGTCACAGGACCTGCCCCTGCTGCAATATCGATTTAATCCGGACTCTCCGGACCCATCATGCGCCTGTTCTGGGAAATCACCCTCCGCTCCTTCCGCCGCCAGCTGACCTACCGGACGGCTGCTTTTGCAGGGCTGTTCACCAACTATTTCTTCGGCATATTCAGGATCGCCATCATGGCAGCTCTATACGGCGCCCGCAGCGAGGTCGCCGGGGTAGATGTCCAGGGCGGGGCCACCTACATGGTCCTTACTCAAGCGGTGATCGGCTACCTGGCGATGTTCAGCTGGTACGACCTGATGAACACGGTGTACAGTGGCGAGATCAGCAGCGATCTCCTGAAACCACTCAACCTGTTCACCTTCTGGATGGCACGCGATCTTGGCCGGGCGGGTGTGCAGTTCCTGCTGCGCGGCGTCCTCCTGATCCTACTTTACCTGCCATTTTTCGACCTGGCCTACCCGCAGTCCCTTTCGCAGTGGTTTTCGCTTGCGCTGGTCGTGGTGCTGAGCTGGTTGGTCAGTTTTTCCTGGCGCTTCCTTGTCAATCTGGCGGCTTTTTGGAGCCCGAACGCGACCGGGATTGGGCGCTTCGTTTTCATCATCTCCTGGGCTTTATCGGGATTTCTCATGCCCTTACGATATCTGCCGGATTGGTTTACCACTATCGCAAACCTGACGCCTTTTCCCTACACGCTCAACGTCGTCATGGACGTTTACGTTGGCGTGCTGACTGGTCCGGAATTCATCTTTGCGATCCAGCGCCAGGTGCTATGGATTGTCGTGCTGGTGGCGGCAGGCCAGCTGGTGCTGCGGCAAGGCGTCCGGCGCCTGGTGATCCTGGGAGGATGAGGGTGCACACTTTTCAGCTTTACCTGCGCCTGCTTGGGGTCCAGATCCGCTCGCAAATGCAATACCGGGTCTCGTTCCTGTTTTTGCTTTTCGGCACCGGCCTGACTGCATTGGTTGAGTTCCTATCCCTGGCACTGGCGATGCTGCGCTTTGAAACCATCGGGGGCTGGACCATCCCGGAGGTCGCCTTCCTGTACGGAATGGTGGAGTTCTCCTTCGGCACGATGGACCTGATATTCAGCGGGTTCGACCCCCAGGAATTCGGTCAGAAAGTGCGGCTGGGCGCATTCGACCAGGTGCTGCTGCGCCCGGTCAACGTCACGGTGCAGGTCCTGTCCTCGCGCTTTTTGCTGCGCCGGATTGGCAAGATGCTGGTAGGCGTGGGGATATTCGCCTTCGCCCTGTACGCCCTGGATATCGCCTGGAATCCGCTCAAGCTGGCTTACCTGCTCGTCGTGATCGCGTCCATGGTCATGTTTTTTGGGGGCCTGTTCATCATTGGGGCGACTGTCACATTTTGGACGGTCGAATCGATCGAAGTGATCAATATCCTGACGTACGGCGGCAGCTATGTGATCTCGCACCCGATGCACATTTTCCAGGGCTGGCTGCGCCGGTTCTTCACGTTTATCGTCCCGGCCATTTTTTTGAATTACTACCCGGCGCTCTATTTCCTGGACAAGCCGGCGCCGTTTCCAATCCCCGCATATGCGCCATTTCTTTCCCCCCTGGTCGGGGTGGGCGTGCTGGCGCTCTCCATATTTGTCTGGCGATTTGGGATCCGCCATTACCAGAGCACAGGCACGTGAATCCGAGGAACACCATGATCATTACGGTCAACAACCTGCAGAAGCACTTCAAGATCTCCACCGGCGGCCTGCTGCGCCGCCGCACCCGGACGATCCATGCGGTCGATGGGATTAACTTCGAGGTCCAGGCCGGGGAGCTGGTCGGCTATCTGGGACCCAACGGGGCCGGCAAATCCACGACCATCAAAATGCTGACCGGGCTGCTCGTTCCGACCGGGGGCAGCGTGCTCGTTAGCGGGCGGGTGCCCTGGCGAGAACGGCAGGAGCACGTGGCGCACATCGGGGCGGTCTTTGGCCAGCGGACCACCCTGTGGTGGGACCTGCCGGTGATCGAATCCCTGGAATTGCTCCAGCACATTTACCGCATCCCATCCACTCTTTTCCGCCACAACCTGGCCGAGTTCCGGTCCCTGTTGGAGCTCGATCCCTTCATTGACAACCCTGTGCGGTCTTTGTCTCTCGGGCAACGCATGCGCGCAGATATCGCCGCCGCCCTGCTACACGACCCGGCGCTGCTTTTCCTGGACGAACCGACCATCGGCCTGGACGTGGTCGCCAAGGAGCGCATCCGCGGTTTCATCGCGCATGTCAACCAGCAGCGGGGCACCACCGTCCTGCTCACCACCCCCGATCTCTCCGACATCGAGAAGCTCTGCCGCCGGGTCATGATCATCGATCAGGGCAGGCTGCTATTCGATAACGATCTCGACCTGCTCAAGCGCCGCTTCGGGGGCGACCGGGAACTGGTGGTCGAATTCGAGGAGAACTATCCCGATGTGAGCGTCCTCGGCGCCGAGGTCGGGCAGCGAGCGGATCGGCTGGTGACCTACCGCTTCGAGCGCGG
>JBFKII010000282.1:0-5787 GCA_041632295.1 Anaerolineales bacterium | reverse complement strand
CCGGCTGATCACCTCGCGCGAGCTGCCCAGCTCGTTGGCGATCGCCTGGTGGGTGGTGCGCACAGAACTGCCGGCGCCGGCGCCGGTGCGCTCGAGCAGCAGGGCGGCGATTCGCCGGTCCATGCGCTGGAATGCGACCGCGTCGACCACTTCCATCACGCTGGCCAGACGCTGGGCGTTCAGCTGGAAGACAAACTGACGCCAGGGTTCGTAGCGGTGCACCCAGTCGCTGAAGTCACGTGACGGGACCATGACCGCTTCCGCGTCCCGCTCCACCACAGCGATGGCTGGGAACTGCTGGCTGTTGAGGATGGCGTTGGCCGTGATGACGCAGGATTCCCCCTGCCCAAACCGGTAGAGCGTGATCTCCCGCCCCGAATCACCGATTTTGTACACCCGCACTGTCCCGGAGATCAGCAAAGCGATCCCGTCCACCCGGCCGCCCAGGGCGAAGATCTCCCGGCCGGCGCGGAAGCGGGCGTGATAGGCTGTCCGGAGGAAATCACGCCCCAGCGGCGTGCCGGCCTGTTGCAGGAAGGGGATCCTCCTGGCGATTCGTTCGTAATGGGTATGCTCCAGCATAGGCCGCTCCTTTCGCGGCCACCATATCACGAAGGGATCGGGGCGGCAAGGCCGGATATGGAGTCTGGAGTTCAAGAATACGCGGACAGAAAAGCGGCAAGCGCAGCGGCAGTGCCGCGTTCCAGACTGGCAGCCCCAGACTCCAGCGCATCCCCATGGGTTAAGGCGCCCATGAGCAGCAGCAAGACGGTTTTGGCCTCCGCTGCCAGGACCAGGTCGGGGGGATGCGGGCTGCCGGGTAATACCTCCATCCCGCCGCCGGCGATGCGGGCCTGGAATACCTCCCCGCCAGTCTGGAATTCTGTGGTCATTTCGAGCCCTTGTAAGCGCTCAGGGTGAGCCGTCTCCTGTACGACTTTCATCAGGGGGACCACTCCCAGGTGGTCGTGCGGCAGGTCGCCCGGGTCGAGCAGGCGCCGGCCCCAATGGAAAAGGGCGTCCAGGATCGGCAGCAGTTCGCGCCCGTATGCGGTCAGGCTATACGGCTGGGCAGGGGCGGGCGGGGGCAGCCGGCGCTGTTCGATCACCCCGGCACTCACCAGCAACTTGAGCCGCTCTGAGAGCAGGTTCCTGCCGATCCCGGGCAGCCCGCGGTACAGGTCGGTGAAGCGGCGCGGGCCAAAGCTCAGGTCGCGCACCAGCAGCAGGGTCCAGCGGTCGCCGATCAGGTCCAGGGAACAGGCGATCGGGCAGAACTGGCCGTAAGATCGGGGGGAGTCGGAATAAGTTGACAATTATATACCTTTCAGTATAATAAATTATACCACAAATCGGGAGGCGTCACATGGAACAGCTAAAAGGCAAGACCGCTGTCGTGACCGGCGGCAGCCGCGGCTTCGGCCGCGGGATCGTCGAGGCCCTGGCTGGGGCAGGGATGCGTGTATTTGCGCTGGCGCGTGGCGAAGCGGACCTGGCGCGGCTGCAGGCCGAAGTGCCGGGTGATATCCACACCATCAGTGGGGAGGCGACCGACAGCATTCTGGCGGTCAAGACCATCCAGCGCGAGCGGCCCCAGGTGCTGGTGCTCAACGCCGGCTCCTTTGCGCCGATCCAGGACCTGCGCTACATGACCTGGGAGAACTTCAGCGCCAACTGGAACGTGGACGTGAAAGCTGCTTTTGTCTGGGCGCGCGAGGCCCTGCTGGCCCCCCTCGATGAGGGCAGCACCATAGTGGTGGTCTCCAGCCTGGCGGCGGGCTCCGATTTCACCGCAATCAGCGGCTACGTGGCTGCCAAGACGGCCCAGATCGCATTTGCCCGCTGCCTGGCAAACGAGGCCGGGCAGTTTGGCATTCGGGTCCGGTACCTGATGCCCAACCTGACCCCTGAGACCGAACTGGGGAACAGCTCGGTGCGGATTTTTGCGCGTCGCGCCGGCGTCGATGCAGCGACTATCATCGAGCGCCAGGGTCTGGAACCGGCCTTGACCCCGCACAGGGTGGGGTTTGCAGTGCTGGATATCCTGACCCATCCGGATTACGCTGGCAACCAGGGCTTTAAGCTCTACGCGCACGGCCTGCAGCCGTTGGTCGCCGAAGATGTGATCCTGTACGCCTGATTGAAACACCTCGAAACCGGTGGCATAAAAACAGAGCGCTGTTGGGCGCTCTGCATGTAGTGGTTCGAGGTGAAAACGCTGCCGGCCTTGCCGTTACTCCAGGGTCAGCAGATAAGCGACCAGTTCGTCCACTTGCTGGTCGGTCAGCTCATCCGCCCATACCTGGACCATCACCCCGGGCGTGAAGCCGTCGACGACATGCGCATCCGGATTGAGGATCGACTCGCGCAGATAATCCTCTGCGCTCTGGCCCGGCACGCGTCCCGGCGCACGGCTGGCAACGCCGGCCATGGAAGGCCCTACGACCACGGTATTGGGCTCGAGAGAGTGGCAGGTGACGCAGCCCGGCTGGGCGCCGATGATCTGCTGTGCAAAGAGCGTCTCACCGGCGGCCGCGGCAGCGCCGCCTGAACCGGAATCTCCGCCGCCGCTGCAGGCAGCCAGGGCAATGGCTGCCAGAAGTAGCAAAATGGGGAAGGTGATTTTTCGTTTCACTTTTTCTCCTTGTCGATATCCAGGCCTGATGGCCCGGCCCCTTGACGGCAATATTTTAAGCCTCCGGGCGCCAACCCGCAATAGGAAATCCCAACCCCGGACCGGGATCGGCCCCCGAAGCTGCTGAGGCCATTGCGCCCGGCTGATATTCGGCCTGGAAAGAGATGAAAACCGATCAGAATCCTCGAGGGATCGGCAGGGCAGCCTTTCGTTTTGGGTATACTTAGATTCTCAACAGAGGTTTCTGCTGGCGCCGGTCCGTCCGGCGAACAAAGAAGGGGTTCACAGCGTATGGAACATAAAATTTTGGTGGGCTACGCTTCCGGTTCGGGTTCGACCGGCGAAGTGGCGGCATTTATCGGTGATGCGCTCCAGGGAGAGGGGGTCAGGACGGAAATTCGCGAGGCTTCCCAGGTTGCAGACCTGGAGGAATACGGGGCGGTCGTGCTTGGAAGTTCGATCCGCTTTGGGCGCTGGCTGCCGAATGCACTTGCGTTTCTGAACAGGTTTGCCGATCAGCTGCGCACCAGGCCGGTTGCGCTGTTTATGACCTGCCTGTCGATCATCGACGGCTCGGAAGAAAAGTGGGAGAACGCCCTGGTATATTGGGATCCGATCCTGCAGCGTTTCCCCGATCTCAGCCCCGTGGGGCTGGGTCTTTTCGCCGGGTCTTTTTCCCCCGACCACGCTCAGCTTCCGGAGCACCAGGGGGGTCCGATGGGCGATTACCGGGATTGGGAGGCGATTCGTTCGTGGGCCCAAGAAATCCGGGCGCCGTTACTGGAAGAGAAGCAGGATGTTTCCCCGCAACTGGTTTTGGCCGGCACTGTGCTCAGCTTCACGGACCTTTCAGGGGCGGATTTATCCCGGGTGGACTTTCAAAGCTCCGAGTTCGTGGAGGCCAACCTGAGCCGTGCAAAGCTGAGGAAAGCCGATCTGCGGCGCGCCACCATGACGGGTTCCGATTTGCGCGGCGCGGACCTGCGCCAGGCCCAGCTGGGCTGGGCGGAGCTGCCAAAAGCACGCTGCCGGGAGGCGGATTTCTCCGGGGCCAGCCTGATTGGGGTGAATATGAAAGCGGCCGACTTGCAGGGGGCGAAATTGGCCCAAGCGGTCCTGAACGGGGCCACCCTGGCACAGGCGAATTTGCGGGGTGCTGACCTGTCGCAGGCCGACCTCAACTGGGCTGATCTGACCGAAAGCGATCTGGGCGGAGCCGGCCTGGCTAAGGCCAGCCTGGGTTGGGCCAATTTGAGCGGGGCGAAGCTGGAGGGCGCCGATTTACAGGGCGCTCGCTACAACCTGCACACCCGCTGGCCGGCGGATTTTTCACCCGAGCAGGCGGGCTGCACCCTGGTCCATCTGCCCTGAAACCCTGTGTGCTGAATTCAGATGGGCTAGCGGTTGAACAGGTCGTGGTAGCCCCGATCCAGTTCGTCGTCGGTCAGGTGGTGGTAGCGTTCGGTGACCTGGATGTTCTGGTGGCGGGCAAGCTTCTGGGCCAGGCGGATGTCCCCGCCTGAGCCCTGCATGACGGAAGTGACGAAGTAGTGCCGGAATTTGTGGGGGGAGATGCTGCGGGCCGCTTCGGCCCCCAGGGACTCGCTCGCCAGGCGGTCGATGATATTGCGCCCGGTGGTGGTCGAAATAGGCAGAACAACCGTTCTGTTTTTTCGCTTTTCGCCAGCTTTGTTGTGGCGGGCGAAGAGGGGCAGGGCGGTCAGCGGGCGCCCGGTCGCCAGGTCCAGGGGGGCGCGAGCGGCAAAATAATCGCGCAACGCGCTCACGGCACGCACCGAGAAGCGCACCACGTCTTCCCGGTCGCCCTTGCCGATCACCACAGCGCGTTGCTCGTCCAGGTCGAGGTCGCCCACGCGCAGCCCGCAGGCCTCGTGGACCCGCAGACCGGTGTCCGCCAGGGTCAGGATGAAGGCCCGGTCGCGCAGGTTGGCGCGGTGCTGGCGGGGGGAAATTTTTTCAGCCTCCAGCAGATCCAGGGAACGTTCAGGGAGTTCGTTCGCATAGTCGATCAGCTGGCCGATTTCGTCTTTGGGGAAGGCGGGCAGGCGCCGGCCGGGTTTGCGCGTGCGGGCGGCGAAGATCTGGCGCACGCGCGCCAGGTTGAGCGGGAAACCGTCGATTTCAGCCAGCAGGAACTGGTAGAAGGAGAGCACGGCCTGGCTGTAAAGCTGCTGGGTGGCGGGGCTGAGCTTTTTGCGCTTGAACAGCTCGGAGAGCGGCAGGACAGCCGCGGGCTTGGCCAGCCCGGCGACGGCTTCGACTCCCTGCTCGTCCAGGACCTTCAGGAAGTTTTTGAGCGCATGGCGGTACGTGCGCGCTGTGCCGGGGCTGCGGAACGTGGCCACGCTGTCGAGGAAGGCCGCAGCGGCCTGGGGAATCGGGGTTTGGGGGGTGATCGGCGCCAAATTTTTACCTTATATAAATTATACTTTACGCAAGATAATGTTCTGTATTTTATACTGCTGCCGCCCTGCTGTCAAGCGGGTATAGGCATGCGTTTTTTGACAGGCCGGAATTCGTTTTTGTCTTGCGGCGCATGCGAATCGCGTATGAAGCCTGAAATCCGTAAAGCTCAGTCTGAGGTGCCTTTGCAGATCTAGGCCTTGGTATCATATGTAAATCGCAGAATCAAAATATCGCCCCTGACCGTAGGGTTTGTCACGCCACCTGATCCGCGCCGATCGGCACCGCACAGCCGGCTGTCGGTCTGATCCCCCAGATTTGCACTACCCCGCTTCTGCTGCCTTTTTCAGATCGGCGGCAAATTGCTCGAAGGACTCATCGAAATCCGGGATCATCCGTGAAAAGAGTGGAAAAATCGGGCCGCCGATCTTCTCGCGCATCGTGAAGTCCACCCCCCCGCCGGCCTTCTCCTGGACGGTGTACACCCGGCTGCCCATGGCATCGCCCCAGACCAGGCGGGAATTGGGCTGGAACTCCTTGATCTTCAGCTTAAAGGTGCGGCTTTCATCCAGGGTCGATACCAGCTCGATCTGGCCGCCTGCCCTGATTTCCCCTTTGATGGAGACGACTGTGGAATTCCAGCGCGGGATTTCCGAGGCGTTCGTAAGCAGCGACCAGACACGGGTGGCGTCGGACTGGATGCCGATGCTCACCGAGGTCTCCCGGCT
>JBFKII010000281.1:0-5822 GCA_041632295.1 Anaerolineales bacterium | reverse complement strand
TCAGTTGGACACCCTTTTCCAGGGACTCGCCGCGCTGGTCGATCTCCGGCGCTTTCTTCTGGTCCTGTTTTCATTGGGGTTGACCTGGCTGCTGGTGATCTACCATTATTATCTTGTGTTGCTGGCGTTCGTGCCGCATGGGGAGTTTCTCTGGGCCGCCTTCGGCATCGGTGTGGTCGGGCTGGGTGTGGCCGTGCCATCGGCACCCGGATCGGTCGGCGTTGTCCAGGGCGTCATCGTGGCCGTTTTTCCGCCGCTGTTCGGGCTTTCTCCTGCGGTTGCGCTGGCTTATGCCCTCACCGTCCACGCTTTTTACCTGGTGGTGACCTCGGTCCTGGGTTTGATCGGCCTGGCCCTGGAGCGCGAGTCTCTGACCAGTGTCTACGGTGAGATCCGCACCCGAATTCGTCCCTCCCAGAAAGTGGAAAGGCCCGGCACGGAGGAAAAACCGCAGCATAAAGATCCGTGATTTTTGATCTACGAATTGTATTGATGAAAATTCTGACTGTCCTGACCTACTACCGCCCGCACACCTCTGGCCTGACGATCTATGCCGAACGGATCGCGCGTGCGTTCGTACGGCGCGGGCACTCGGTGACGGTGCTGACCAGCCGCTTTGATCCAGAAACTCCCTTGGAAGAGACCGTGGAGGGGGTGCGCATCGTGAGAGCGCCGGTCTGGTTTCGCCTCAACAAGGGCGTGATCATGCCGACTATCGGATTGCTGGCTACCCGGGAGGTCCTGCGGCATGACGTCGTCCTGCTTCACCTGCCGCAGTTCGACGCCGCCGGAATATCTCTGCGCGGCCGCCTGTGGAAAAAGCCGACCATCGTCGCCTACCACAGCGACCTGCTGCTGCCGCCGGGCCTGTTCAACCGCTTTGTCAACATGGTGGTCGATTTGGCCAACAACCTGACCGCTCGGTTCACCCACCGCATCACGGCCTACACGGATGATTTCGCCTCGCATTCCCCGTACTTGAGCCGTTTTGCGCATAAACGTGTGACCCTGACCCCACCCGTGGAGTTGCCTTCCGCGTCTAAGCAAGAGATCGAATCCTTCCGGCGAGCCCACGATCTGGAAGGCCGGCGGGTGATCGGTATGGCCACCAGATTCGCGACCGAAAAAGGGATCGAGGTCCTTCTCGACGCCTTTCCTGCAATCCTGGCGCGCTTTCCGAACGCCAAGATCCTGTTTGCCGGCCAGTTTGAGGGAGTATGGGGCGAAAAGTCGTACTTCGACCGGTTGCAGCCTCGCATCCGGGAACTGCAGGCGGCCGGGCAGTGGGAATATCTTGGCGTGCTGCCCCTTTCCCAGATGCCGAGTTTTTATCCGAACCTGGACGTGCTGGTCGTGCCTTCGCTCAACTCGACCGAGACTTTTGGATTTGTCCAGATTGAAGCCATGATGAACGGGGTCCCGACCGTGGCTTCCGACTTGCCGGGAGTGCGCCAGCCGGTCCGCATGACCGCCATGGGTGAAATCATTCCGATTGGGGATGCCCAGGCTTTGGCACAGGCCGTCTGCCGCATCTTCGAGGAACCGCAAAAATATGCTGGTGATGGGGATGAGCTGCGGGTAAAATTCAGCCCGGATACGGCGGCGGCCAAGTATGAAGCTCTGTTCGAAAGCATCCGCAGCGAGATACGGCCGGCCGGTTGAACCGGCCCTGGATTTTTACTGAGGCCCCTGCCCTAAATCGACCGTTTTTCAATGAAAACTGAACCGAGCCTGTTGGATTATCTCAAGTCCGTCATCGACCCGAGACGGCCGAGGCTGCGCATACCCGAGTTGGAGGGGGACGAAAGCCCGGTATTACCGGGAGCCGGTCCGATCCCGGCGGTGGAAGCTCCTGAAGTAACCTCGCTGCCCCCAGGGACTTCTGATGGCTCTTTTGACGAATTTATGGGGCCGGTCGTGCTGCCGGGCAACGAACCCAGGGGAGCTGCCCCGCCGGCGACGGTAAAAGCGCCTTTAAGGAAAGCGCCTGAAACGCAGCCCCCTGGCCCGGCCCCTTGGCGTACCCTGGCCATGCTGGTGCTCGCCCTGGCCGCCCAGCTTTCCCTGGAGCCACCCGACCGTTCGCTAAGCCTGGGTATCGTGCTGTATGGCCTGGCTTTTGCAGCCGGGATATGGGCCTATGCTGCCGGGGAGAACCGGTTGCCAGCCCCAAGGGGCGTTGAGCCAAAGGACATGCCCGTGCAAGCCCGGCGTACTGGGTCCTGGCTGCTTTTGCCCCTGGCGGCTTTCACTTTCGTCCTTATGGGCGGCAACCAGTTTACCCCGCTCAATCTGTCCGTCTGGGCCCTGGCGATCGGCATCTCCGTGTGGACGTTCTGGCAGCCTCCGTGGCCCTGGGAGTCCTTGCGGCGAAGGGCGGCGGACCAGATGCAGCGCCTCAGGCGGCCTGAAAACCTGCGCTGGCTGGTGGTGCTTTCCCTGGCCGCCCTGGTGATACTCTTCTTCCGTTTTTACCGGCTCGGAGACGTCCCTCCGCAGATGTTCAGCGACCATGCCGAAAAGCTGCAGGATGTGCAGGACGTGATCAACGGAGATCTGCGCATCTTTTTCCCGCGCAATACCGGCCGTGAATTCGTTCAGATGTACCTGACCGCCTTTACCGCCTCCGTCCTGGGGTTCGGGCTGACATTTATGGCCCTTAAAATGGGCACCGCCCTGGCAGGCCTGGTCACGATGCCATTCATTTACCTGCTTGGCGTGGAACTCGGAAACCGTCGCGTGGGGCTTTTTGCCATGCTGCTGGCGGGCATGTCCTATTGGCTGAACGTGATCACGCGCGTGGCATTGCGGTTTTCCCTGTACCCGCTTTTTGCTGCCCCCGTGCTTTATTTTGTCGTGCGCGGCCTGCGGCGCGGCAATCGAAACGATTTTATTTGGGCGGGGATTTTCCTGGGTTTGGGGCTGCACGGCTACAGCACTTACCGGTTCGTACCCATCTTCGTCGTGCTGCTGGTCGGCCTGTTCGTGCTGCACGCCGGGTCCATGCCCCGGCGAATTCAGTCAGTTTACCATCTTGGCGTGGTGGCCCTGCTGGCTTTTGTCATATTTTTGCCGCTGCTCCGTTTTATGACCGAGAACGAAGCCAACCGGCGGATGGTGCTTTACCGCTCGATGACCCGCCTCGGCACGGCCGAACGTGAATACCCTGGTCCGTTGAGCGAAATCTTTCTCGACAACCTGTGGGATGCGATGACAATGATGGCGTGGGATAACGGCGAGACCTGGGTTCACTCCGTAGTCCACCGGCCCGCGCTGGACGTGGTGTCGGCGGCGCTGTTTTACAGCGGCTATATCGTTTTACTGGTGCGCTATCTGCACCGCAGGCGTTGGGAGGACGGGTTCCTGTTGCTCGCCGTGCCATTTTTGATGATGCCTTCCGTCCTTTCGCTGGCTTTCCCGAATGAAAACCCTTCACTGAACCGTACAGGCGGCGCGATCGTCCCGGTATTTCTGGTCGTTGGGCTCGCGCTGGACGGCGTCATGGGAGCAGTGCGAGCCTGGGGAGGGTCGAAATGGGGCCGCCAGGCGGCCTGGGGTCTTGTTGCCGTGCTGCTTTTTTGGGCCGCCGCCCAAAACTACAACCTGGTGTTCGATAAATATTATCAACAGTTCCGCCTTTCTTCCTGGAACACGAGCGAACTGGGGGCGGTGATCCGCAACTTTGCCGACTCGGTCGGTGACGAGGAGTCTGCCTGGGTGGTCCCCTGGCCGCATTGGGTGGATACACGGCTGGTCGGGATCAACGCGGGCGTTTTCATCAAGGATTATGCATTGCCGCGCGAGCGCCTGGGCGAGACGCTGGCCGTGCCAGGCCCCAAGCTCTTCCTGCTCAATCCACTGGACGAGGAGACCCTGAGCGAACTGCTGCGCCTGTACCCGGGCGGCAACCTCCAGACCTACGACTCGGATGTCCCGGGCAAGGATTTCCTGATCTTCCTCGTCAGCGAACCGAGTGGCTCCCCACAAGCCCCCTAGGATTCGCCCTCCGGCCATTTCGGCGTGCTTTTTTCAGCGAACCCTCATTTCCCAGGGAGCCGCCCTTGTTATACAATGGACCCCGACTGAAAACCGAAGGGCACCAGGTTGCACAGTTGACCGTGTATCTGGGTGACCTTAGACTTGTATGGCGAAAAGATGATGGACAGCCCGGACAGCCGGCCAGCGACGAAAGTCCCGGAACGGCCGCCCCGCAATATTTCCTGGGTTTACGACCTGGCCCTGGTCGCAGTGCTGCTTGCGGCGGCCTTTTTCCGATTTAATGGGCTGGATTGGGATGAGGGCACCTACCTCCATCCGGACGAACGCTTTCTGGCAATGGTCGAATCCAGCATCCATCCGGTAGGCAGCTTTCGGGAATATTTCGCCACCCAGACGTCCACACTGAACCCCAACAACGTCGGCCACACATTTTTCGTCTATGGTACGCTGCCTATCTTTTTCGTGCGCTACGTGATGGAGTGGTTCGGCCAGGTCGGGTATGGCGAAGTGGCCGCCTTCGGTCGCCCGCTGGCGGGTTTGTTCGACCTGCTGACCATCCTGGTGCTCTACCTGGCCGCTTCCCGGCTGTACGGCCGCCGGGTGGGGCTGCTGGCGGCCGCTTTTTCGGCGTTTGCCGTTCTGCAGATCCAGCTCTCCCACTTCTTCACCGTCGATATTTTCTTGAATTTCTTTATCTGGGCGGCGTTGTATTGCGGTGCTCTGATCGCCAGCCGGAGGGAGGCCCTATCTGCCTCCTCACCCCCTACGGAAACCGACCCCTGGCGACTTGCGGTTGCGAGCCTGGGACGTATTTCGACTCACCCCCTGCTTATGCCGGTCCTGTTTTACGGCTTGATGACAGGAGCGGCGATGGCTTCCAAGGTCAGCGCAGCGCCGATCGCCCTGATGCTGCCGGTGGCCGGGTCGATGTATCTGGCGCGGCTGCCGGAAGCCCACCGACTGCGCAGCGGGGTCCAGCTAGCGGTGATGATGGGCCTGTCCGGGATGCTGGCACTGGTCACGTTCCGGGTTTTCCAGCCCTACGCTTTTTCCGGCCCCGGCTTTTTCGGATTGGCCCTGAACCAGAACTGGCTGGACAATCTGGGCTCCCTCAGCGGCCTGGTCGTTCCTTCCAACGGGTACCCGCCTTCGGTCCAGTGGTTTCACCGGCCGCCGTGGTTTTCCGGTTGGAACATGACCGTTTGGGGGCTGGGGCTGCCCCTGGGGCTGGCCGCCTGGGCCGGCATCATCTGGATGGGCTGGCGCATTGCCAAAGGCGAGTGGTCCCGGCATCTGCTGGTCTGGGGCTGGGTGGTGGGATATTTCCTGTGGCAGTCCTCGGTGCACAACCCCACCATGCGGTATCAGATTCCGATTTATCCTGGGATGGCGCTGATGGCCGCCTGGGCCCTGGTCCGTTTTTCAGACAGGGTCCGGCATGGGCTGCCGGTTCGAGCGGTAACGGCAAACTGGATCGCCGGCCTGGGCCGTCCGTTGGCCTGGGCGCTCGCCCTGCTGGTACTTGGAGGCACGGCGGCCTACGCCCTGGCTTTCAGCTCGATTTACCAGCGTGACGTCACCCGACTGGCCGCTTCACGCTGGATTTACGAGAATGTGCCCGGGGCGATCAGCCTGCAGATCGCGGGCCCCAACGGCGGCTCCAGGCAGCATCTTCCTTTCCCCAACGGGTTCGCATTCCGTCCGGGTGAACCGTACCGCTCTTCTTTCGTTCCCAGGGTCCAGGGGACTTTGCACGAAGTCCAGATCCCTCACCTCTCGTTGATCGAAACCCTGCCAGAAGAGGCCAGCCTGCTGCTTTCGGT
>JBFKII010000280.1:0-5830 GCA_041632295.1 Anaerolineales bacterium | reverse complement strand
CGGATGCCCACACGGTCCGTGTGACCACCCCGAGCGGTGAAATCCTGGTATACGAAGCCGGCAACGGAACGATCCTGTTTAGCGACACAGCAGAGACCGGGATTTACCAGGTAGAAATTTCGAGCCCGGCCGGGTCGGCAGAAGAGGCTTTTTCCGTCAACTTTTTTGATCCGCAGGAATCGACCATCCTGCCGGTTCCAAGCGTCAATCTCGGCCAGGAACCAGTGCCGGCTGCGGTGGAAAACCAGGTCGCAAATCGAGAGATTTGGATCTGGCTGCTGGTTTTTGCGCTGGCTTTTATTCTGATCGAATGGCTGGCTTACCACCGGCGGCTGGGTCTTCCGCAGCCAAAAACACGCTGAACAGAATCTGCAACACTTTTCTCGATCGCTCTTGTCGATCGGGCTGAAAACCAGAAAGCAGACACCGAAAAAAAAATCAGGAAGAGGATCTATCATGGAACGATATCGCATTCCCCCAAACTCCCAAGTCGACCTTTCCCAATGGGACCCGCGCGACTCGAGCATTTTCAAAGGCGAAAAAACCGCCGGAAAAAAGCACTTGAAAGCCCTCAATGGCCGGCTGGAACCGCTCCAGGAGCTTCTATACGCGGAAAAGAAACGCAAAGTGCTGCTGGTTTTGCAAGGCATGGACACCGCCGGAAAGGATGGGACCATTCGGCATGTTTTCGACGGGGTCAACCCGCAGGGTGTCAAAGTTGCCAGCTTCGGTGTTCCTACCGAGAAGGAGCTTTCCCATGATTATCTCTGGCGTATCCACAAGCACACACCCGGGCGTGGGCAGATTGTAATCTTCAACCGCAGCCATTATGAGGATGTGTTGGTGGTCCGGGTTCACAGCCTCGTCCCGGAACCGGTGTGGAGCAAACGCTATGAACATATCCGGTCATTTGAGCGCATGCTGGCGGACGAAGGGACCACGATCCTTAAATTCTTCCTGCATATCAGCCCGGAGGAGCAAAGAGAACGGCTGCAGGCCAGGCTGGATGTCCCTGAAAAGCGCTGGAAATTCAGCAAAGGCGACTTGAGGGAGCGCAAGCGTTGGCCAGATTACCAGGCTGCATTCGAAAAAGCGATCTCCGAGACCAGCACGGATTGGGCTCCTTGGTATATCATCCCTGCTGACCGCAAATGGATCCGCAACCTGGTGATTGCCAATATCTTGATCTCTACGCTGGAGGGCTTCAACATGCAGTACCCCCAGCCGGAAGAGGACCTTGACGATATCGTGGTGACATAAAACCACTCACCCCAGGGTTTCCGTAGTAAACTTCCCCCAGGCGGGAAATCAATTTGCAGCCGCACGGGCGTTTGGCGATAAAAATTGCGATGCCGTCTAAAAAATCCATTCAGGAAAAATACGAGCGTCAAGGCTGGCCGTCCATCCAGCGGCCAGACCTGCTACCTCCGGATGGCTGGGATCTACACCTAATCACCGGCGTCAACCGGATCCGCAACCACAGCCTCTCCCCAGACGGTTCCAAGATCGCTTTTATCTGGGATCGGGAGGGGCAATCGGATGTGTACGTTCAACCTGCTTCAGGCGGCTGGCCGCAGCGCATCAGCTTCAACCGGAAAGCGGTCGCATACTGGTCCGATGAAATCCCTCGCTGGTCAGCCGACTCCCAAAACCTGGCATTCACATTGGACGGGCATGTCCATATCGCCGCTGTTTCTGAGATTGCAAGCCTTCCGAAAAAAATCTCGGATTTCACCTCGGCCGCATTTTCCCCCGTGTGGATGCCGGATGGCAGGCAGCTCGTAGTTTCCACCGAACGAAGGGACCACGTCCAGCTGCTTCTGACGGATCGGGACGGGCGCTGGCCGCGCCAGCTGGTGGCCGACCCATCCGGGGACGCCTGGGACGCACAGCCCTCCCCGGATGGCAGCCTGATCGCGTTCGTCTGGCGTCCCTTTGACGATCTGCTGCGTTTAGACCTCCGCACCATCGACCTCCAATCCGGAGAAATCCGTACGGTCGTCGGCAAGCCGGGGACCCGCGCCTGGTCGCCTCGCTGGTCGCCGGATGGGAAATGGCTCGCCTTCCTCAGCGAACAGCCGGACTTCAACGAGGTCTGGTTCGTGAAACCGGACGGAAGCGGATTGCGGCAGCTCTCCCGGGCCGGACATGACCTTGCCGATCTTGCCTGGTCGCCGGGAGGGGACCGTATCGCCTGCACGGTCAACCGGGCCGGCGCTTTCGATCTCGCACTTCTGGATGCAGCCAGCGGCTCACTCCTGGTAATCGGCCTGCCCGGCGGGTACCACGCCAGGCCAAACTGGAGCCCAGACGGGCGATTCCTGACATTCGAGTACGAAAACCCGCAGCAACCGCCGGATATTTACCGTTGCGAGCCGGAAAACCGGGGCAAGGCGCTGCAGCTGACCAATTCCAACCCTCCTGCGCTGGCCGGTAAGGATCTGGTGGTACCGGAAAGGGTCGCCTATTCCAGCAGCGATGGTTTCGAGATACCCGCTTTCCTGTACCGCCCGCCAAGGCCGAACGGCGCTGCGGTCATCCACCCTCACGGCGGCCCCTCTTCGCAGTACGTGCTCGAGTGGGACATCCTGGCCCAGTATTTTGTCGCCAAAGGGTATACCTGGCTGGCGCCCAACTACCGGGGAAGCACCGGCTATGGCTTCGAGTTTGAGCATGCAAACTACGGGGACTGGGGCGGGGGCGACGCCAGGGACTGCCTCGCTGGTGCTGATTTTGCCCGCGAACTCGACTGGGTCCAGGCGGAAAAAATCGCCATTTACGGCGGGAGCTATGGGGGCTACATGACCGCCTGCTGCCTGTCCCGCGATCCGGATTACCGGTTCGCAGCCGGGATCAGCAAATACGGGGACGCCAACCTCTATAGTTCATGGGCGCAGTGCAATCGTGACCTGCGCCTGTACAGCGAGATTTTCCTCGGACACCCCTCTAAAAATCCGAGTGTCTACGCCACCGGCTCCCCAATCTACGAGGTCGAAAATGTTCAAAAACCGGTCCTGATTTTGCACGGCCTGCTGGACGACGTCGTTCCGCCCGAAGCCTCGGAGGAATGGGTGGAAGCGCTGCACCGGGCCGGAAAAACATATGAATACAAGACCTACGCCGGAGAACCCCATGGCTTCCTGCAGCGCAGCACGCAGCTGGACGCCTACCAGCGAATCGAACGCTTTTTGGACTGGCACCTGAGAGCATGACCCAATTTTTCACATTCGAAACGCTCACCTGGCCCGAGGTAGCCGAACTGCCTCGGGACACTCCCCTGGTACTGCCTCTGGGAAACGGTTACGATGCGGAAAAAGTCGCCGAGGCGCTATCCCATCCGCCCAAAATCGGTATGCTGCCCCCGATTCCTTACGGTTGGCCCGGCAGTGGGATCGAAGTGCCCGAAAAAAGATTGGGTGAGCTGCTCGCCAATCTGCTCGATAGCCTGCGCGATGATGGTTTTTCCCATGTCATTGGTCTGGCGCCGCCGGGTGTCTTTCAACCGAACCGACGTATGTTCCACGGAGCGTTGATCAGCCTGCCGCCGAGGCCGCAGCCAGTGAACTCGCTGCCGGATCCTCGCCAGGGGGAAGAACCGCCGGTATTGGTGGTCCCAATCGGCCACACCGAACAGCATGGCCACCACTTGCCGCTCAATACAGACAGCCTGATTATTCAAGCGATCGCGCAAAAAGCTGTGGAAATAGCCGAGCAACCGGCGCGGACCCTGCCTGTTTTCCCATACGGGGTCAGCACCCACCGGACCGCATTTGCCGGCACGCTCAACACCGGCGGCAGGGCTTTTGAGAAATTTTGGCTGGCCACGATCGACCACCTGGTATGGCGCGGCTTCGACAGATTTTATCTCATCAGCGGCCACGGAGGCAGCTGCTCCTTCCTGGTCAATATCGTCAAATATGCCGGAGAGCGGCACACCCGGATCTTTGCGGCTACCACCTGGCTTCACACCTCCGACCGGATCGGAATGGAATCCCTGAAAGCCCATCGGCGCTCCAATACCGGCGGCATGGGCCATGCCGGCGAGTTGGAAACCGCCATGGTCCTGCACCTGCGACCCGACCTGGTCCACATGGATCGATGCGTGGACGAAATCGACTTTATTGCTACGGATTCTTATTTCATGGACTGGGCGGAAGGGGGGGTGCTCGTCGCCAACCCGCCCTGGGATGACGATACGAAAACTGGTGCGTACGGTGCCGGCAGCCTGGCCACCTCAGAAAACGGCAAAACATGGCTGGCGGCGGCAGCCCGGGAAAAAGCCGACCATATCGGCCAGATTCACGAGCAGCAGCGCCGGCGTGAAGCCCGCCGAATCCGTGGCTTTGGAAGATGGGGAAAAATCCTGGCCGCAGGAATTGACCGCAGCGGCACATCCGGGTAAAGTTACCGCCCCGCCCCGCCCCGAGCGAGGCAACCGGATATTCATGTCCCGAACAGGAAAATTTTTTCGCTTTGTTTTGACTGGAGCCTGCATGTTTTTATTGCAGGCTTGCTCGCCTGACCCTATAACCGAAACCAATAACCCGCTTTTGCTGCCTTCATTGGGACCTGTCTCCCTTGAGGGACGGCTGCTGCGCGCGGTGGCCACCACGGGCATCATCGGCGATGTGGCCGCACAGGTCGGCGGTGAGGCTATCGAGCTGCGGGTCCTGATGGCAGCGGGGGTGGACCCGCACAGTTTCATCCCCACTCCGCAGGATCTGGCCGCGATGGAAGAGGCCGATGTCGTCCTGGTCAACGGCTGGAACCTGGAAGAGAGTCTTCTCGATGAAATGACCGCCATTGGGGACCAGGCCACACTCGTGCCTGTCTCCGCGGGAATTGAACCCCTGTCCCTGAATGGCACCGAAGGAATGGCGGATTTTGCAGATCCACATGTCTGGTTCGATGTGGGCAACGTCATCATCTGGACGTCCAACATCGAACGAACATTCTCCCGGCTGGATCCAGCCAATGCCGAGGTATACGCCCGAAACGGGGAGCGCTACCGCCAGGACCTTGCGGAATTGGATCGGGATATCCGTGAACAAGTCGAAGCCATCCCCCCCGGCGATCGGGTCCTGGTCACGAACCACGATTCGCTGGCCTATTTTGCGGCCGCTTACGGATTTGAAGTGATAGGCACGATCCTGCCTGCCACAACCACCCTTGCCGAACCCTCAGCGGCAGAAATTGCAGCGCTCGTGAATGCCATGCAATCCGCCGGAGTGTGCACGATTTTCACCGATTCAGACGCAGCCGAAACCCTTGCCCGCACGGTCGCGGCTGAACTGGATCCGTGCAGCCGGGTCGCCCTCCTGCCGCTATACACCGGTAACCTTGGGCCACCCGACAGCGGCGCGAATAGCTATGTGGACATGATGCGCTTTAATCTGGATGCCATTCTCGAAGGGATGCCGTGACCCCGTGAGCTAGGAAACCCGGTAGTACCGCGCCCCTGACAATATTGCCTGGCCCGCAATATTGCCGGTAAAACCACCAAATTCGAGCCATTCCGGGGAGCGGGGATCTGCGCCAACCCGATAGTGACCGGGCACCGTTTCTACCAAAAGCTGTTCCTCATCCGGGAAGGCGTAGAGCAAAAGCTCACCCAGCCGCTGGTAAACCTCGAACCCGGGATACCAGGGGTTATGCGAGCGGTACATGCCGCACACATTCTTCCATCGATCAACGGGTTGGGGGATTTCCATATCGTTCCCCTTGCGCAGGAAAATTTCTGGGCCATATGCCAGCCCGAATACTTGCCCGGTCTTCGATTTCAACACGCGCAGGAAATATTGATCAACACCTGGATGGAAGGCGGCGTACT
>JBFKII010000279.1:0-5837 GCA_041632295.1 Anaerolineales bacterium | reverse complement strand
GGGAGCGCCAGCCCAAATACCAGGCCCAGGCGCTTGTCCTCGGGCAGCACCGCTACGTGGACGATATCCACATGGACGGTATGCTGAACGGTGCGCTCAAGTTCAGCGACCACCCTCGGGCCCGCGTGAGCAAGATTTCGGTTGGGGAAGCCGGATCCCAGCCCGGTGTGGTGCGGGTCTTTACGGCCGCGGATGTGCCCGGCGAGCGCACGATCGGCCTGATCCGCCGGGACTGGCCGCTGATGATCGCCGAGGGCGAAATTACGCGCTACGTGGGGGACATGCTGGCGCTGGTGGTGGCCGAGAGCGAATCGCAAGCGCGGGCGGCGGTGGAGAAAATCGAAGTGGAGTACGAAGTGCTCGAGCCGCTGACCGACATGTTCGCCGCGCTTGAGAACGGCGCCCCGGAAATCCACGAAGGCGGCAACGTGCTCTCCAAAACGGTCACCGGGCGCGGTGACCTGGGCGCGGCGCGGACGGCCTCCGCCCACATTTCCCGCGGCCAGTACCGCACGCAGTGGATCGAGCACGGCTTTATGGAGCCGGAGGCGGCGATCGCCTATCCGCAGGGGGAGGGGATCGAGGTGCTCTCCCAGGGGCAGGGCGTCTTCGAAGACCGCGACCAGATCGCCCTGCTGTTGGGCCTGCCGAAAGCGCGCGTGCGAGTGCGGCTGGTGCCCAACGGCGGCGGTTTCGGCGGCAAGGAGGACCTGAGCGTACAGGGGCATGCCGCCATGGCAGCTTACCACCTGGGGGTCCCGGTCAAGGTCAAAATGAACCGGGACGAGTCGATCGCTTTCCATCCCAAGCGCCACCCGATCTGGATGGATTACGAAATCGGCTGCGATGCGGATGGGATCCTGACCTTCGTCAAGGTCAAGTTCGTGGGGGACACGGGCGCCTACGCTTCGGTTGGGATGAAGGTGCTGGAGCGCAGTGCCGGCCACGCCACCGGGGCCTACCATTTCCCGGTCACGGATGTTGAGGCGGTGGCGGTGTATACCAACAACATCCCCTGCGGCGCGATGCGCGGCTTTGGGGTCAACCAGGCGGCCTTTGGACTGGAAAGCTGCCTGGACGAACTGTGCGAGCAGGGGGGCTTCGATCCCTGGCAGTTCCGCTTCGACAACGCCCTCCAGGACGGTCACATGACGGCCACCGGGCAGGTGATCGAGGCCGGGGCCGGGGTGCGCGCCACGCTGCTGGCCGTCAAAGAGGCCTACGAGTCGGTGGCCCGCAACGGCGGCTACGCCGGGCTGGCCTGCGGCATCAAGAACACCGGCATCGGCAACGGCATGCCCGATTCGTCGATGGTGCGCATCAGCGTGGAGGCCCCCGACCGTGTGGTGATCGACCACGGCTGGACCGAGATGGGCCAGGGTGTCCACACGATCGCCATCCAGGCGCTGGTGACCGAGACCGGTCTGCCGCCCGATATCATCGAGGTGCGGGTCGACACCGCCTCGGGCCAGGAAGCAGGCATGACCACCGCCTCGCGGGCCACGTCCCTGGTGGGGAACGCCATCATCGACGCAGCCCGGAAATTGAAGGAAGACCTGGCGCAGCAACGCCTGGAAGCGCTGGTCGGCAGGCGATATGAGGGCCAGTGGGTGGTCGACTGGACCACCAAGCCCGGCGCCATGGTCGAGAAGGTGTACACGCACTACTCGTACAGCTACGCCACCCAGCTCGTGATCCTGGACGAAGATGGCCAATTCAAAAAGGTGATCGCCGCCCACGACGCCGGCAAGATCTTCAACCCGACGCTGTTCGAAGGCCAGCTGGAGGGCTCGATCCATATGGGCCTGGGCTATGCGGTCAGCGAGTCGCTCGAGATGGAGAACGGGCGCCCGAAAAGCACCCGCCTGCGCCAGATGGGAATCCTGCGTGCCAAAGAGATGCCGGAAATGGAGATCATCGGGGTGGAGGTGCCCGATCCGTACGGGCCTTACGGTGCCAAGGGAGTCGGCGAGATCGGCCTGGTCCCGACCGCCGGCGCAGTGGCCAATGCGCTTTACCGCTTTGACGGCGTTCGCCGCACGGAGCTGCCGATGAAACTGCCGAGGAAACCCAGGATATAGGAAAAAGGGGATCGTGAAACAGGGGGATGGGGGAGATGTGTGATGGGGAGAAGGGGTGATGAGGTGGCTAAGTGAAGGGGAGAGCAGGTGAACTTTGGATCGGCTCTGACCTTCTACAACTGTCATTCTGACCGAGCCTCTGCGCCGAGGCTTTTGGCCGAAGGCGAAAAGGGCGAGCGGAAGAATCTGAACTTAGCCAATCAAAACCATTTTATTTTTCCTGCCTCCGCCTCGAGTACCTTGGGGGAAATCGACCATTTCAACAGAAACAACCCCGAACTGAGCCCCCAGAACGCCAGCCATTCCCAGGGCGCCTGCAAGACGAGCAGCGCGATCAGCAGCCCGGCCTGGCCGAACAAAATTGCCAGGGTGTCTTTTTTCATCAGCCCCATTCCCAGGCCGAACAAAACCCCCAGGATGGCCGGGGCAAGCCAGATACTCAAACCGCTCCAGGCACCGAAGACGGCCGCCAGCGCTTTGCCGCCTTTCCAACCCAGGAACGGGCTGTAAGCGTGCCCCAGGACCGGCGCGGCAGCCACGGCGACAAGCCACCAGCCGCGCAGCTCCAGCCCGAAATGCGCAATCCCGACCGGCAGCGCCGCCTTCAGAAAATCGAGCAGGATCGCCAGCCAGCCCCAGCCCCGGCCTCCGGCCCGGAATACGTTGAAAGCGCCCGGATTTCCGTCCCCGAAAGCGCGGATGTCCGTTTTGAGCGCCAGCCGCCCGATCCAGACGGAGAAGGGCAGTGCGCCGAGGAAAAAAGACAATACGAAGACCGCAAATCGTGGGCCGAGGGTCATGTCCGCTGGGGTGCGGCTTCAAATAATCGGATCGCCTCAGAGATTTCAGAGAGCACATCCGAGTCTGTGCCGATCAACCCGTGGCCGGCCGGCAGGCTGAGCAGCACCGGCGACTGCGGGAACACCTTGCAGAGCTCATTGGTGTCCTGCGGGCGGACCACCTCGTCCGCTTCCCCCTGGACCACGAGGACGGGCTGCTCGATCTTTTCGGCCGCCTGCCGGGCCGACCGCCCCAGACGGCCGATGCCGTCGATGAAGTCTCCGGGGACCTCCAGCTCGCGCAGGGATTCCCGCACCTGCGGGTCGCCCAGCTCCAGGCCGGGCAGCAGCCTGCCGATCCCCTCGGCCACCTGTTCGGAGTCGAAGTCCAGGCTTTTGAAGGGGCGGAAGGAGCGAGTGAACGGCCGGACCAGGCCCCAAAGCAGACGCTCGCGCAGGCCGCCCAATTTCCAGAACGGGGCCACCAGCACCAGCCGGTCCGCGTGCTCCTGCAGGACGGCGTTCAAGGAGACCATCGCGCCGAAGGAATAGGCCACCAGGATCACCTGACGGTGTCCCCGGCGCAAATCCCGGATGGCCCGCCGCACGGCGCGGACCCATTCGTCCGGCCTGCGCTCGAAAAGTGTCCCGATATGCCGGCCGAAGCCCGGCAGCAGCAACCCCTCGGCCGTCCAGCCGTGCTGGTGCAGGCTTTCCCCCAGCGGCCGCATTTCGGCTGGGGTCCCCGGAAAGCCGTGGACCAGCAGGGCGGCCGTGTCCGAGCCCTGAAACAAAAACGGTTCGTGGGCTTCGCCGGGGAACAGGACGGGCGGCAGTCCGTTCATGCCGCCTGCTTTTGCGCCAGCCAGCGGCGCTTGAGGCCGGCCAGGCGCGCCCGGCTTTCTGGCGCCCAGATCAGCACCAGGCCGAAGGTCACCAGCGTATTGGTCAGCAGGAAGAAGATGAACTCCTCCACCGGCAGGACCCCGCCGAGCAGCAGGCCGGTGGACTGGCTGGGGCTGATCGTCCAGGTACCCCAACCGATCGCCAGGGCGTCGGCGGCGCTCAGGTACAGGGTGGTTGGCAGGATCCCTGCCAGGACCAGGCCCCGGTAGCGCCACAGCAGGTCGGCGCCGAATCCAAGCTGCAGCATGACGGGGGGCAAGGCCCAGGCCAGCTCGAGGGCCAGGTAGGTCCCCGGGGTCCAGCCCAGCACCAGGGCTCCGACCGCGGCCAGCCAGAGTGCGCCGGTCAGCGCCAGAGCGGGTGTGCGGGAAGCGCCCACTTCGGAAGGCGCCAGCCGCGGCTGCCACAGAACCAGCCACAGGCCCACCAGTATCGGCTGGAGCACGAAAAAGGTGTACTCCTCGATCGGCACCCAGCCCAGCACAATCCCGGTCACCAGGGCGGGGTCGTACCACCAGACGCGGGTCGCAACCAGGTAATTGTCCCAAGGGGTGGTATACAGCACGGCGATCACCACCATCAGCAGGATCGATCCCCAGGTGCTGGCGGTAAGCCGGCGGCGCAAACCGGCAGCCAGGAGTGCGATCGGGAGGACCAGGAATATCAGTAAAAATCCAAAGTAGGTCATGGCAAAAAGTAGATCCTTGTGGTTTGCCGCCGGGGCCCCTGCGGCGCATGCCTGGGAACAGCGGCCCAGTGGCTGATCATCGGGAGAGAAAGGGGCGGCAGCGCGCTGAAATCCTTCATGCTCGGGGCGGTCCTTCAGCCGACCAGCCGCGCCTTCCAGCGCACTCCGGCGCCGAAGCGGGTGCGCACCAGTCCCCAGCTGGCCGCCAGCTGGACCAGCAGGGCGCCGAACGGCAGCCCCAGTGCCAGGGCGGCAGAGCCGGCCCGCCGGGCCCAGGGCAGAAAAGATGCGCACACAACCAGCCAGGAGAGCAGGACCCAGCCAAGGGGCGCCTGCCCGAAAAGGGCCAGGGACAGCAGGAGGACAGGCGTGAGTCCCCCGGTGATGAAAAGGGCGGTCAGCCAGCCGCCGCGTCCGGCCCATTTGAGCGAGCCGGCGCCCAGGCGGGTCAGGCCCTGCCAAAGGTGGGGGAGGCCGGCGTACATCCGGACCTCGGCCGCCCTCGCTGCCCAAATCGTGGGGGCGCGCAGGCCGCAAGCGGCCAGCCTGTGGGCGAGGGCCAGGTCTTCCAGCTTTTCCGAACGTACGGCCGCGAAACCCCCGCTGCGGAAATACGCTTCCCTGTGCAGGAGGATGTACTGGCCGTTCAGGAGCGGACGCCCGGCTGCATGCCCGGCAAACAGCCCGGCAAAGGCGGCTGTCAGCGCCAGTTTTTCCGCCAGCCCGGTGTCGCGTTGCTCCAGAAACAGGCTCAGGCCGTCCAGGCCGTTCGCCAGGGCATAGCTCAGCGCGCGAGCGGGCCCATCCGGGTGGTGGCGAGTGTCGGCGTCGGTGAAGAGCAGCCAGTCGTGGGCGGCCGCATGGGCGCCGAGATGGCAGGCGCGCGGCTTACCCAGCCAGCCTGCAGGCAGGTTTCCGGCAGGCAGCAGCCGGGCCCCGAACTCGGTCGCGACCTGGGCAGTCCGGTCGCTGGAGTTATCGTCGATCACGATGATCTCGAACGGGGCAGGATAGCGCAGGGCCTGGAGGGAAGGCAGCAGAATGCGCAGGTTGTGGGCTTCGTCCCGGGCGGGGATGATGATCGAGATCGGGGGCAGGGAAAACCCGGTATCCGCCTGGACCGGAGCCGGCAGGGTCGGCAGCGATCGCAGGCGGCGCCAGCCCAACAGGGACAGCGGAGCGAACGGCAGGACAAAGGAGGCGACCAGCGCCCAGACGGGGATCATGGTTTTTTCCAGGCCTGCATCCACACGCCGGGGCGCGGCTCGAGCGTGGCGCCCATGTAGGCGTGGACCGGGCGCCCCAGGCTTTCCAGCCGGAATCGCTGCAGGATTCTGCCCAGCACCACCCGGGCTTCCACCTGGGAGAACGCCGCGCCGATGC
>JBFKII010000278.1:0-5845 GCA_041632295.1 Anaerolineales bacterium | reverse complement strand
GCGGCCACCAGGTGGGGCTGATCTCGATCGTTGGGTCTCCCGCCAGGTTCAGACTGGCTGAGATCGCCTGAGCGGCCGCTGCCGGACTTTTCCCGACCACGATTGCCGGGATCCGCGCGGGATCCGTCAGGGCGCGGACCTCCCGCCAGGCCTCCATTTGCCAGAAAGCGGATCCATCCTCCTCCACCTGGGGGGACTCCAGCAGTCGAAAACCCACCGCAGGGCTTTCGGGCGTGTAGCCTCCCGGCAGGCTGGCGTCCAGGACCACCGTTGCGAGATTGCGTAGCTCGACCTCTGTCAGCACCAGCACCTGGAACTCCACCTGCAGCACCAGTTCCAGCAGATCGGAGGGGGAATCAAGGCCGGGGAAATAATTCTCCTGAAGAGTCGAGACCAACACGGGCGTTTCCGACAGGAGCAAGTCCCCTGGACGGAGCTGGCCGGCAAGTTCTTCTTTTGCGGTTTCAGTCAGGGAAGCCAGAAGTTCGGCGTGGACACGCTCCTGGTCCGCGCGGGTGGCTGCTGCGAGCCGCTGGGAGGTTCCACCGCGGATCGATTCGAGGTTGCCGACCGTCAGCCTGAGGCCCAGCTCCCCCTGTATGGCCGTGATGCGGCCCGGGCCAATGTTGAACCCGGGTCCGGCTTCCACCGCTTCGGCTGGCAATTCCAGGGTGGCGCCGGCTTCCCCGTTCAGGGTCCCACCTTGTGTGGTCTGGTACCGGAGCGGCGGCGAATCGCCGGAGAGCACGGTGGTCCCCTCCGGGACGGTGACCGGGTTCTCCGTCAGGTTGGTGAATACCACTCTACCAGCGGCTGTGTTGCCGGGGACATCCAGCGTTCCGGTGGTTTCGATCGTCCGCCGGCCCTCCAGGGTGACCTGCAGCGTCTGCGCGGGGACGCCTCCCGATGGGTTGACTGTGGTGATGGTAGGCCCGGTGGAGGCGATAAACTCGATGGTCTGGGTCATCCGGGAGGGGGACCAGGCGATCGTGGCCCGCGGCGCCATGACGCCGACAAAAACAAGCACAACCAGCAATCCGGCCGTCAGGCCGAACAGCCTCTGCCAGGCGGGTATTGGTGCCTGTCGCGGGCGCCTTTCCAGCGGAATGAGCGCTGGAGCCGCTTCCCGCGGCGGGTCCAAAGAGACGGGTGTGCTCTTATCCCTTCTTCGCCGGATCCGCCAGTGGGCCTGTTGCGCTTCCCGGCTGTTGCGGTACACCGGTATGGCCAGGTGCCGGGCGAAATAGCGCGCTTCCGGATTGCGGGTCACCAGTGCCAGTTGGGCTCCCAATCTGCGGGCGTGCCGCTGCAGCAATTTCAGGTCCAGCTCACGGTTGAGGAGCGGCGGTTCATCGTAGGGCCAGATCAGCAGGATGCGTGCAGCCTGCGCCCAGGACATCTTATCCCGGACGGAAACAAAGTCGTCGTGGTTTTCGATCTGGATGATCTGTGTTTTCACGGGCCTGCCTGCCGGAAAAAACTGCTGCGGGGCTGGTCGATTAAATTATATTGAACCCCGGATCCACCGCTAGCGGAAATTGTAGTGGCTTCCGTGTCTGGCTGTCCAGCCTGGCATCCCTTTCAGCGGTCGATGTTTTCCCGCACCCAGCCGGAAACACTTTCGAGCGCTTCGTCCAGCCGGGAAGGGTCTTTGCCTCCGGCCATCGCCAGGGTGGCTTTGCCTCCGCCGCCGCCGCCCAACTGGCGGGCGACGAAACCGGCCAGATCCCCGGCCTTGAGCCCGCGGGCGACCAGATCCTCGGTGACGGCAGCGACGAGCTGCGGCTTGTCGTCACGCACCGTTGCGATCACGGCCACACTTTGCGACGGGTTGCGGGCGCGAAACGTGTCCGCCATCTGGCGCAGGGCGTCCGGACCGGAATTGTCCAGCCGGACTGCCAGCAGACGGACTCCCGAAACCTCTTCCGCCCGGGCGAGAAGGCTGGAAAACTGGATGGAGGAAAATTTGGCTTCCAGGTCGGCCAGTTCTTTTTGGGATGCGGACAGGCTTTCCAGCAAACCCTGCACTTTATCTACGAGCGCATCCGGGCTTGTTCCGAGGGCCTGGGAGGCCTCCCTCAGCAGCCTGCGCCGGTTTTGGACGGACTGGTAAGCCGCCCGGCCCGTGATGGCTTCTATCCGGCGGATCCCCGCGGCCGCGCTGCTTTCCCCTGTCAGCATGAAAAGGCCGATGTCGTTGGTCTCCGGGACATGCGTGCCTCCGCACAATTCGTTTGAGAAATCGCCGATGCGGATGTTGCGCACGTCTTCCTCGTATTTTTCTCCAAAAAGGGCGATCGCGCCTTCTGAAAGAGCCTGTTGCAGGGGTTTCCATTCGATGACCAGCGGGTGGTTTTCGAGGATTTTTTCGTTGACAAAGCTCTCGATCTCCTCCAGCTCGGAAAGGTCCAGCGCTTGCGGGTGGGTGAAATCGAAGCGCAGCCGGTCGGGCGCAACCAGGGAACCCGCCTGCCTGGCGTGATCGCCCAGCACCTGGTGCAGCGCCGAATGCAGCAGGTGGGTGGCGGTGTGGTTGCGCTTGATGTCCATCCTGCGGCTGGCGTCCACCCGAGAGACGGCCATGTCCCCCAGTTTGGGCTGTCCTTGGACCACTTCGCCCTGGTGGACGATGATCCCTGCGGCAGGGCGTCGAACGGTATCCACCCGGATCGCCCATCCTTCTTCATTCTCTCCCTCTCGCCGGATTTCCCCGCTGTCGCTGACCTGTCCGCCGGCTTCGATATAAAAAGCGGTCGCCGGAAGCAGCACTTCCACTTTGTCCCCTGGGGAGGCCTGGTCCGCATTCCGGCCTTTCACGACCAGGGCGAGCAACTCGCCGCGGTTTTCCAGCGGGCCGTAGGGGTCATAGCGCACCCCGTTCGCATCGAGTTTGCCGCTTGCCTGCAGCACGCGTCGTATTTCGCGATAAAGGTCAGTGTCCTCCTGGGTCGCCTTGCCGCGCTCTTCCCCTTCGGAGCTTCTGCGGTGGGCTTCCATCGCCTGGTGGAAACCGTCTTCATCCACCTGCATGCCGCGCTCTTCTGCGATGTCCTTGGTGATCTCCAGCGGCATGCCGTAGGTGGTATACAGGTTGGCAGCTTTGCCTCCATCCAGCACTTTCTCGCCGGCCTTCTCCAGCTCGTCGAGGAGCGAGACCAGGTGATTGGTGGCCCGGTCCAGGGTCCGCTGAAACTGCTCTTCCTCGCGGGTGATGTAAGCCAGGATAGATGCCCGGTTTTTTTCAAGCTCCGGATAAGACTCCCCGTAATTGTCGATCACTACCTCGGCGATCGGCGCCATGAACGGCTCATTGAGGCCGATTTTTCCGCCGAAGCGGTAGGCGCGGCGGATGATCATGCGGGTGACGTAGTTGCGCCCCAGGTTTCCCGGAATAACGCCGTCAGCGATCAGGAATGCTGCAGCCCGTACGTGGTCGGCGATAACGCGATAGGGCGTGAAATTCGCCTCCCGCTGCTCGTCCGTGTGGCCGGCGAGCGACTGCGTTTTTTCGATCAGCGGCCAGATCAGGTCGGTGCGGTAAGTCGAATCCACCCCCTGCAGGACCATCACGATGCGTTCAAGCCCCATTCCGGTGTCTACGTGCGTGGCCGGCAGGGGTTCGAGCGAATCCGGTCCCAGGCGGTTGTACTGGATGAAAACCAGGTTCCAGAGCTCGATAAAGCGATCGGTGTCCAGGTCCTCGTGGCGTACCGTGCCGTCCTGCGGGCGCAGGTCGAGGTGGATCTCCGAATTGGGCCCGCAAGGGCCGGTATCGGCCATTTCCCAGAAATTATCTTTACGCCCGAAATAAAAAATATGCTCGGGGTCAAAGCCCGGTTGGGCGCGCCAGAAATCCGCCGCCTCTTCGTCTGTAGGGATTTCGCCGTGTTCGTCCTTGAACACCGAGGCGTACAGGTGCTCCTTGGGCAGCCCCCAGACTTCGGTCAGCAGGTACCAGGCCCACTCGATGGCCTCTTTTTTGTAGTAATCCCCGAAGGACCAGTTCCCCAGCATTTCGAAGAAGGTGTGGTGGCTGTCATCGCGCCCGACATCGTCCAGATCGTTGTGCTTGCCGGCAACCCGCATGCATTTCTGCGAGTTGGCTGCGCGTGTGTAAGCTCGCTGGTCGGTGCCCAGGAAAACGTCTTTGAACTGGACCATGCCGGAATTGGTGAACAGCAGGGTGTCATCGCTGCCCGGTACCAGGGAGGAGGATGGTACGAAGGTGTGGCGATGCTCCTGGAAGTACTCTACGAACGTGTCCCGGATGGCCTTGCCGGTCCGGTGTGGGGGGATTATTGATTTCATATTGGTTTTCCGATTTTAAAGCAACGCGCCCGGATGAATGGGATCCGGGCGTACGAAAAAATTCAGGCTGGCGCGCAGTGCCCGGCTACCGGTACGGGAATACAGCGGCGACCGCAGAATTATCTGCAGCCGCCTGGGGAGCAGCAGCAAGCGCGAAAAACGGTTTCATAATGGCGGGTATTTTACCAGCTTTCTTCCGCCGTGATATATTTATCCCATCCGCATTTCCTCTCGCAGAGAACGAAGGAGCCTCTATGTCCGCGCAGCGCCTCTCCTTTAGCCAGAACGTCGACCGTATGGTTGATCGGGCTTTTCAATTCGTCAATTTGGATCTGCCCTTGGGGATCCAGGAACAGGTCAAGGCCTGCAACAAGGTCTATCAGGTCCAGTTTCCGGTGCGCATGGACGACGGCACTTTCAAAATATTCACCGGCTGGCGAGCGGTGCACAGCGAACACCGGCTGCCGGTGAAAGGTGGTATCCGCTTTGCGTCGCATGTCAACCAAGACGAAGTTGTAGCCCTGGCGGCCCTGATGACGTACAAATGCGCGGTGGTCGATGTGCCATTTGGAGGGTCCAAGGGCGGGTTGATCATCGACCCCCGCCGCCATTCCGCTGGGGAGCTGGAGCGCATCACCCGCCGCTTCGCTTACCACCTGATCGAGGGTGGCTACATCTCTCCAGCCACAAACGTGCCGGCGCCGGACATGGGCACGGGGGAGCGCGAAATGGCCTGGATACTGGACGTATACCGAACGCTGCGTTCCAGCGACATCGACCATTTCGGCTGTGTGACCGGCAAGCCAGTCACAGCCGGGGGTATCCGCGGGCGGGTGGAAGCGACAGGCAGAGGGGTGCAGTACGTCTTGCGGGAATTTTTTCGTCATCCCGAAGACATCGCAATGACGGGCCTTTCGGAAGGACTGGAGGGAAAGCGGGTTGTTGTCCAGGGGCTGGGCAATGTGGGGTATCACGCCGCGAAGTTCCTCAGCAAGGAGGATGGAGCGGTCGTTGTGGCCATAATCGAGCGGGACGGGGCGCTCGTTGATGAGAACGGCCTCCCGGTGGAGGAAGTGGCTCGCCACCTGGCGACGAATGGAGGGGTGAGTGGGTTTCCGGGGGTGAAATTTGTCTCTGATGGGCCCGCCTGCCTGGAATTGGATTGCGACATCCTGATCCCGGCTGCACTGGAGGGGCAGATCACCCAGGACAACGCGGCTGCCATCCGTGCGCCGCTGATCGTTGAAGCTGCCAACGGCCCAGTTACGTTCAATGCCGATCGGATCTTGCGCCAAAAGGGGGCGGTGGTGCTGCCGGACATGTATGTCAACGCCGGCGGGGTGACGGTTTCATATTTTGAATGGATCAAGAACCTCTCCCACATCCGCTTCGGTCGCATGGAGCGCCGCCTGGAGGAGTTTCGCGGGCAGGCGATCGTCCATGCGCTGGAGGCGCTGTCCGGAAAACCGGTTCCCGAGTCCGTCTTTCGAGAGTTGACCACCGGCGCCGATGAGCTGCAGCTCGTCCGCTCCGGGCT
>JBFKII010000277.1:0-5892 GCA_041632295.1 Anaerolineales bacterium | reverse complement strand
TCAACACCGACCTGGGGTGGGTCCAACGGCACACCCGCATCCTGGTCCGGGCGTCGGAGTGGGAGCGACAGGCGAAAAATCCAAGCTTCCTGCTCCAAGGGGATGACCTGGATAACGCCGAGAGCTGGCTGGAAAACGCCGGCACAAACCATCCCAAACCGACGCAGTTGCATATCGAGTACATTCAGGCCAGCCGGAGAGCCGCCAACCGGCGCCAGCGCACCGTGGTAACCGCCTCCCTCGTCGCTCTGGGGGTGACAATGGTACTGGCCGTGATCGCTTTTTCACTGTACTTGAGCGCCAATGCGGCCCGGGCGGATGCCCTCGATCAAAAATCAACTGCCGAGGCCGCCGAAGGAGAAGCGCTGAACCAGGCGGCCACCGCAGAATCCGCCCAAATCCACGCCGAAAACCAGGCCGCAACTGCCGAGGCCGCCCGCATCCTGGCACAGAACCAGGAGGCGACTGCGGTATCGGCGCAGGGCCGGGCGGAATCGGCAGAAGCCGATGCTGTGCGGCAGGCGGAAAAAGCCCGCGCCGGAGAAGTTGCCGCCACCGGGTTGAGTTTGGTGGAGACCAACCCCCCCCTGGCCGGGTTACTGGCGTTGGAGGCTTTGCGCATTGCGCCGGATAACCCCACGGCCGAACGTGTATTGGGCGAACTTCCCAACCACTATCCGCCTCTCGTCAGGGCGCTGTCCGATCCAGAGCAGTGGCTGGTTGCGGCTGCCTGGTCGGATGACGGCGTCCTGGTCACCGCTTCAGGTGGGGAGGGAAACCTTCTGATCCTCTGGGACCTTGAAACTTTGTCTCCGGCGCTATTCCTGGAAGGGCACGAAACCACACCCAGCGCGCTGGCCTGGAGCGATGACGGCAGGCTGGCGAGTGCGGACTTTTCTGGGTCCATCATCGTATGGGACCTGGACACCGGTGAGCCGGATTTCGTATTCCCTGCTATCCAGGATGGCGTCCAGGATCTGGCCTGGAGCCTGCGCGGAGTCCTGGCTTCGGCCTCTTCGGATGGCACTATCGCCCTCTGGGAAGAAACAGCCAATGAGCCCGTGATCTTGGATTACGAAGCCCCGGTCACCACCGTGGATTGGAGCTTGTTCGGCCAACTCGCCTCGGGATCTTCCGACGGAAATGTGGCCATCTGGAACGTGGCTACCGGTCTGCTCGATCAGATTTACGCCGATCACCAGTCCGGCGTGTTGAGCGTCGATTGGGGTCCCGATGGGTCGCTGGCTTCCGGTTCCCAGGACAGCACCGTCGTGGTGCGCAATCCAAGCGGCAATTTTCGGGCCCGGCTCCAGGGGCACACCGACTACGTAAATGAAGTGGATTGGAGCCGCGATGGGCGCCTGGCTTCCGCCTCCTGGGACGGCACCGTCATCCTTTGGAACCTGGACTCCGGTGAACCGCTTCAGGTCCTGCGCGGGCATATCGGATCCGTGGATATGCTGGATTGGGGGCCGGGTGGAGAGCTGTCCTCCGGCAGCAGCGAGTTTCTGTTCTTCTGGGATATGGATCGGGAGCCCGCCATGACAGTGCTCAGCGGCCACCTGGACTGGAACAGCGAGGCAATCTGGACCCCCGATGGCTTTCTGGTATCGGGCAGCCTGGATGGGAGTGCGATCGTATGGGACATGGAAAACCGGTCCCAGTTGGACAGCTTTTTCTATGACGGCTGCGGGTTGGCGATCTCCCAGAATGGCTTCCTCGTGGTTGGAAGCACGCTGGTCGACGCTGAATTCGGGGATGAATATTTCCTGGCCGGTTGCCAGTTCGTCCCCTCCCCGGACGGAAGTCAGATCGCCGCCCTGGCTTTCGACAATTCCCTGGCGGTCTGGGACCTGGATGTGCTGTTGGAGTCCGGTGAAGTTGTCAGCGAGACACTCTACATCTCCGAGGAAGGCATTTTGGCCTTCGACTGGAGCCCGGATGGCGTCCGGATCGCCGTTGGGCTTGAGAACGGGGATGTGGAGGTCCTGGAAGCGGAAGGCGGACGCTGGATCAAGACCCTGTCCGGGCACCAGGGGCCGGTCCTGGAGGTTTCCTGGGGAGATCCGAATGCTCTATTGACCGCATCGGAAGACCAGAGCTTGATCGTCTGGGACCCGCAGGCTCTGGAAATCCGGCAGGAATTGCTGGACCTGGGAGGCCTGGTCGAGGATGTCGATTGGGGGCCGGACGGCCTGCTCGCTCTGGCCGTATCCGGGGAAGAAAACGGCCGCATCCTGATCTGGGACCTGGCGCTGGGGGAAGCCAGGGCGCAAGTCCTGACCCCGTTCCAATCCCCTTTTTCCGTTTCCTGGAGCCCCGACGGCAGCAGGCTGGCTTTTGCCGGCAGCAGCTACAACATTTACGTGATGGATACCTATTACGCAGAACCTCCCTGCACCTGGCTGGCCCGAAATTTGACGGAATGGGAGTGGGAGATCTACTTCCCGGGCGAGCCGTACCAGCAGACCTGCCCCTGACCTGAGCAGTTTTCGGGCGCACAGCGGGTTTTTCAAAAAAACAGGCGATCTCGGAGATCGCCTGTTCGCATTTGCCGTGTTTTAGGCTGTAGTTGGTTTTTGCAGGCTGGTCACGCCTGTAAATAACGATCGATCGCCGCTGCTGCCTGGCGTCCGGCCACCATGGCGGTCACCACCAGGTCGGGCCCGGTAACGGCGTCGCCGCCTGCGAAGACCCCCGGGCGGGTGGTGGCGCCGGTTTGGGGGTCGGCGACGATCAGCCCCCATTTATGGGTTTCCAATTGCGGTGTGGTCTCGCCAATGACCGGATCGGGCCAGTAGCCGACCGCCAGAACGGCCGTGTCGGCCTCCAGGATGAAGTTGGAGCCCTCGATCGGGACCGGACGCCGCCGGCCGCTGTCGTCCGGTTCGCCAAGCTCCATGCGGATGCATTCCAGGGCAGCCAGGCAGCCGTCCTCCCCCTCAATAAAGCGTACCGGCTGTGTCAGGAACTGGTAGGTTGCTCCTTCCTCCCGGGCCAACGTGCGGTCCTTGGCGCTGCCGGGCATCTCTTTTTCTGTCCGCCGGTAGATGCAGGTGACTTCTTCTGCGCCCAGGCGCAGCGCGCTGCGCAGGCAGTCGGAAGCGGTGTCACCGCCGCCAACCACAACCAGGCGCTTCCCAATTTCAGGCAGCGGGCCCATGCCGGCAGGTTGAATTGCGGGGTCGACATTGGCCCGGATCAGAAATTCGGTACCTTTGTACACACCGGGTAAATCCTCCCCCTCGACCCGCATGGTGGCGTCTACACCCGTGCCGATGCCGACGAAAACCGCCTCAAAGCCCTGATCGAACAGGTCGTCGACGCTCAAGTCGCGCCCGATGAACGTGTTTCCGACGAATTCCACCCCGCCCTGCAAGATCTCGTCGATCCGCTCTGCGAGAATGTCCTTGGGCAGTTTGAAGTTGGGGATGCCGTAGAGCAGCAGGCCGCCCGGGCGTTCTCTGGCGTCAAACAATGTGGCCTGGTAGCCCTGCCGGCTGAGCTGTTCGGCGCAGGCCAGTCCAGCCGGACCCGCCCCCACAATCGCCACTTTTTTTCCGTTGGGTCGGGCCCTGGCGCCGCCGTTCTGCTGGTGCCGGTGCCTGCGGTCGAAGTCGGTGACAAAAGCCTCAAGCATTCCGGTGAGTACGGGTTCCCCGTAGCGGCTGCGCACGCAGGAAGCCTGACACAGGGCTTCTTGCGGGCATACCCTGCCACAAATTTCCGGCATCGAGCTTGTCTGGCGATACAACGCAGCCGCTTCCAGGTACCGGCCCTGCTCGATCAGCCACATGGCGGAAGGGATGTCGTTGTCCGCCGGGCAGGCGCGAACGCAGGGGGCCGGGTCGGGGCAGTGGATACAGCGCGAAGCCTCGTAGCGGATGATGGCTTCGTCTGGGCTGAAATGGATGTCGTTAAAGTCGCACACCCGCTCCTTAGGGAGGCGGGTGGGCACGTCAAATGTGGGGGTATTGGCGCGTTGCTTGCGATCGATCGCCAGAAATTCACTGGGGATGGCCTGCATATCAAGACTCCTTCGGACGCGGGATTCGCGATCCGATTTTAGCGGTGGCAGCGCAATTCACTAGGTGATAAATATCCCATTTATGGCGTGTCAAATGTCCTTTTCAGTCCGGCGCGAGAAAACGCGTCCGCACCGCATCCGGGGGCGAACTGCGGTCGATTTATTGCCAAACGTCAGCTTTCTGCTGCGTCTGCCTTTTTCCCCCGGTGCGGATTCTTCATGCGCCGCATGGTCGTGAACATAAACCCGAACGCTGTCAGGGCCGCCAAGGCGACCTTGGTGGCGTCCACGACGGGCTCTACCCGCACGCCTCCCGGCTCGACGACGACCACCGCAACCGGGCGGGAGAATGTGCGCCCCCAGCCGCCCCCGCCGCCCCCGCCGCCGCGATCGGCCGACGCTCCCTCTTCCTCACCTGAGGATTCCCCCGAGCCAAAGCCAACACCAAATCCGAGCCCGGCGAGGACCTCTGCGGTGGGGATGATAGTGACTTCGCCTCGCCGGATCGGGCTTCCATATACTTTGTCCACCCCGGCCGTTTCCAGCAGGGCTTCCATCGTATCGCCTACGGTTCGGACTGCCGCTTCCGGATCGGCGGGCTCCCCAACCGGGATGATGCTGTCGTTGTTTTCATCCGACATGAGTTTCCTCCTGCAGCCCGCCAGCGGGCGAGCTGCCATTTTCAGGTCTTACCGGCGAGCCAGCCGGATCAGCAGCGCGCCGATCAGGCCGAACCCCAGCAAAGCCAGCTGTGCCCGCCGGGTATAGTCGGGAACCGGGACCAGGTGCTCTTCCCCCGAGGGCGTGCTCAGCAGCACAGCAGATGGCCGGTTCCACACCAACCCCATCCCTTTCTCAGGGCTGCCGATGATTAAGGCCTTGGACACCGGGATCAATCTTCCCCCGGGGACTTCCCATCCCGATCCGACCCGGTTTTCTATTTGTATGCCCATATTCGTCTCCTTCTATCCAGGTGCCCCCTGGAGGCAGCTATTCCAGATTCCATTCGAAGCCGATCGCCTCCAGGAAGGCCCGCGCCAGGATCATGTGCCCGGCCTGGTTTGGATGGACGCGGTCAGCCGCCAGCGACATGGGGTGCAGGTGGACAAGCGCCCGGTCGAAGGCAGCCTGGGTGTCCACAACCCGCGCGCCGACGTCCTCAGCCAGGGTTTTGACCACTATCCCGTAGCGATCCATCGTCGCCCGCATCGGGTCCGTGCGGTTTGGCTCGATGAAATAGGGAGTCATCAGGATCAAGCCTTTAATGTGGGGCAGTGCAGCCGCGATCAGTTCGGTCAGGGTGCTGAGATAAATTTTCAGCGGTACCCCCCAATCCGGCTGCAGAGGTGAGTCGAACTGCCGCCAGACATCGTTGATGCCGATCATGATCGACAGCCAGTCAGGGGACAGATCGAGCACATCCTGCTGCCAGCGGTTGCGCAGGTTGACCACCGTGTCTCCGCTGATCCCCATGTTGGTGATCCGGATGCGGTGTGCCGGTGAAACCGCTTTGAGGATCGAGTCCACCAGGCTGACATAGCCGCTGCCCAACGCGCCTTCCCCCCCCTCCCCGATCGGGCGGGCACGTCCGCAGTCGGTGATCGAGTCACCGATCATCAGGAGTTGGGAATTGGCAGGTATGGCAAGCGGCATTTTGCTTCAGATCCCCATTGGTTTGCAGTCAATTTTTATCATACCATTTGAGAGACCCAAAAGGAGGGTTTGTCCCGTTATCACGGGGTTCGCATGGGAATGAAACGATTGAATAAGATTACGGACCCACGCAGGGCGGTGCGGCGGTGCGGTGTTTGGTTGGGGTGTTGGTGATGATGGCCCGGTGGGCGTTGGTCCATATATTCGGGTTT
>JBFKII010000276.1:0-5909 GCA_041632295.1 Anaerolineales bacterium | reverse complement strand
TTCCCTGATCAGCTCCCCGCCGATCGAGAAAATGAAGCCGATCAGGGCCGATTAAATTTGTGGGCTCATCAATTCAAATTCCGTGATTTCTCTAATCAGCAAGGGCGATCGAAACAGCGCCTGCCCGCAGGTGCAGACAGGCGCTGGTTGGTGGTTGCTTGCCGGATGGAACCGGATTCGGTCCCGCTCAGAATGGATGATTGGGTGCTAAGGTAGCCAGGCCCGCCAGACATCCTCGTGGGCATCCATCCAGGCCTGGGCGGCCTCTTCGACGCTCATGCCGTCGTTGAGCATGGCCAGCATCTCGATCTGCGCCTCGCTGCCGTAGTTCATGTTGGACAGGAATTCAAAGACAGCCGGGTCTTTCGCTTCGAGCTGAGCGCTGAAGATCTTCATCAGGTTGTCTTGGGGATAGGCGCAATCGACCTGGGCAGGATCGGCATAGCATTCGTCGGAATACGCCGGCAGCTCGACCTGTGTGAGATTCATCTGCTGGAAAACGGCGTGCGGCGAGTAGAAATAAAACAGCACCGGTTCCTGCCGGGCGTAGGCCGAGCTGACTTCCGCCAGCAGCGCATCTTCCGAGCCCGTCCAGACCACCTGGAAGGGCAGGTCCAGGTTTTGGATTATGGCTTCGTCATACTGGACCCAGCTCGGGTCGGCGCCAAGGAAACGCCCCAGTTCGCCGGTTTCCGCCGAAGAGAAATCCGCAGCGGCGTCCGTATAGCCCTCCCAGGTCGCCAGGGCGGGATTGGCATCCACGACGTACGTGGGCACGAACCAGCCGATCTCACCGACCGGACCCAACGGCCCGCCATCGACCACCGTCCCCAGGTTGCCGATGTACTCGGTGATTCGCTCGCTGTGCCCCGAAGGCCAGACTTCCAGGCTGGCGTCGACATCGCCCGCAGCCAGAGCGTCCCATTGGGCGTTTTCGTCCAGCGCGACGATCTCGACCGGGTTCCCCAACTCGGCCTCAATGATGATCTTGGCGACGGCCACGTTGAGCTCTGAAGCCGGCCATGGGTTTTCCACCAGCATGATGGTCTCCCCGCCCGCTGGCCCGCAGGCGCTCAGCATGAGCGCAGCCAGGGCGAGCAGCGAAAAAAGCGTTAACCGGATCTTGTTCATCGAAACTTCTCCTTTCTGTTCAGGTTGGCCCGACCTGCCCGAAAAAGCGGGCCGGGTGGGATCGATTGCCGCCGTGACGTCGCTCCCGGGATTGATTTGAGCGCTCCGTGACGGCGAAGGATTTTAAGGCGAGTTCAGGCCCCGGCCACATTGGCAGCCCGGGCGGCCCGGCGGGCCAGTTCCTGGGTGATGCGGTCGATCACGATCGCAACCAGCACGATCGCCAGCCCGGCTTCGACGCTGCGGCCTAAATTGTCGTTGGCAAAGCCCTGGAACACCTCCAGGCCCAGGCCGGTCGCTCCGACCAGGCCGGCGATGATCACCATCGCCAGGACCATCATGATCGTCTGGTTGACGCCCAGCATGATCGAAGGAAAAGCCAGCGGGATCTCCACTTTCCACAGGACCTGCCAGGGGGTCGAGCCGAACACGACGGCCGATTCCTTGACCGTTTTCTCCACACTCCGGATGCCGCTGCTGGTCAGGCGCACGACCGGCACTACTGCATATAGCACTGAAGCGATCAGTCCGGCCACACTGCCGGTGCCGAACAGCATGATCACGGGAACCAGGTAGACGAAAATCGGGATCGTCTGCAGAAAGTCCAGCACCGGGCGCAGCAGCATCTCCACCCGGTCGTTGTGGGAAGCCCATAGTCCGAGCGGGACCCCGATGGCGATACACAGCAGCACGGCCACCAGCGCCTGCCCGAGGGTGTCCATGGCAAAGGGCCACATGCCGATCCAGCCTACGAGAAATGTCATCAGGAAGACGTTCAGCGCCAGCAGCCAGCCGCCGGCGTACCAGGCGAAAAATGTGAACACAAAGGCGAGGATGGTCCAGGGCATCCGGCCGGCCAGGAACCGCTGAAGGGGCTGGAAGACGCCGACGATCAGGAAATCCCTGAACGGCCCGGTGCCGATGCCGGAGCCGCCGATGTCGTACAGGTTGACCTGCATCCAGCGTACAAATGCGTTCACGGGTTTGCTGATGTCCAGGCGCAAAGCGCGCGGAAAATCGTCCACCCCGGCCAGCCACAGGATAACGCTCAGTACGGCCAGCCCGGCCAGGGCGGTGATCCACACACGGTTGGCCTGCAGCCAATGCCTGTAACGTGGTGTGATCCGGGCCAGCAGGTCTGAAAACCAGGCTGCCAGGCGTCCGGAGCCCCGGTAGGCGCTGTCCAGCCAGGCTTCGATGCGCTCCGGCCAGGCCTGGCCGCGCTGCGCTTCGGTGAACAGTCGGAACCCCCGGAAGCGCGGGCTGCTGTGCCTTTCGGTTTTGGACAAGGCGTCGCTGATCCGGTCGAGGAGAACGGCCAGCAGCACGATGGCCAGACCGGCCTCCAGCGCCGCGCCGACCTGCAGACGCCGCAGGGACTTGAGCACCACGTCCCCCAGCCCGCCGGCGCCAATCAGGGCTGCGATCACCACGATACTGAGGGCCATCATGATGGTCTGGTTGACCCCCACCATGATCGTCGGCAGCGCCAGGGGCAGCTGCACCTTCCTCAGGATCTGCCGGTCGGTCGAGCCGAACGCGGCAGCCGCTTCCAGCGCCTCATCTGGGACGCTGCGGATTCCCAGGCTGGTCAGCCGTATGGCGGGCGGCAGTGCGTAGATCACCGTGGCGATGATGGAAGGCACCCGCGCCACACCAAAAAACAGCAGCACAGGTATCAGGTAGACGAATGCGGGCATGGTCTGCATGGCGTCCAGGACCGGCCGCAAGACTCGCTCCACCCGATCGCTGCGCGCAGACCAGATCCCCGCGGGAAGGCCGATCAGCAACGTGAACAGCACCGCGGTGACCATCAGCGCCAGAGTTTGCAAGCTCTCATCCCAAAGGCCGAACAGCCCCATCGGCACCAGGCAGAGCGTAGTCAGCAGCCCCAGGCGCAGCCCGGCGATCCGCTCCCCGGCGATGAAAAACGCCAGCACTACCACCGGCCAGGGAAGCCAGAGCAAAAACCCCTCCACACGCCGCAGCCCAAAATCGATCGCCGCGCTCAGCGGCTCGAAAAAGAACAGGAAGATCGGATGGCTGTTGCGGTTGACGACCACCCAGCGCTTGAAACTGTTGAGCGGATCGCGCAGCCCAAGGTTCCAGCTATCGGGAAAACCGTCCAGCTCGGCGACGAAACGGGCCACCAGCACGAGCAGCAAAACCCCCACTGCCAGCAACACCCACTCCATGCCGACGCTCCGGCGAGGGGATCGGCGTGCGAATCCAGTCTCGGCTCGCTGGGCCATTTCAGCCTTCCGCCAGGGCGGCCAGCACCATGCTTCGGTCCAGCCGGCCGATCTGCTTCCCTTCGCCGTTTACGACGGGAAGCGCTCGCTCGGTCGCCATCACGAGAGGGATCAGCGCTTCCAGGGTCAGGTCCCCATGGATCGGCTCCTCCCCAGATGTCAGGTCCTGGTTGGGCGGAGCCATGATGGAACGGGCGGTCAGCACCTTGGCGCGCGATACATCGCGCGTGAACTCCCGCACGTAATCGTCGATCGGATTTGCCACGATCTCCTGGGGCGTCCCGATCTGTACCACGACACCGTCTTTCATGATGGCGATCCGGTCCCCAAGCTTGATGGCTTCCAGGAAGTCATGGGTGATGAAAATGATCGTTTTATGAAGCCCCTGTTGGAGGCGCAGCAGCTCGTTCTGCATATCGCGGCGGATCAGCGGGTCCAGGGCGCTGAACGGCTCGTCGCACAGCATGATCTCCGGATCGACGGCCAGCGCCCTGGCCAGCCCCACTCGCTGCTGCATCCCGCCGCTCAATTCGTGGGGGTAGTGGTGCTCCCAGCCGGTCAGACCGACCAATTCGAGCACCTGCCGGCCTTTTTTGCGGCGCGGGTCCGCTTCCATGCCCTGGACCTCCAGCCCGTAGCATACGTTGTCGATCACCCGGCGGTGCGGAAACAGCCCGAAGCGCTGGAAGACCATGCTGACCTTGTGGCGGCGGAGATCACGCAGCTGTTCGGCGTTCATGGCGGTCACTTCGGCGTTGTTGATCAGCACCTTCCCGGTGGTGGGGTCGATCAGGCGGGAGAGGCAGCGCACCAGGGTCGATTTGCCGCTGCCGGAAAGCCCCATGACGACAAAAATTTCCCCCTCTCCGATGTCAAGTGAAACATCTCGGACCGCCACCACGTGGCCGGTGCGGCTCAGGATCGCGTCGCGGCTTTCCTCGGGCTGGATGTTCCGGAGGACATATTCCGGGTTCGGGCCAAAGATTTTCCAGATGTGATGAAGTTCGACTTTGCCCATCAGAACCATCTTGCGGCCGGTTGAAGGCCATTCGTCAGGTTCCCGGAGGCCGCGCGACTTGTCTTTACGTTAAAAGGAGATTAGTATCAGTAAAAAATACTATACTTTTAGAGCAGTTGCTTGTCAACCGAATCAAAATGGACGAGACGTTTGATACCATCATCGTGGGGGGCGGATCCGCCGGATCCGTGCTGGCCAACCGGCTGAGCGCAGACCCCGGGGAACGCGTATTGGTGCTTGAAGCTGGGCGGCAGGATTCCTGGTGGGATATTTTCATCCACATGCCCGCCGCCCTGACATACCCGATCGGAAGCCGGTTCTACGACTGGCAGTATGAATCCGAGCCCGAGCCTTTCATGCACGGACGCCGGATCTATCACGGGCGCGGTAAGCTGCTGGGCGGTTCGAGCAGCATCAACGGCATGATTTTCCAGCGCGGCAACCCGCTGGATTACGCCCGTTGGGCGGCCGAACCTGGCATGCAGTCCTGGGATTACGCCCACTGCCTGCCATATTTCAAGCGCATGGAAACCTGCCTGGCGGGGGCAGACGAATACCGGGGGGGGAGCGGCCCGCTCGTGCTGGAGCGAGGGCCGGCCGAGTCGCCGCTGTTCCGGGCTTTTTTCGAGGCGGTGGAACAGGCGGGCCACCACCTGACCGGCGACGTCAACGGCTACCGGCAGGAAGGCTTCGCCGCCTTCGACCGGAACGTTCACCGCGGGCAGCGGCTGAGCGCCTCCCGGGCGTACCTGCACCCGGTGATGGCGCGGCCCAATCTGACCGTACGCACGCGCGCGTTTGTCACCCGCATCCTGTTCGAAGGGCGGCGGGCAACGGGTGTGGAGGTCCGACTGGGCGGACGTCCTGCGGAGCGGCTGCGAGCGGGCCGGGTGATCCTGTGCGGCGGAGCGATCAACACCCCTCAGCTCCTGCTGCTTTCGGGTGTCGGCCCGGCAGCGGATTTGCAGGGCCTGGGGATCGACTTGGTTGCCGACCGGCCCGGGGTAGGCGAAAACCTGCAGGACCACCTGGAAGTGTACGTCCAGCACGCCTGTACCCGGCCGGTTTCGCTCTATCCGGCCTTGCAATGGTACAACAAGCCCTGGATCGGATTGCAGTGGATGCTGTTCCGACGCGGTCCGGCGGCCAGCAACCACTTTGAAGCCGGGGGCTTTATTCGGAGCAGCGATTCTCAGCCCTATCCCAATGTGATGTTTCATTTCCTGCCCGTGGCCATCCGCTATGACGGCACTTCCCCCAGTGGGGGTCACGGCTACCAGGTGCACGTCGGCCCGATGCTGTCGGACGCCCGCGGCTCGGTGCGGCTGCGCTCCGCCAATCCGGCGGACAAGCCTGCACTGCGTTTCAACTACCTTTCCACGGAAAAGGACCGCACCGAGTGGGTGGAAGCGATCCGGGCTGCGCGCCACATCATGGGCCAGGAGGCATTCGCGCCCTACGACGGCGGCGAGATTTCACCCGGCCCGCATGTGGAAAGCGATGAGCAG
>JBFKII010000275.1:0-5910 GCA_041632295.1 Anaerolineales bacterium | reverse complement strand
GAGCAAGGAACTCGGCGCGATGGTCTACGGCCAGAAGGAAGAGATGATCTTCCTTGGCCGGGAAATATCCGAGCAGCGAGATTACTCCGAGGCCATCGCCCAAAAGATCGACCAGGAAGTTCGCCGCATCGTCAACGAGGCCTACAAGATGGCCTGTGAAATTATGGCCCAGTACCGCACAAGGCTGGATGCCATCGCCACCAAGCTGCTGGAGGTCGAGACTATGAACCGGGAAGAATTCGAAGAGCTGTTCCCGCCCCCGGTCGAAAAAAACAGCGGCACGCCAGCGCTGCTTCCCGCCTGAGCACAAAAAAAAGACGGCTGGGTCAACAGCCGTCTTTTGATTTAAAGGCTTTTCGGGGCTTTCAAGCGCTTGCTTTCTCGAGGTGCGATCGTACCAGTTCGCGCCGCAGGATCTTTCCGACACTCGATTTGGGAAGCTCTTCAATAAATTCGATCGAAGTGGGGACCTTGTATTTGGCCATGTTTTCCTTGCAGTAAGCCCGAATTTCCTCTTCCGTGCTGCTCTGCCCCTCGTGCAGCACCACCCAGGCCTTGACCGTCTCCCCCCGGTACGGGTCGGGGACGCCCGCCACGCCGACTTCCCGCACTTTGGGGTGCGCCTGGATGACCTCTTCTACTTCCCTGGGCCAGACCTGGAATCCCCCTGGTTTGATCAGCTCTTTCTTGCGGTCCACGATGTAGAAATAACCATCCTCGTCCATCCGAACGATATCCCCGGTGTACAACCAGCCGTCGCGCAGTGTGTTGGCCGTTTCGGTGGGCATGTTGTGGTATCCGAACATCACCTGCGGCCCCCGGATGACCATTTCTCCAATTTCCCCAGCCGGCAGCACGGTCTTGCCGTCCTCCAGGCTGACCACTCGCACCTCCACGTCCGGCAGCGGCATCCCGATCGAGCCCTCTTTGTTGGTCCCCTGGAAAGGGTTGCAGTGCGTGGCTGTTGGGGCTTCGGAAAGGCCGTAGCCCTCGAACACCACGCCGCCCGTCAGGCTTTCGAATTTCTCCTTGGTTTCGCGCAGCAGAGGCGCGGATCCGGAGACACAGGCCTTGATGCTCCTCAGGTCGTATTTCCCGGATTTGACGTCCGGGTGGTTGTTGATGGCGTTGTAAAGCGTAGGCACACCGGGGAAGATAGTGGCCTTGTATTTTTGAATATGCTTGAGCAAATCATCCAGATCGCGCGGGTTGGGAACCAGGACCAGGGTTCCAGCCGAGGCGATCCCGAAATTCATACCGGCCACCATGCCGTACACATGAAACAGGGGGATGGCGACCAGGAAGACTTCGTTTCCGTACTCCAATGTGGGCATCCAGGATCGGATCTGGAGGGTGTTGGCCACCAGGGTGCGGTGAAGCGCCACCGCAGCTTTTGGTACCCCGGTCGTGCCGCCGCTATACTGGAAAAGGGCCCGGTCTTCGGCGGTCACGCTCATTTCCGGCCGGTCCGAAGGCTGGTATTTCTCGATCAAATCCTGCATCCAGACATCCCCGGCCTGCAACTCGACCCGGAAACCGTCTTTTTTTTCCCGAAGCATGGTGAACAAAAACGAGGTCATGGGCGGCAGGGCTTCTTTGATGTTGGTGACGACCAGGGTCTTGATCCCGGTTTTCGGCTGCACCTGCTTGACGATCTTATAGTAGTTGCTCATCACGAGCATGGTTTCAATCCCGGCATCGTTGGCCTGGTGCTCGATCTCTTTTTCGCTGTAAAGCGGGCTGGTGGCCACGACGATGGCGCCGATTTTTAGAGCCGCAAAATAAGCGATGACGAATTGTGGGGTGTTTGGCATGAAGATCCCCACCCGGCTGCCTTTGGCAACGCCCAGGGCGGCCAGGCCCGCGGCCAGCCGGTCGGCAGCCTGGTTCACCTCCTGGTAGGTCATGCGGGCGCCTTTGAAAATCGTGCATACCTTCTGGGGGTGCTTTGCCGCTGCGTCCTCCAAAAATGCGTGCAGCGGCTGGTCGGGATAATCGATCTGGTGAGGAACGCCTTTATCGTATTTGTTTCTCCAGGGGTGATTGTCATCCATCGCCGCGCTCCTTTTGGGTCGTTACCCCGGCTTCTCAGAGCCGGGATTAATTTTCCAATTGATAAAACCCACGAATCAGGCTTTCGATTTGCTTGATTGAGGAATCTTCTGCAGGAAACCAGCGAATCCGGGGATCATCGGGCGGAAACCAGTTGGCCTGGCGGCGGACCAGGACTCGGGTACGCCGCTTGACCAGGCGCCTGGCTTCTTCCAGATCGATCTCCCCGCACAGGTACGCAGCCGCCTCGGCATACCCAATGGCCGTCATCGCAGGCAAATCGGTCGTGTAGCCTTTATCGAGGAGCGTCCGTGTTTCCTCGATCAGCCCACCGGCAAACATGTCTTCCACCCGGTCGTCTATCCGCCGGTAGAGTTCCTCCCGGGGGCGAATTAAGCCGATCACCAGGGTATGGTATTTTGGCTCCGCCCTTCTTCCGATTTCGGAAAACCGCCTGCCGCTGGATAAGATCACCTCCAGCGCACGGACGGTCCGGCGAACATTGCGGTAGTCGATTCCGGCGGCCGCGGCCTGGTCCAACCGTGACAATTTCTGGTGCAGCGCACGCCTGCCGATCTGGTGCCCCCAGGTTTCCAGGGCGCGCCGCAGTCCCGGGCGCGCCCGGACAGGCGCGGGCTGCCAGCCCTCGGTGATCGCACGGATATACTGGCCGGTCCCGCCGACCAGGAAAGCCGGCCGGCCGCGCTGCAGAATCTCATCGATGGCCCGGTACGAGTGTTCCTGGTACTCGGCCAGTGAAAATGGTTGATCCGGATCGAGAAAGTCGATCAGGAAATGAGGCACCCGGGCGCGCGCTGCCGGGCTCGGCTTGTCCGTCCCGATGTCCATCCCGCGGTAGAAAAGCCTCGAATCTGCGGAGACGATTTCCCCTTCGAAACGGGCGGCGAGTTCGATAGATAGAGCTGTCTTGCCGACAGCGGTCGGGCCGACCAGGGCCACCAGGCGCCGGTCATCCATGAATGGCATTTTCGAAATGGTCGATTTTTTCCCTCTCCCCGCTGTCTTTCAGTACCGCGATCACATCGATGCGCCACTCCAGCGCGTCCAATTCAGGATGCTCGAGCAGGAAGGCATCGGCGCTGTGGATCATGTGCGCCTGCTTTTGTGCTGTGATACTATTCTCAGGCGGACCGAATTTATCACTCGTGCGCGTTTTGACCTCCACGAAAACTAGGGTTTGACCATGGCGGGCGACGATGTCGATCTCCCCGTGCTCCGTACGCACATTCCTGGCCAGTATCTGGTATTGTTTCCTGCCCAGATAAGCTGCAGCCCTTTCCTCCCCCCAACGTCCGATCTCTTTGCGCGATAAACCCATGCACCAGTTATACCGCGGTTTCCCCACCCGATAGCCATGATCAACTGGGCCGTCCGGTACGCGCCGATATTCAAGTTGCTCCGGCCGCATCCGCACGAGCGCGTGCTGGAGGTCGGCAGCGGTCCTGAGGGCCTGGGGATGTTCTGGGACGGGCGGGTGACCGGTATGGATGTCCGCTTCAAGCGCCGGCCAATTCATCAAGCGGTGCAGGCAAGTGGCCTGGCGCTTCCTTGCAAAAACGGTGGGTTTCCAATCGTGGTTTCCTGTGATTTTCTGGAACACTTGCCCTCTTGGGAACGTGGAAAGGCCGTCGATGAATTGGGACGCGTGGCTGGCAGCAGGATTTTGCTTGGTTTTCCAAGCGGGAAGCACGCTGCCGCGCTGTACGCCCGCCTGGCGGACACTTTCGGCCATCCCATTCCAGATTGGCTGGAAGATCACCAGCGATTTGGCTTGCCGGAAGCCGCCGTTGTGGCCGGCCAGCTGCAGGAGCAAGGCTGGAAGGTCGATGTGATGTGGTATGAGGGGGTCCATCTGCACGGCAGGCTGGTGCTCCTGGAGCAGAAATACGGCATGAAATGGCTGACCTATCCGCTGATGCGATTGTGGGGCAGAAGGCTGGTTAGCCGGGTCCCATACCGGACTGCCCCCCCTTTTTTACGGGTCCTGCTGGACGCAAAAAAATATGAGCGAGATTCCTTACCGGTCGCTGTCCAGCCTCTCGGAATGTAAAAACGACCGGATGAATGAGGGGCCCCACTGACCGAGAATAAGGCCGACTCGCATTACAATTAAAGCCTAAAAACTTTAATTCAGACCAGCATCGGAGGTAAACATGGACTATACGAGCCTGGGCCGGACCGGGCTGAAGGTCAGCCGTTTGTGCCTGGGAACGATGAATTTCGGGCCGAACACCACGGAAGAGGACAGCTTCAAAATCATGGATCGGGCCATGGATCTTGGGCTCAACTTTTTCGACACCGCCAACACCTACGGATGGCAACTCGGCCAGGGGGTGACCGAGCAAATTATCGGCAAGTGGTTCGCCCAGGGAGGCGGGCGGCGGGAACAGACCGTGATCGCCACCAAGGTCTATGGGCGGACAGGGGATGGGCCGAATGAACGCCGGCTGTCCGCCCTGCACATCCGGCAGGCCTGCGAAGCGAGCCTGAAGCGTTTGCAGACCGATCACATCGACCTGTACCAGATGCACCATGTCGATCGGGAAACGCCCTGGGAGGAGATCTGGCAGGCTATGGAGCAGCTCGTCAGGGAAGGCAAGGTGCTTTATGTCGGCAGCAGCAATTTTGCCGGCTGGCACATCGCCCAGGCTCAGGGGGCCGCCAAGGAACGCCATTTCATGGGCCTGGTTTCTGAGCAGAGCCTGTATAACCTCACAGCCCGGACTGTCGAGCTGGAGGTCATCCCAGCCTGCCGGGCCTACGGCCTGGGGATCATCCCCTGGAGCCCGCTGGCCGGCGGATTGCTGGGAGGCGTGCTGGACCGGTCTTCCGAGGGGCGCCGCGCTTCGGACCGGCTGCGGAAGACGATCGAACGTCAGCGTGACCAGATCGAGCAATATGAAAATCTGTGCCAATCACTGGGGCATGAACCCGCCGAGGTCGCACTGGCATGGCTGCTTCATAACCCGGATGTAACCGCCCCCATCATCGGCCCCAGGACGCTTGAGCAGCTGGATAGCGCCATGAAGGCACTCGAGATCTCACTGGAAGAGGATGCTTTGAAAAACCTGGATGAAATCTGGCCGGGCCCCAATGGAGAAGCACCCGAGGCGTACGCCTGGTAGGCGGAGGAAGTGAGTTGCCGAAAGGGGAAGGCGCAGTGACGGACGTCATTCACATCCGGCAGGTGACTAAACTATTCAAGGCAGGGCGAAAAAGCGTGAGGGCAGTAGACCAGCTCAGCCTGCGCGTTTCACGCGGCCAGGTGTTCGGTTTTTTGGGACCCAACGGCGCCGGAAAATCGACCACGATCCGCATGATGCTTGATCTGGTGCGCCCGACGGAGGGGCAAATTGAACTATTTGGCAAGGCGGTGCGGGGCGGCGCCCCGGGACTGAAAAAGACAGGAGCGCTGGTTGAAGGGGCCGCTTTCTATCCGTTTTTGAGCGGCCGGGAAAACCTGCAGGTCTTATCGCGTACAGGGCCTGCCGGCAGCAGCGGTCACGTGGATTCGCTGTTGGAGAAAGTAGGCCTATCCAAGCGTGCCGGTCAAAGAGTTTCGGAATATTCCACGGGTATGAAACAGCGCCTTGGGATCGCGGCAACTCTGCTCGGTGATCCTGAACTTGTCATTCTGGACGAGCCCACCAATGGGTTGGATCCGGGTGGCATGATCGAAATTCGTGGCTTTATCCGCAGTCTGGCCGACGAGCAGGGTAAGACTGTATTTTTGAGCAGCCACTTGCTCAACGAGGTCGAGCAGATCTGCGACAGGGTGGCGATCATCCATCATGGGAAGCTGCTGCGCGAGGGCAGCGTAGAGGAGTTGCTGCAGCG
>JBFKII010000274.1:0-5977 GCA_041632295.1 Anaerolineales bacterium | reverse complement strand
GACGCCGCCGCCCGCCGCTATGCCGAAAACGAAGGGGTGTCCATTCGCCTGTACTCGATCATTTACCGGCTGCTTGAGGACATCGAGAAAGCCCTTCAGGGCCTCCTGGAACCGGAAGAGCGCGAGACCGTCATCGGGAAAGCGGAGGTGCGGGCCACCTTCAAGATCCCGCGCTCCGGTATGATCGCCGGATGCTACGTCACGGAAGGAGAGATCCGGCGCAACGGAGAAGCCCGGGTGGTGCGCGCCAACGAGGCGGTCTATGAAGGACCGATCACATCGCTCAAGCACCACCAGGATGACGTGCGTGAGATCCGCCAGGGATTTGAGTGCGGTATCGGGCTGCGCGGCTTCGATAAAATTGAAGAAGGTGACGTGATCGAATGCTTCGTCCGCGAGCTGGTCTCCGCGGCCTGAAATACCGGCAGGGATAAAGTATGGTCAAGCCGATCCGAGCCCGGCGAATCGCGGACCGCATTCGCCAGGAGCTCTCCGAAATTCTGATTTATGAAGTGACGGATCCGCGCCTGGAAGGGGTCACGGTCACAGACGTCACGGTGGACCGGGAGCTGGCTTACGCCAAAGTCTATGTTTCCGCGCTGGAAGGGACCGCGCGGCGGGAAGAAGTGCTGGAGGGGCTGGAGCACGCTGCGGGGTTTTTCCGTTACCAGCTCAGCCAGCGCATTGACCTGCGTTCGTTCCCCCAGCTGCGCTTCAAGTGGGATGCCACCGCGGAGCGCGCTGAACGCATCGAAAGCCTGATCGCATCTCTTGAAAAAGAGCGGCGCAAAAAAACGCCCCGGGAGGAGGAATCGGGGGACGATGTTTAGCCCGGTGATCGAAAGGCTGCGCCCCGCCCGCACGATTGCGCTGTTTTCCCATGTCCGCCCGGATGGGGATGCCGTCGGGTCCCTGGTGGGATTCGGCCTTGCCCTGGAGGAACAGGGAAAACGCGTGGAAATGGTGCTGGCGGACGGCGTCCCGGCCAACTTCAGCCACCTGCCCGGGGCCGACCGCATCATCCATCGCTCCGGGACAGACAGCGATCTGCGGATCGTGCTGGACTGCTCCGATCTGTCGCGGGTGGGGGAAGCAATGCCGGAGGGCGAGCCGGCGGATATCAACATCGATCATCATGTCACCAACAGCCACTTCGCCGACCTTAACCTGGTGCTCCCGGAGGCGGTCTCGACAACCGAGATCCTCTACGGGGTGCTCTCGGAGGCCGGAATAGCGGTTTCGGCGGCGGCGGCTTCCGGTCTGCTCACCGGCCTGATCACCGACACGCTGGGCTTTCTGACACCGAACATCACCGCCGCGGCCCTGCGCAGCGCCGCCGACTTGATGGACCGGGGCGCCGACCTGCCCACGCTGTACCGGAAGGCGATGGTAGAAAAATCCTACGAGGCGATGAAGTTCTGGGGGGCAGGCCTCGGCCTGCTGGAGCGCGAGGACAACCTGGTCTGGACATCCCTCACGATGGAGGACCGCCGCCAGGTGGGTTATTCCGGCCGCGATGACGCCGATCTGATCAACCAGCTTTCGGCCATCAGGGACGCGGATGTGCGCCTGATTTTCGTGGAGCAGTCGCCGGATCAGGTCAAGGTCAGCTGGCGGTCGGCCATGGATTTTGATGTTTCCGAAGTGGCGCGCCGCTTCGGCGGGGGCGGCCATCCCAACGCCTCGGGCGCGATGATCGATGGTCCGCTGGAACAGGTGCGCGGGGAAGTGCTGGAAGCCACCCGCTCCCTGGTGCTCAACTGCAAACAGGAAAGTTCCGGTTAGCTGCGCGCGGGCCGGATCGGCACTTCCTCGGATGCCAATCGGGAGTATGCAAGGGATATGACAGTCTTGAAGCAAAGTGCAGGGCGGCAGGCGCGTAGACTGCCCCTGGCGCTGGTTCGGAGCCAATCCTCCGGGCCTTGATCCTTAAAGGGAAGGTTTAAAGAATGGATAAAAAAGTGATTCAAAATGTCGTCTCAGGGGTATTGGTCGTCGATAAGCCCGTCGGCCTCACATCCCACGACGTGGTGCAGATCATCCGCCGCGGCACCGGTATCCGGCGCGCCGGGCACACCGGGACCCTGGACCCGCGCGCCTCGGGGGTGCTGGTCATCCTGGTCGGGCCGGCCGTGCGCTTGAGCGAATACGTTTCCGCATCCGACAAGCGCTACCAGGCGACGATCAAACTGGGCGAAACAACCACAACCTACGATTCTGAAGGCGAAGTGAACTCGGGCACCCCCGTGGACTTGAGCAGCCTTTCAGAGGATGTCTTTGAAGATATGCTGCAGGGTTTCGTGGGCGAGATCCAGCAGGTCCCACCTGCACATTCGGCGGTCAAGGTGGACGGCAAAAAGGCTTACGAACGTGCCCGTGAGGGCGAGGACGTCGAGCTGGAGCCGCGTACGATCAACGTCTACAGCCTGGAACTGCTCGAATGGGCCCCGCCGGAGGTGGTGGTGGACGTGTTCTGCTCCTCAGGCACTTATGTCCGCTCGCTGGCCAACGACCTGGGGGAACGGCTCGGCTATGGCGCCCACCTGGTCGGATTGCGGCGCACCAAGAGCGGCCGCTTCACGTTGCGAGATGCGGTCTCGCTGAGGCGCTTGAAGGAGTCGTTCCAGATGGGCGACTGGGCCCAATACCTGATCCCGGCGTCCGAAGCACTCGGCGACTGGCCGGCGGTGGAGCTGAAAGCGGAGGAAGTCGAGAAGATCCGCCATGGCCACCGGATCCCGGCGGGAGAAGGTACGCAGGGCTGGGCCCGCGCGCTGACCGAACAGGGCGACCTGGTGGCTCTGATAGAGCATATCGAAGGGGAGTGGCAGCCGCGCAAGGTGTTTTTCATCTCATGAGCGCCTTTGGGCTGCGGGGAGATGCGAGTTTTCCGATCCGGGGGACCAAACCAAAAAAACAATTGCCGGGCTGTACAGCCCGGCTTTATAATTAAGCATCCATGCAGGTCCACCATTCGATCGAGTCTATCGCCCTTCATAATTCCTGGCTGACCATCGGCGTATTTGATGGCGTCCACCGCGGCCACCAGGCGATCCTGAAAACCCTGGTGCGCGGCGCACTCGAGACCGGCGCGCCGGCCGTGGTCCTGACCTTTGACCCCCATCCGCTGAGCGTATTGCGGCCGGGACACAAACTGGAAATGCTGACCAGCCTGGAAGAGCGGAAGGCGTTTTTCGAGGCGACCGGGGTGGATGCGCTGATCGCTCACCCATTCAACGCTAACGTCGCTTCGTTGTCCGCCGAGGCTTTCCTGACTCAGCTGAAAATGCGAACCGGTTTTTCACACCTGCTGGTAGGCCACGATTTCGCCATGGGCCGCAACCGGGAGGGGGATATCCCCCACCTGCGCAAACTGGAAACCCGGCTGGGATTCAGCCTGCACGTGGTGCAGCCCTTCATCAACGGGGAGGCGCCGGTATCCTCCAGCCGCATCCGCAGCACGCTGCGGGAAGGCCGTGTCGACCTGGCCGGTGAAATGCTCGGCCGCCCTTACCAGTTGTCAGGGCGGGTCGTCCGGGGGGAACAGCGTGGCCGCAAGATCGGGGTGCCGACGGCCAATCTGGAGGTCCCGGCGGACCGCCTTGTGCCGGCTCCAGGGGTCTATGCCTGCCGCGCCAGCCTGGCGGGCCGCACCTATCCGGCCGCCACAAATATCGGCGTGCGCCCGACCTTCGATGGCCAGGAGGCACCGGCCACCATCGAAGCCCATCTGCTCGATTTTGAAGGCGAGATCTACGGGGACGAAGTGCGCATCGCGTTCATCCGGCGCCTGCGCGGAGAGCACAAGTTCGACAGCGTCGATGCGCTGGTCGCCCAGATCCGCACCGATGTCCACCGGACCCGGGAGGTGTTGAATGAGACCGTACCTTGATCTGATGCGCCACGTTCTGGAAAACGGGACCCCCAAAGCCGACCGCACCGGCACCGGGACGCTTTCGGTGTTCGGCTACCAGATGCGCTTCGACCTGCGCCAGGGATTCCCCCTGCTGACCACCAAGAAGCTGCATCTGCGTTCGATCATCCACGAACTGCTCTGGTTTTTACGCGGCGAAACCAACGTCCACTACCTGCAGGAAAACGGTGTCCGCATCTGGAACGAGTGGGCGGACGAAAACGGGGAGCTCGGCCCGGTATACGGTTCGCAATGGCGCAACTGGGGGGACGGCGATCCGGGCGGCATCGATCAGATTGAACAGGTCATCCGCCAGATCAAGGAGGAGCCCGACTCGCGCCGCATGCTGGTCTCCGCCTGGAACGTGGCCGCCATTCCGGAGATGCGCCTGCCTCCCTGCCACCTGCTGTTCCAGTTTTATGTGGCCGATGGGCGCCTTTCCTGTCAGCTTTACCAGCGTTCGGCGGATATCTTTTTGGGCGTGCCTTTCAACATCGCTTCTTATGCGCTGCTGACCTTGATGGTCGCCCAGGTCTGCGGGCTCAAGCCGGGCGAGTTCGTGCACACTCTGGGGGACGCCCACCTGTACAGCAACCACCTGGAGCAGGCCCGCCTCCAGTTGAGCCGCGAGCCATATCCCCTTCCCGAAATGCGCCTGAACCCGGAGGTGGACGATATCTCGAAGTTCCGCTTTTCGGATTTCGAGCTGCGGAACTACCAGGCGCACCCCCATATCAAGGCGCCGGTCGCGGTTTAGCACCCATGCGGATCTCCCTGATCGCCGCATTGCAGACCGATGGCGGGATAGGCTGGCGAGGCGACATCCCCTGGCGCCTGTCCGACGACCTGCGCCACTTCAAGCGCCGCACCATGGACCACCATTTGGTCCAGGGCCGGATCACCTGGGAGTCGATCGGCCGGCCGCTGCCAGGCCGACGGATGGTGGTGGTCACCCACCAGCGTGACTATCCCGCACCTCCCGAAGTGGACGTGGTGCAGAGCCTGGACCAGGCCGTCGAGCTGGCGCGCGGCCGCGGGGAAAGCGAACTCTTCATCGGCGGGGGCGCCGGCCTGTACCGCGCCGCCCTACCGTTTGCCGGGCGCATGTACCTGACCCGCGTCGAGGCGGCCATTCCCGTCGACACTTTTTTTCCGGCGTTCGACGAATCCGGCTGGCAGATCCTCGAAACCTGGTCGCACCCGGCGGACGAACGCAACCAGTTCCCGTTTACGTTCCAGCTGCTTTCCCGCCGGGAGGCATAGCGATGGGATCCCCCCCCAAATCCGGGCTGCACTTCAGCGAGTCGGTCACGTTCCTGTACACGCGTGATCTTTCCGCCACCGCACGTTTTTACGAAGACCTGCTGGGGCTCGAGCTGACCGTGGACCAGGGAGACTGTCGCATTTACCGGGTCAGCCGAGAGAGCTTTCTCGGCTTCTGCCAGCGCGATTCGGCCCCGGAAACGCCCCAGGGGGTGATCTTCACGTTCGTGACCGCGGAGGTTGACGCCTGGGCGGAACGGCTGGCGCAGGCCGGGGTGGAATTTGAAAAAGCGCCTGGCCTGAACGAAAAATACCGGATCTACAACTGCTTTTTCCGCGATCCTAACGGCTACCTGCTCGAAATTCAGCGCTTCCTGGACCCGGGCTGGAAGGGTACGGCCTGAAAGCGGATCAACCAGTCTCAGGCGCCCGCCAGCCATCCGTCTCTTCAAAACGCCAGGCGCAGAGACGCGAGGAATCAACCTGTTTTGAGTCATTGGTTTCGCCCGTTTCTGATCAAACGCTCCACACTCGGAGGAAAGTCAACCCACTGCGCCCGAGCGGCTTCGCGACACTGCGGTTTTACGTCCGCTTCAACCGGCTCGTTACCGGTTCCGGCCTGCCATCCGTCTCTTCAAAACGCCAGGCCGCAGAGACGCGAGGAATCAACCTGTTTCGAGTCATTTGTTTCGCCCGTTTCTGATCAAACGCTCCACACTCGGTGGAAAGTCAACCCACTGCACCCCAGCGGCCTCGCGACACTGCGGTTTTACGTCCGCTTCAACCGGCTCGTTACCGGTT
>JBFKII010000273.1:0-6035 GCA_041632295.1 Anaerolineales bacterium | reverse complement strand
GAGTGGGAACGGCCGCGCACATCAAGAAACACTTTATCCGCTACCGCTACCCGGACCTGGATGCCGCCCTGGATCGGCTGGAGCGGGACGGACAGGTCCGGCGAGTGGCAATCGAGGATCCTGAAAAAAATTGGGGCGCCGCCGGGGCATGGTACATCCACAGCGAAGACCTCCCTCTGATCGACTTCCTGCGAGGTTCCGGCTGGCAGCCACGCACCACGCTGCTCTCCCCTTTCGACAACTTAATTTGCGATCGGGATCGGACCGAGTTGATGTGGGATTTTCACTTCCGCATCGAAATCTACGTGCCGAAAGCCAAGCGCCGGTGGGGCTATTACGTGCTCCCTATCCTGCATGGGGACCGGATGATAGGCCGGATCGATCCGCTCATGGATAGGAAAAAAGGCGTGCTCCGGATCAACGCCGTTCATGCCGAACCGCAGGCGGCCGATGACCTTCAGACGGTTCGGGCAATCCGATCCGCAATCGACCAATTGGCCGCTTTTCTGGGCGCAGAAAGGGTTGAATTTAACGGTCCGCTTCCGCAATCCTGGGAAAAACTGGCGGCCTGACGGACATCGGAAACCTAACATTGAAGATCCGGTCGCGAAAACGAAATTCCTCTCGGGTTGTGCGCGGTTACCAGGCTCCGGGGGAGGAACTGGTGTTCCTGGTCTCTGTGTTCTCTTTGGCCGTGCTGGCGCTTGTGCTTTCCACGGCCACACTACTGATCGGAACGCTGATTGCGCTGCTTTCCCTCGGTTTTGCCTATGCGCAACTTCGAACCAGACACCAGGCGCTCAAAAAGAAGCAGGCCAACCTGCCCCCGGAACTGCGAGCCCGAGTGAAGCGGTTGGCGCAGGCGGCGGCCGACCGGCTGCAAGTTGAACCCGTACAGTTGCTGATCGCAGACCAGCCTCGAGCCAATGCCTACGCCTTCGGGATTGGCCAGCCGAAAGAAATTGTGCTCTACCGGCCCCTGCTTCACATCCTGGACGATGCCGAGCTGCAGTCCGTAATCGGCCATGAAATGGGGCACGTGCTCTTCGGCCATACCACGGTCAACACCCTGATCGGCAGCCTGGGGGGCATCTCCGGCAATGTGTGGATCACCCTGCTGCTGAGCACCATTTTCCGCTGGTGGTTGCGCGCCTGCGAGTACAGCGCCGATCGGGCCGGAGCCCTGGCCAGTTCCGATCCGGAAAGCGCGATTTCCGCGCTGTTGAAAATCGAGACCGGCGGCCGGGCCCGGTCGGAAACCGAGCTCCGGCATGCCTTGCAGGCTATCGAAGGACGGGATCGGACCTCGTTGAGCGAACTCAAAGCCCTGCTGCGCACCCACCCGCTGACCTTCAACCGCATCGAGCGGCTGCGAAAATGGGCGGCCACGAAGCATTACCAGAGCCTGCAGGATCAGGCCAATTCCAACCTGGCCCCACCCGCATGAACCTCGATTTCGACCAGGCTGTCTCCAGAATTCGCGGACATGTACACAGGACGCCGGTGACCGTCGACCCGGACATCGGCATGTCCTTCAAATGGGAATCACACCAGGAGACCCGCTCCTTCAAAGTGCGCGGCGCTTTCAACAAAATATTGGCGCTCCGCCCGCTGCCCGCCAGGCTGATCACCGGGTCCGCCGGCAATCACGGGCTGGCTGTGGCCCTGGCCGGCCAAACGCTGGGGATCGAAGTCCAGGTTTTTGTGCCTCGGGCTGCCCCCGAGGTGAAAGTGAGTCGCATGCAGGATCTGGGTGCGAAGGTGTCGCGTGTTCCCGGCCTGTTCGGCGATGCGGAAGCACAGGCCATCCTGGAGGCCAGGCGGCAGGGCGTTCCGTTTATCTCCCCGTACAACGACCCCGACGTGGTTGCAGGAGCGGGAACGATCACCCTGGAATGGCTCGACCAGCAGCCCGACCTCGGTAGAATCCTGGTCCCGGTCGGAGGCGGCGGGCTGATATGTGGTATCGGCCTGGCAGCCCGCAAACGCAGGCCTGATATCGAGATTGTCGGCGTGCTGTCGGAGGCCTCGCCTTACCTGTACCACCAGCTGTATTTCGGCCGCATGGATCGGGTGGTGGAAAGCCCCACCCTGACGGACGGCCTGGCGGGTGCGGTCGAGCCGGGATCGATCACAATAGACCTGCTTGCCGCCGCCGTCGACCGGATCGTGCAGCTCGAGGAGGCCGAGATCGCTGCCGCTATCGCACACCACTACCGCCAACATAAGGAAATCGTCGAAGGCAGCGGGGCCGTGGGGCTGGCCGCTGTGCTTTCGGGAAAGGTTGCCACCCAGGATCGCCCAACCGGGGCGGTCATCAGCGGGGGCAACATCGACCGGTCGACACTCAACCGTGTGCTGGCCCACCCGGCCTGATTCCTTCCTGGCCGCGCGAATGTGACACAAACACATCAAGACGGCGCCGAAAAATTGATAGAATTCGGTACGATGAAAAATCCCGGCACAATCGCCCTACTGGAAGGCATCCTGGACTATGCTGGGCTGTTCCCACCAGCCAGCCTGCCCCTCGAAAAAGCGATCTCCAATTATGTCGCCTACCTGCAGAGCGAGGATCGCTGGATTCTGTCCAGGTTCGTGATCCCCGCCGGCCTCCTGGCCGAGCTTTCCGCACTGGCAGAGGCCTACTTCCAGCCCGGGATGACATTGAAATTTACGGTGCTCGGCCGGACGTCCGCCAACCGCACCCAATTTTTTCAATCTCTGGACGACGACCTGGCAGCCGTTGCGCAGTTCAGAGGTCAACACGGCACTCACGCCGCCCTGGATGTGTTTGAGACCCCGCTGCCCGCCGGCGAGCTCGATTACCAGATCCGCACCGACAACCTGGTCGCCGAGTCGCAAGAGAAGCTCCTCAGTGCGGGCTTATCCCCCTTTTTTGAAGTGCCTTACGGTCCGGGGTGGCAGGCCAGGGCGTCCAGGCTGTTCGCAACACTCTCGGCCCGCGTGGGTGGTGGCTTTAAGATCCGGACCGGCGGGGTGCAGGCCCACATGGTCCCATCCGCCGAGGACCTGGCCTGGGCCCTGTGTGCCGCCCGGGACGCCCGGGTGCGCTTGAAGGCCACCGCCGGGCTGCACCACCCCTTGCGCCGCTTCGATGAAGACGTTGGGACGGTTACCCACGGGTTTTTGAACGTCTTTATCGCCGGCGCCCTGGCTGCGGTCCATGCGCTCGGCCCGGAGGACCTGGTTCAGATTCTGCTGGAAGAAGAGCCCGCAAATTTCCGCTTCGAACCATCCGGCATTTCCTGGCGCGACCTCTCCGCTTCTGCCGGGCAGATCGCAGCCTTTCGCAGTTCGGCCCTGGTATCGTTCGGTTCGTGCAGTTTTGACGAACCGCGTGTGGACCTCCAGGCGCTGGGTTTGCTCTGAGGCGCATACAGAATCCAGGCCTGTGCGAGGGAAAAGTATGAAGCTCCAATCTTTTATCGAAGTACAACCCGGCTCCCATTTTCCGATCCAAAACCTGCCATTCGGGGTGTTCAGCACACCGGAGCAGCCGGAGCCGCGCGTCGGGGTACGTATCGGCGATTTCGTGCTGGACGCCGCCGTTGTCGAGGAACAGGCCTTGTTCGGCCCCCACCTGCAGGGGAAAATGGTCTTCGCGCGCCCCGCCCTGAACGATTTCATGGCCTTGGGCCGCCCGGCCTGGCGCGAAGCCCGCACCGTCCTGACCAACCTGCTGCGGCGTGAGAACCCCACTCTGCAAGAAAATGACGGGTTCAAGGCCCGTGCGCTGCACCTTGTCGATCGCGTCACGATGCACCTTCCGGCGGAAATCGGGGACTTTACCGATATGTACGCCTCTCGCGAGCATGCCACCAACCTGGGCACCATGTTTCGCGGCTCGGAAAACGCATTGATGCCCAATTGGCTCCACCTGCCGGTCGGCTACCATGGTCGGGCGAGCTCCGTGATCCTTTCCGGGCAGGATATCCACCGGCCGCGCGGCCAGGTGCTCCCCCCCGGCGAAGCGCAGCCGGTGTTTGCCGCCACTCACGTGTTGGATTTCGAACTTGAGATGGGCTTTTTCGTCGGGCCGGGCAACGCCCTCGGGCACCCCATCCCAATCCAAGAGGCACACGAGCACATCTTCGGCCTGGTCCTGCTCAATGACTGGAGCGCCCGAGACATCCAGCGCTGGGAGTACCAGCCGCTGGGGCCGTTCCTGGGAAAGAATTTCGCCACCACCATTTCCCCCTGGGTGGTCAGCCTGGAGGCGCTCGAGCCGTTCCGGGAACCCGGGCCGCTCCAGGACCCCGAGCCGCTGCCCTATCTCCGGGCTGAGGGCGAATGGGGGTACGACATCCGGCTGGAAGTGCAGCTTCGCGGTACTGGGATGGGCGCTCCTCAGGCTATCAGCCGTTCCAACCTGAAATTCATGTACTGGAGCCTGCCGCAGCAGCTTGCCCACCACAGCGTGACCGGCTGCAATATGCGCCCGGGCGATCTCCTGGGCACCGGGACCCTCAGCGGCCCGGAACCCGGCAGCTATGGCTCGCTGCAGGAACTGACCTGGGGCGGGAAGCACCCCCTCCAGCTCCAGTCAGGCGAAACGCGCACCTTTTTGGAAGACGGCGACCAGGTCATCTTGAGCGGCTACGCCCAGGGAGACGGCTATCGGGTCGGGTTCGGGGAAGCCGCCGCACGCATCCTGCCTACGGTCGAAGGCTTTTCCGGATGAGAGCGGGCCGGCTGGGTGGAAAATTCCTTGCAGCCCTGGCGTTTGCATGGCTGCCGCTCCTGGCGGCCTGCGCCATGATCCAGATCGCGCCACCTACGCCGGGACCCGGAACCCCCACCACTGGCCCCACGCACACCCCCGAGCCTTCCCAGACGCCCACGCCAGATCTCCAGGCCACCCAGGACGCCGCCCGGTTCCGGGAAACGGTCCAGGCATTCCAGACCGAATCAGCCGCCGAGAACGCCACAGAACGCGCTGCAACCGCAAGGCCCACCATTACGGCAACGCTTGCCACTGGCCCAAGTCCCACCCCCTTCCCGGTTCCGGAATTAGAGGTGATCCAGATTTCGAACCTGCAGCGGCTCGAACAACTGGAACTGTTTCCGATCGACTCTCCTGAAGGGATCGGCTTTCTTCCCGGTTCTGGGCTGCTCGAGATCCGCCTGCCGCAGGAAATTGTGCTTTATGACGTCGAAGGGCTGCGGGAGATTGGCCGATTCCTGCGCACCTCGACCAGCGCTGTGGCGATCTCCAGGGATAAAACCCTGCTGGTGACCGGAGGCGAGGACGGCACGGTGACCGTGGAAAACCTGCCCGCCGGGGAAAAACGAGTGCTCACGGACGAGTTTCTGGGGATCAGCGCGGTGGCGGTATCACCGGACAACAACCTGGTCGCCGCCCTGACCCGGGAAGGGGATTTGAAAATCTGGGACCGCCAGGAAGGGGTGGAGCTGGTCTCTTTCTTCACCCGCTTTTATTTCGATTATGCCTCATTCGGCGATTGGTTGTCCTTTTCCCCATCCGGGGACCGGATCGCAGCCTTCGCCAGCCAATCTGCCAGCCTGCTGGTCTGGAACACCGATGGGCTGCTGGGGACGGACGCCGAGCCCGAAATGATCGCATGGCGGGAGCCGCTGTTCGAGGCAAAACGATATCGTGTCTCACCCGTTTGGGACTCCACGGTCTGGTGGCGGGATAACGCCGTCCGCGTGGTCGATATGGATGGCCAGCCGCGCGGGGATGCGCTGACCCTCCCCGCCCCCGTCCTGGAAGGCCGTTACCACCCGCAGGGCCAGACGTTTTTCGTGGTTTTTGAAGACCCCCGCGACGGGGGCGTGTTCGCAACCCTGGAAACCCTAGATCTGGCAGAACCAGAGCGGAAAAACGCATTTGCCGCGGCCGGACGAATCACTGCCTGGCAGCTTTCCCCGAACGGCCGCCAGGCCGCCATCGGTTTTGAGGACGGCCGCCTGGTGTTATGGGATGCGACCACCGGCCAGACGGTCTACGAAATGGCCGGCCACACTGACAGGCTGGCTGGCCTGGCGTTCAG
>JBFKII010000272.1:0-6046 GCA_041632295.1 Anaerolineales bacterium | reverse complement strand
GATGTCGCCGGAGAAGCGTTGGTGGTGTCCCAGTTCACCCTGTACGCGGATACGCGCAAAGGCCGCCGGCCCTCTTTCATCCAGGCGGCGCCCCCGGAAGCAGCCGAACCGATTGTCGCATATTTTGTCGACCGCCTTGCGGAAGTGGGTGTGCCGACCCAAGGGGGGGTCTTTGGCGCCCACATGCAGATCGAGCTGGTCAACGATGGGCCGATGACGATCATTTTGGAACGATAGGATCTGGATCCCCCAGGCTCCGGGATAACGGACCGGAGCGCCACAAAGCCGAATCGATCTGGACCCCAACTGCACCCAGAGATAGCACCTCCCCGACCTGATCCGGCCGGAATAAACCGGTTCCGAAGATGATTGGCAGATCGAAGGGCATGCGGCGCAGCGTTTCGAGGGCCAGCGGGTACAGGCCCTTCCCCAGGGCCCTGCCGCGCACGAACTGCCCATCCCCGTCCTTCAAGCTGACTCGCGGCGGCCCGATCGTCAGGCCGGAAGCGCCGGCCCGCTGTACCAGGGAGACGAGAGATTCCGCCTGCTGCAATTCGACCTTCACCAGCACCGGAAGCTCGCCGATGGCAGCCTTCACCGAATCCACCACGACGGCAGGTTCGACCGCCGGCGGCATGCCGAGCTCCACCCCGTCAACCCCTTCGACCGATTCAAGTCTGCGAACCAGGCGGCCGAACTGATCCGGGTGGTCTGCCAGGAGATGAACGAAAAGCGGCCTGTCGAAGCGGCGCCACTTTTCCGCGTTCTGCCGGATCGCCGCCGAAATCCCGGGATTCGGATGCCCGGTGTGCAGCAGGGCCCCGCCCGGGAAAGGTAACAGGCGGGTGCCGCCGGCTGGAGTTCTGCGGGAGAGGCTGATCGGGTTGGTGAAAAAGCCGTCCAGCCGGGCGGTGACCGCCAGCCGGTTGTCCGGTGCAAAGCCCAGGCTGCCGGCGGCATTGAGCATTGGGCCTGAAAAAGGCAGGTCGAGCATAGGGGCATTATACGATGGCACGCAGCCTTGCTAACATCGAGAATGATATAATCGCGGGCATGGAACCCATTGAAGATCACCGCGAGGAATATGCCCCCGGCATGGATGAACAACCGGCCGGCGGCGTGGAGGCGGTTGGTATTTCCCCTGAATCCGGTATTGACCCGGCCGATGAGCCGGGGCTGGATAAAATAACTGTCGACCGGCACCAGGAAAGTGATTCGGTCCGCATAAAGCGTTCACACCTGTATGCCGTGCTCCTTCCGCTGGCATTTGTGGTCGGGTTGAGTGTGGGATATCTGTTCTGGGGCCGCGATGGCGGCCAAGGGGCGGTGGCGGTTTCCCCTGCTCCATCGACCAGCTCGGCCTCGGCCAACACACCAACCGAGCCGCAAGAAGTGCGCCGCTACGATGTCCCGGTGGATGACGACTATGTGCTCGGCCCGGAGGACGCCCCGATCACCTTGATCGAGTTCAGCGATTATGAATGTCCCTACTGCCGGCGTTTCCACAGCGAGGTACTTTCCAGCCTCCTGGATGCTTTTCCGGGCCAGATCCGCTTTGTGTATCGCGATTTTCCGCTGACACAGATCCACCCGAACGCATTCCCGGCTGCCATGGCGGCAAATTGCGCCGGGGAACAGGGTGCATATTACCCCTTTCATGACAGCTTGTTCAGCATGCGGCTGGGTCTGAACACCGAGGCATACCTGCAGTATGCCAGCGAGTTGGGCCTGGACATGCCGATGTTCAACGCCTGCCTGGATTCGGCCAAGTATCAGGCGGAAGTGCAGGCGGACTTCGAGTTCGCCGCCAACCTGGGAATCAGCTCCACACCGACCTTTTTCATCAACGGCATCCCTCTGGTCGGCGCCCAATCGCTTGAGGTGTTCATGCAGGTGATCCAAAGAGAGCTGGACGGCGAATTCCAGTAGGTCGTTCAGGCTGGCGCGAGCGAGCCGTGACCTGTTCGAGGTCTTTTCAGGGGGCGATGTCGGGCCAGGTTGTTCCGCGGGGCCCCAGGGAGGTCGGGTCCGCCAAGCCCAAATTAATTCACTTCCGACGAAGTTTTGAAAATATAGATTCCGTCTTCGAGGTGCCAGGTTTGGCCGCAACCCGGGCAGTGGAGCGCCTCGGGTTGCGCCTGCAGGTTGCCGGAACCGCAGTCCGGGCAGCGAAACAGGCTGGCGGGGTTTTGAAAATCCACGGGAGGCATCGCATTCTTGGGGCTTCCGCCTGCCTGGGAGCGGACAAAGACGCTGGGGGAGATTGGAAACCTGCTGCTGAGTGCGCCGATGGCGGCGTCTCCCGCAACAAGCAGGCCGGCCGGGAACAGGCGCTTGAGGGGGCCCAGGCGAAAATGGGAGACCGGCAGCCATTTCTCGGGCTTGAAACCGGCCGACTCCAGCCAGGCCTGGGTGGTCCGAGGGTGGAAATTGAAATTCAGCGCCACGAACTCGACTGGCTCCGGGGAGAAAGGGCTCCAGGATTGCCGGCCGAGGGCTTTTCGCAGGATGGCTTTCATGTTGCGTTTGTTGGCGAATTCGAGGATGAAAGCGCCGCCGGGGCGGGTCACCCGACGGACCTCCGCCAGGACGCGCGGCCCATCGGCCATGTGGTGCAGCACGCGGATCATCGTGGCGGCATCGAAGATGCCTTCCTGAAACGGTAGGCGGTACGCGTCGGCGGCCACGTACAGGTATCGATCCGAGCGTCCGAGCCGCTCCTGGGCCAGGCGAAGCTGGGTGACGGAATAGTCCAGCACGACGATCTGTTTGAAATTGCGGTAGCGTGGCGTGTTGCGGCCTGCGCCGGCACCGACTTCCAGCATAAGTTCGCCCGCCGGGGGCAGGAGCTTCCGGAGAGCGTAAGCTTCGGCCCGGTCCTCGTACTCGCGCCCGCCCTGGTCCCAGAACGTTTCCTGGTAGGTGGAGCCTTCGTAATCGCAAATTTGGGGCTGGTCTCTGCGCATAGCCATGAATCCGTCAGGCCGGGATTGGCTCTGGATAACGGCAAATCATACCATTTTCAGGTTTCGATTTGAGTAAAAAGCAGGGTCCGGGTGAAAAAGGATTTTCACCCCAATTGATATCCGACTTGGGTCCGGTTTTTCGGAACGCATTCACTTTCAAGGTCAACCTTCACGCGCTTTCGCTGCCCGCCTACCAGTTCCTGGCTTGCAGCCGATCCGACTGCGGGGCTCTGGCGGAGCCGGCCACTCGATATCAGCTGGCGTAATGTTCCAAGGTGGATTCGGCCCCGTTTTCGTGGAACGAGCGCAGCGCTCTGCCAACTTCCCCGGCAAAATCAGGAGAGTTCGCCAGCGAATTCCCAAATATTTCGGTCGCCGATAGCAGGGATGCCGGGTCCGGTCCGGCCGCTTCGGCCAGCGGGCACAGGCGGGCGGAAAGGTGATCGTCGATCGGGAGGCGTTCCTCGTTGTCGTCGACGCCCCTTAGAAATCGAAACCAGGCAGCCACCGTGAAAGCGCACATGCGGACCGGCCCACCATTTGCCAGCTGGTCGGCGATGATTGGCAGCACGAACTTTGGGATCCGTGCGGATCCATCTGTCCCAATGCGGGCCAAATGGTCGCCGATGGCGGGATTGGCGAAGCGCTCGATCACTTCTCGCTGGTAAGCACCAAGGTCGATCCCCGGGATCTCCGGCAGGGTGGGGGCGGCTTCCTCTTCCATCATCTTCGCCACCAACCGCCGGATGCGCGGATCTCCGATTGCCTGGTCGACTGTCCGGTGGCCGACCAGCATGCCGATGTAGCACAGTGCCTGGTGGCTGGCATTGAGCAGCCGGATTTTCATCTTTTCGTAAGGCAGCACATCCCAGGTTATCTGGGCGCCGGCTTTTTCCCAGGGTGGCCGCCCGCTGCAGAAATGATCCTCAATCACCCACTGCCGGAAGGGTTCGGTCGCAACTGGCCAGCGGTCCTCGATCCCCAAATCGGCCTTGAGTAGGTCGCGATGCTGATCGGTGGTGACCGGGGTGATGCGATCCACCATGCTGTTCGGAAATGCGCCCTTTTCGGCCAGCCAAGCCGCCAGGGCGGGCTTATAAAGAGTGGCGAAAGCCAGGAAAGTACCCTTGAAGACATCCCCATTGCTTTGCATGTTATCGCACGACATCAGCGTAAACGGTGCCAGCCCGCGTCTACGACGGCTTTCGAGGGCGGCCGCCAGGTAGCCGAAAGAGCACTTCGGGTCTTCCGGGTTGGCCAGGTCGTGCAGGATATCCGGATGTTGGGCGTTGAAGCCGCCGCTCCCTTCATCAACGTAATAGCCGCCCTCCGTGATCGTCAGGCTGACGATCCGGCATTCTGGAGAGGCCATTTTTTCGATCACAGCCTGCGGATTTTCTGGTGCGAAAAGGATGTCCGTGATCGATCCGACGATCCGGGCCCGGCTGCCGGAAGCGCTCTGTTCGACTACCGTGTACAGGCAGTCCTGCGATTTCATCGCCCGGTACATCTTTTCATCCTGGGGCAGCAGGCAGACCCCGCAGATGCCCCAATCGATCTCAATGTGGCTGCTGAGCAGATCGTCGAGGTAAACGGCCTGGTGAGCGCGGTGGAAACCCCCGACGCCGATATGGACGATGCGTTGGACAAGCCTTTCGCGGTCGTACACGGGGGTTGGGATCGATGCTGAAAGACGCAAAAGGTTGGCCTGGTTGAGTGGAATGGGAGGGGAAGTTTTTAACATGTCACCGTTGCTGCCAGAATCTGAATGTTGAAGGGACCCCGCGCCTGGCAGGTCTGATTTCTTTCTTCATCCCCGGCACCCAAGTATACTTTACACCCGTATCCGGCTAAAAGGGATTCAGCGCCATTTCACCACTCACACCATCACTCAATCACACCTGACCACACCACTCCCTCATGCCCCTCCCCGGTCTTTTTACTCTATCGCCTTTGCGCCGCCAGCTTCTGGCGTTGATGGCTGTGCGCGTGCTGTTCAACACCCCGCACCGCATGGTCTACCCCTTTCTGGACGTCTTCGCGCGCGCCTTGGGGATCACCCCCGGGGCGTTTTCCGGCATCCTCGCCTCCCGTTCCATCATCGGCGCCGCCAGCCCGTTCCTTGCATGGTACGGCGACCGGCGTGGGCGCAGGCAGGGACTGCTGCTGGGAATATCTTTGTTTACCGCTGGGATGCTCCTCATCGCGGTACGGCCCGGATTGTGGACATTCGCCGGGGGCCTGGTTCTGGCCGCAGCAGGGAAGTACACCCTCGACCCGGTCATGCAAGCTTTCATGGGAGACAGAGTGCCTTTTGCGCGCCGCGGCCGAGCGGTTGCCTTCGTGGAGCTGGGCTGGTCGCTGAGCTTCTTGCTGGGGGTCCCGGCAGCGGGGCTGCTCATTTCGAGGGCGGGCTGGCTGGCGCCCTTCCCCGCCCTGGCGCTCCTGGGGATCTTCGCCGCGCTGGTGCTGGCGCTGGTGATCCCCAAGGACCGCCCCGATGCCGCCCAGACTTTCCCTCTCAAAGAAAACCTGCTCGCCATCCTTCGTTCCCCGGTCACAGTGGCGGGGATCCTGGTCAGCCTGTTGATCAGCGCCGCCAATGAAGTTTTCACCGTGGTTTTTGGGCTGTGGCTGGGTGAGTCCTTCGGCTTTCAGCTTGCTGCACTCTCGGGCGCCTCGTTTTTGATCGGAATCTCCGAGCTTCTTGGTGAGTCATTGGTCGGGTTTTGGACCGATCGCTTGGGCAAAGTGCGCGCGGTTGGGGCCGGCATCCTGTTGAACATCCTTAGCGCGATCCTGCTGCCCACTATCGCCCGGACCGATGCCCTGGCTTTCGCCGGTTTGTTCCTCTTTTACATTACGTTCGAATTCACCCTGGTCAGCAGCCTGGCGTTGGTCACCGAGCTTTCCGGCCAGGCGCGGGCAACGCTGATGGGCCTGAATGTCAGTGCCTTATCACTCGGGCGGGCCGGGGCCGATCTGATCGCCCTGCCGCTTTTTGATTACGGCGTCGGGGCCGTCCTGCTGGTTAGCGTTCTATTGAACCTGCTGGCGCTGGTTTTTCTGCGCCGGGTCCG
>JBFKII010000271.1:0-6055 GCA_041632295.1 Anaerolineales bacterium | reverse complement strand
GTGATCGAATTCGTTTTGCGCTATTTGCCTGCAGGGCCGGACAGGGATTGGCTCCAATCAAGTCCCAGGTTGAAGATGGTTTACCTGCCTTACGACTGGCGGCTGAACCGCTAAGGCCAGAAAATCGGCTCCTGCAAACCATAATTCGAACCAACCAGCGATAAATCTGAAATATTCACCAGGCAGTCGCCGTTGATATCTGCGCGCGGATCCCAGCCCGGATCGCCGCAGCCCAGACCGTATTGCCCTCCAATGAGCGACAGGTCGAGAATGTCGATCACCCCATCGTCGTTTCCATCTCCACCGGGGAGCTGCACGGCCGGCAGCACAGCGCTACCCCCTGGCGATAGGCTGATGCCGGGATGATCGACCCGCAGGTACCCCGGAGCCTCCACGACCAGACGATATCCCGCTCCAGGTGGGGCTGGCAGACTGTAGGCACCATTCGCGCCCAGCGCGGACGAAGCGATCACCGAATTCCACAACAGCACCCGGACCAGCGCCCCAGACGGTTCCTGGCGGCCTTGAAGGTCGGCCACGCCGGTGATGGCGCCGCTCTGGCCTCCCGGTCCGGTAAACCAGGGCACAGCCATTGGGTCCTGGGTGAAAAAATCCAGCATCAGGTCCCGCACTTTGGGCACCCCGACCGTGGCGGATGGGTGGACTCCGTCGGCCTGGAAGTCCGCAGGGACCCAGGTCAGGCCATCCGAACGCGGGTTGGGGCCGTCCGCCCACAGGTACGGCCCCCAGGCAACCCATGGCACGGCGGAGTCATAATCCAGGTCGCCGGCGATCGGATCCACCCCGCCGCCCGACGCCTGGTTGATCTGGGCTTCAATCAGCCATTTCGTCGCCAGCCCATACTCGTATGCGAACGGCTCCGGATTTAGCGCGATGGTGCTGTAACCGGCGTAGATCCGGCTGGAAAGAAAGACCTGCTGCAGGTTCGGATAGCGGACGGTCAATGCCCGCAGAATATCGCCATAGAAAGCCAGCATAGCATAGGCATCGGCCTGCGGATCCGGCAGCGATACAGTCGGGTAAGGGTTGCCCATTTTGGCCCAAACCACCTGCACCTGCGCCTCTCCCAGGCCCTGCGGCACCAGCATCTGGTCCCGGATCTGGTCGTAATTTTGCTCGTCCGGATCGTCCCACAAAGAGGCGACCTGGCCGCCAGCTGCCCCGTTTACGATAAACAAATGCGCCCGGTCCACCTCGGGATGTTGGGCGGCGCCGGCGGCGAAGGAACGCGAATGGCATGGTTTTTGAAGCCTGGGCTGGCCGCAGAACTCTTGCATAGCGTTCGATATACCAATTGAAAGCAAGACAATGTGACCGCCGGGGTCCGGCTGCCCGGCGGGATCCAGAGGCTGGATCCCCGCAGCCCGAGACGCCCCCTCCTGTGCGTGCGCCGGCGGCATTGTGTTGGACCCTCCGGGGTAAAGCCCGCCCTGGTACTGGCCCAGGTACAGGCCCGGCCCCAGATCGTTGAGCGGCTGCGGGCCATTATCACCATCCGTTCCTTCTGCTAAGGCCGGAGGGCTCAGAAAAAGCACCCAGGCCAGCGCCGGCAAGAGAAGCAGAAAACAAATCGGGCGCATCAGCGAATCTCGAAATCAAGCGAGCCTGTGAAGCGAACCGGAAGGTGGTAAATCCCTTCGGCGCGCTTCTCCAACCGCCCTTCACCTGAATGCCCCTGCGGCAGCCACAAGTCCACCCCCCCTTCCACCCTCCCTGGCCTTTCCAGCCGGAAGCGCAGGCCGTGCGGACCGGGAACCCATCTGGTGACTTCCAGCCCCTGGGAGATGTGCAGGTCACCGCCCAGGTAGAGCGGTTTTTCGCCCACCGGCCGCAAGGCCAGCAGTAAGCAGCTGTGCGCCGGAACCGACTTGAAAACCCGCCCAACCGGATCCATGCGCAAGACTTTTCCGGTCCAGAACTCCCTCGCCAGGTAAGTGAGACCAGGCTCCAGATTGAAATCCCGCCAGTGAAAGGCCAGGTCCTGCTCTTGATCTTCCCAGTTGAACAGAGCCGCCAGATGCCACGTCCCTGGGGGGCCTGACAGGTCCAGTCGCAGCCGCGAGGGCGTGCGTGAGTCGAACCAGTCCATCACCAGAGGGCGGCGGTCGAGCGGCGGCAGCAGGGATTCGGCCGCCCGCAGGCTGGCCTCCGGAAGCGCGGCCAGGTCATCGGAAATCATCATTAGCCCGCCGGTCAAAGCCGCGACCGTGGCGATCGTGCGGATTTCATCCGGGTTCAAATCACTCTCAGGCCGCAGCAGGACACAGTCCGGATCGTTGACCCACCAACGCCGGTGCATGGGCGCCCGGGTCAAAGCGTTTTGGAGGGCGTTGCGCGCGGCGGGCAGATCGGGCTCGGACTTGAAGAAGGTGGTTTTCTTAATGACCCGCGGCGCCCAGTACGGCGCCACGTCCGCTCCGATGCGCAGGGAGTCGAACAGCCCCACTGCACTGCCGAGTGGCACGCCGCAGCCCAGCAGGTGCGCATTCCCACCAGCCGCATCCCGCAGCGCTGCGAGTGCTTTCCGCAGCAGCATAGCGCGGGTCTGTTTCGGGTCCCTGCGAACGCCCGGCAATGCGCCGGCGTAGAGGAAATCGAGCTTCAAGAAAGTGAACCCCCATTCATGTACCGCTGTTCCGACTGTCTGGCTTGCGTGTTCCAGTGCCTCCGGATGGCTCAGGTCCAGGGCGGCGTTGAACCCGCCCCAGTTGTAGCCGGCGTTGACCGCCAGCCCGAATCGGTTTCGCAATATCCATTCGGGATGCCGGCGATACAGCGAAGATTTTGGCTGCACGATGAACGGCGCCAGCCACAGGCCGGGTTCGAACCCGGCCGCGCGAATTTCGGCCGCCAGCGGAGTAACGCCGCAGTCGAAGGCTGAGCTAAACCGGTCCCAGTCCCCCACCGTTGCCTGCCATCCGTCATCGATCTGCAACAGGTCGAGGGGCAACCCATCCCTTTCTGCGGCCGCCGCCAGATTCCGGCGTACCACCCCGGGAGTGATGTCCTGAAAATACCGGTACCAGGAGCTCCATCCGGCGCGCGCTTGGCCGCCTACCGTGGAGATTTTGTGCTCTCGGGCAACCGCATCCATGTAGACCCCCAATGGGTCCGGGCTGTCCAGATGCAGGAAATGCAGACAGGCCCAGTCCGTTTGCTGGGAGTCCCCGGGATCGAGCACGCATGAATCGCCGTTCGCCCAGACGGCCAGCGCCGGGACCAGGAAATCTGTCAGGGCCTCGATGCTGCCGAAATGCTCCTTCTGGCTCAAAAAACCCACCAGGAATGCCTCCCGGCTGCGGCGGTCCCCCAGGACGGCAAACATGTCGCTGGCAAAATGGCGGGCGGCCGTGGGCATCGGGGTCCCCGGGTTGATCCGCATCGGCGCGGTGAACGGCCCCAGACGGGTGCGCGGCAGGCGGTCCCCAGCTCCGCAAACGCCGCTGAATCCCCACGAACCCCAGCTGTTAGAAAAAAAAGCCAGATCGGGAAAATCGGTTCCAAAGCGGAAATGGCCCTGTGCAGCCTCGCCGGGGGTGGGTTGAAGGCCTAGCCGGGTGAATGAGGTGAACCCGAGGTTGAGCAGCTCGATCCGCTCCAACCGGATGGACTTCCTCCCATCGTTACGTACGTTCCCTCGCCACAGCAGGAAAGGGTGGGTATCGGACACCGAGAAATCCATCTCCAGGGCTACCCCGTGGCGGTCCGGTCCGAACCACAGGCGGCGCGTTCGCAGGCCGCCGTGGACGGAGTCTTCCCGGATTTCGGCGGAGATCTCGAATGCATGCCAGCGGTGGGCATGGTGGTGCTGGCGGCCTCGGCGGTAGCGCAGCCCCACCCGGGCGGACTGCAGCTCGGGGCCGTGGGTGTGGCGTGCCCGAATGCCGAACGCGCTGCGCTGCGGGTCCAATCGAAGCTGCAGATGAAGATTTTCAAGAAGGACGGTCAAAGTGAGCCCCGGTTCGGTATGAAAAAGGTAAAATTTTCCGGCCTGCCTCGTCAGGAAATTGTATCCAACCAATCCGATTTATAAGGAGTGCACATGTATGCCAGTGTCCATTGGAAAGGGGGATTGTCTTTCACCGCAGCTGCCCGGTCCGGCTTCGAGGTCGACCTGGGGGCTTCCAAGGGTGTCGGCGGGGACGAAGACGGGTTTCGCCCGCTGGAAATGATCGGGATCGGCCTTGCGGGCTGCACCGGAATGGACGTGATTTCAATTTTGAAAAAAAAGCGCCAGGACGTGCGCGCTTTCGATGTGGTCGTCGACGTCGAACAGGCTCCGGACCATCCGCATGTTTTCACCCAGGTCACGGTCCATTACGTAATCGAAGGTGTCAACGTCAGCGAGACCGCCGTTGAGAGGGCGATTGAACTCTCTTTCAACCGCTACTGCCCGGCCTCCGCCATGCTTGAAAAAGCCGTGAAGATCGAACACAGCTACGAAATCAAGGAAGCCTGACAGGGCGGGTGGCAGAAAGGCGTGCCTGCCAAAAAAACGACCCCGGTTCCGGACCGGGGTCATGTTGATTCCATGCAAGGAGCGGTGAGCCGGCCCGCAGATTCACTCGCCGAGTTCCGACACCTGCCGCAAAAGCCCGAGCACCAGCAAGCCCAGTTTGACACCCTGCCCGGCGGACATTTCCGGCTGGCCGCCCTGGCGCTCGGCCCGCTGGATCAGCATATAGGAGGCACCCAGCCCAGCGAGCAAGCCCAATACGGCGCCCGTAATCAGGATTTTGGATTTCCAATTCTCTTGTGATTCCATTACAGTCCCTGTTCTCGTTTTCTCAAAGCCGCCTGCAATCCGGCCATTCCAGACCGCAAGCGTACCAACGGCTGAAGAATTTTATCGGAAATTTGGTAAGATCGCGACGCGATCCTTTCTAAAACCACCTGCATTCGCAGGAAATAAACGGGCAGCACCTGGATCAGCCGGATAATGCCGTAAGCAGCCGCACCGGTCAGCGCCAGAAATAGCAGAAGCAAGACCATCGCCGGGGCGATCAGCCAGATCAATGAGATATCCCGCCACATTGAGACCCCGGCGTTGAAACCCGCAAACGCCGTCAGAACGCAGACACCCAGGGTCAGGATCGATCCGAGGACCAGCGGGAACGTGATCTGCCAGAAAACCTCCCGGCGGTGCCTGCGGTGTGTGAGCGGGTTGCGTGTTGGGAGAGGAGTTTCTTCTTTCACATCGCAGATTTTAACATAACTCTATTTCCTGAGGACCCGGGATGATCGGAACCGAAATCGAACCCAACAACCGGCTGATTGGCCCGCTCTGGGTGCTGGCCACCGAGACCGGCTGGATTGTCGGCATGGGCCTGGCTGCAGTACTCGGTCAGGTTTTCAGCCCGCTCACACACACGATCTTGCTCGTCGTTGGCTGGGGGGTGTTCGGTTTGCTGGTGGGGGCTGCCATCGGGATCAGCCAGTCCTTCGTGCTCAAAAATATGCTGCCGGAGGGCGCGGCGTCCACCCGGGTTCGCTGGATCGGGGCTTCCATCGTGGGCTGGGGCCTGGGGCTGGCGGTCGTGATCGGCCTGGGCGCGGGGGAACGGTACGGGTTCGGCATTTCGGGCGCGGTGGTTGGCCTGATCACCGGACTGGCCCAGATCATCGCCCTGCCGAAGGGGTTTCACGCCCCGGGATGGTGGCTGCTGGCCAGCATTTGTGCCTGGTTCGCCGGCCTGGGGGCTATCGACCTGCTCGATCAGAATGTCGGCGTGCTGCTTACCGGCCTGATCGCCGCTTCGATCACCGGGGCAGTGCTGTTCGGCGGCGTGCGCGGCCGGCAGCCGGAGGATTAAACGCGCAGCCGGCGGCCGCGCAGTGCTCAAGGCAAAACGAACAGCGAATTTTCGAGCTGGATCAGGCTGTTCGCCAGCACCTCCAGGTCGGACTGGGCAGCGAAGGTGTCAGTCTCGATCTCCTCGATCACCAGGTTGGCCCGGTTCAACATCGCATCCAATTCCCCCTGACGTTCGGAGGGCAGCAACTCGCCCAACGCTTCCAGAGCCTCCGGGACCCC
>JBFKII010000270.1:0-6069 GCA_041632295.1 Anaerolineales bacterium | reverse complement strand
CGGCCGTATCGAAACCGAGAAAGGCGGAAAACTGGGTTTCGAGAGGCCCTTCGACAGGCCCTTCGACAGGCTCAGGGCAGGCCCTTCGATTGCACTCAGGGCATGCTCAACCAGCGTTTCCCGCCAGGTTTCGCGACTTTGAGAAAGCCATGCAGGTTCGGACCCTCTCCCTTGACAAGCGGCATTTCATTCTTTATGATTTCAGTACAATTTGATCGACCCCCACAGGTCGCAAAGGCGTTGAAGAGGACGAGTACGCGCCGAACCGGTGGCACAGAGAGCGGGCGGGCATGATCGATGTCATGCCAAGGTGAGAGACCCGACTACACGCCGGCGCCGAATGGACCTCCGAGCTGCAGGATGAAAGAAAAGGACCCCTTTTCGAATAGTCTGCGCCGGTTTTGCCCTCCGTTAGACGGGCAGTGATTGTCCGGAGTCCGCTCCAGACGATCGCACTGAGTGAGGCTGGCTTGAGAAACCCCGTTGCATCACAACGGGATTTTTTGTTAATCCAACCGCCTAACCAGGGTGGCACCGCGAGAGCCCTCTCCCGTCCCTGCAAACGGAGAGGGCTTTAAGTTTGCATCGCCGACCGGCGAGAAAAGGTGTCGCCATGAATCTACCAAAAATCGAAACTAAAACCCGGCTCCACACTCTGGTGCGGGAAATGCCCGCCGACCTCGACACCCCGGTTTCCGTCTTCCTGCGGCTCAAGGACCGTACCCCGGCGTTTTTGCTGGAAAGTGTTACCGGGGGTGAGCAGGTCGCCCGCTACTCCTTTATTGGAGTCGAACCGGATCAGGCCTTCGTACTGCGCGGCCGGCATGTAGAGACCCACCAAAACGGGGAAGCGCTTTCCGAGCGCCTGCCCGAAAACCAGGACCCCCTCGATTTCCTGCGCCGCAGCCTCAATACTTTCGAAAACCATCCGGAAGTCGGGCTGCCCCGATTTTCCGGCGGGCTGGTCGGATACCTGGGCTACGACCTGATCCGTTTTTTCGAGACCACGGTCCCGCAAACCCAGCAGCGTGAATTGCCGGATGCGATCTTCCTCCACGCCACCACGCTGGTGGCATTCGACCATGCTTTTGGACGCATGCTTTTGATCGCCAACGCTCCCGACCTGACCACTGCCGAAAGCCGGCTGGACGACCTGCAGCGCACTTTGCAAACCCCCTTGGGCCAGGCCGCCCAGCCTGACCGTCCGGCCAGGGAGGTGCAGCTCGAATCGAATATGACCCAGGAAGCGTTTGAACACGCCGTGCTGCGCGCCAAAGAGCACATCGCTGCGGGCGATATTTTCCAGGTGGTCCCTTCGCAGCGTCTCTCCTGCCAGACGGATGCGGACCCTTTCGAGATCTACCGCGCCCTGCGCCGGCTGAACCCGTCGCCATACATGTTCTATTTTGATTTCGGAAAATTGGCGGGAGCGCAGCCGTTCCACCTGATCGGCGCTTCCCCCGAGATGCATGTCCGGTTGGAAAACGGGGTTGCCGCTTTGCGACCGATCGCCGGCACCAAGCCGCGCGGCCGGACTCAAGCAGAAGACCAGGCGCGAGAGCAGGAGCTGCTGGCCGATCCCAAGGAGCGTGCCGAACATGTCATGCTGATCGACCTGGCCCGCAACGACCTGGGGCGGGTTTGCGAATTCGGCAGCGTCCAGGTCCCGGAGCGCATGGTGATCGAGCGTTATTCCCATGTCATGCATATCGTTTCCCACACCGAGGGACGCCTGCGTCCTGAATTCGATGCCTTTGACCTCATGCGGGCAACTTTTCCTGCCGGAACGGTCAGCGGGGCGCCGAAAATCCGGGCTATGCAGATCATCACCGACCTGGAGCAGGACAGCCGTGGGCCGTACGCCGGGGCCGTCGGCTACTTCAGCTATGACGGCAGCGCCGACACCTGCATCGCCCTGCGCACGCTGGTCATGCGCGGCGGGCAGGCGACGATCCAAGCAGGAGCCGGGATCGTCGCCGACTCCGATCCGTCTCGGGAATATCAGGAAACGCTCAACAAGGCGCGTGCCCTTGCCATCGCCATCGGAAAGGCCGAAGCAGCCAAACTCGACCCTCAAGGAGGGCAAGATGCTGGTGATGATTGACAACTACGATTCCTTCACCTACAACCTGGTTCAGTATTTCGGAGAAATTGGAGTCGAGATGCGGGTTTTCCGGAATGACCAGGTGACCTGCGCCGAGGTAATGGCGCTGAAGCCGGACCAGCTGGTCATCTCCCCCGGGCCAGGCACACCAGACGACGCCGGCGTCTCCAATGAGCTGATCCGCGAACTCGGCCCGCACACTCCCACGCTCGGGGTTTGCCTGGGCCACCAATGCATCGGCCAGGTGTTTGGAGGCAGCGTGGTGCGCGCCGGACGCCTGATGCACGGGAAAACCTCGCAGGTTTACCATTACGGAGACCCGTTGTATACCGGGGTGGGATCGCCGTTCACCGCCACGCGCTACCATTCCTTGATCGTCAACGAGCCTCTGCCGGAATCCCTGGAGATCACCGCTTTCACCAAGGAAGGGGAGGTCATGGGGCTGCGGCACAAGTCGTATCCGATCTTCGGGGTGCAATTCCACCCGGAGTCGATCCTGACCGAATCCGGGATGCAGATCCTGAAGAACTTTATCCAAATGAGGCGCTGAGATGTTGAAGCCGTACATCGCCAAGCTCATCAACCGGGAAAACCTGTCCGCCGAGGAGGCCCAACAGGCGATGACGATCATCATGAGCGGGCAGGCCACGCCCGCCCAGATCGGCGGGTACCTGGTTGCCCTGCGATTGAAAGGCGAGACCACGGAAGAAGTGGCCGGCAGTGCGGCTGCGATGCGCGAAGTGGTCAACCGGGTGGACTCCCCTTTCAGCGGTGAAGGCCTGATCGACACGGCCGGCACAGGCGGGGACGGTTCCCATTCGTTCAACATTTCCACGGCAGCGGCGTTCGTGATCGCCGGGGCGGGAAAAAAGGTCGCCAAGCACGGCAACCGCAGCGCCTCCTCCAAGTGCGGCAGCGCGGACGTGCTCGGCGCACTGGGGGTCAACTTAGACCTTTCCCCGGGACAGGTGGGCGCGTGCATCCAGGAGATCGGCATCGGTTTCATGTTCGCCCCCAGGTTCCACCCCGCCATGCGCCACGCCATCGGGCCGCGCCGCGAACTGGGCCAGCGGACGATTTTCAACATCCTCGGGCCGCTGACCAACCCTGCCGGGGCCACACACCAGCTGCTCGGGGTCTTTTCCCCTGAACTGACTCACATGATGGCCGAGACCCTGAGTCAACTCGGCGGTATCGCCGCGATGGTCGTGCACGGGCACGGCGGGCTCGACGAGCTGAGTACCAGCGGCAGCAACCAGGTCAGCCACCTGCTGCACGGGCGTGTCACCACCCGCAGTCTTGACCCCGCCTCCCTGACGTTGCGACCTGCCAGCCCGGAAGATCTGCGCGGGGATACCCCCGAGTTCAACGCCGCCCGTATGCGCGCTTTGCTGTCCGGAGAAGATGACTCGCCGCTCAAGGATGTCGTGCTGCTCAACGCGGCTGCCGCATTGGCGCTGGAGACCGGCGACCTGGGGGCCGGCCTGCAGCAGGCCCGGACCGCTCTGGAAAGCGGGGCGGCTGAGAAAAAGCTGGATGCGCTGGTTCGGATGAGCCGCGCCCTGGCCTGAACCCTGGATTTGCGATGTCGATCCTGGACGAAATTTACTCCCACAAGCGACTGGAGCTGGAAGCCCAGCTGGCCGCGAGGCCTCTGGCCGACCTGGAAGCCGCACTGGTCGGCGCTCCCCCAGTGCCGGATTTCGCCGTCGCGCTGCGTGACTCCGGCCGGCCGTCGCCGCGGCTGATCGCCGAGGTCAAGCAGCGATCGCCTTCCAAGGGCCTCCTGGCGCGGGATTTCGACCCACGCAAGCTGGCCGCGGCCTACGCCGCCAACGGGGCTGCCGCGGTATCCGTGCTGACGGACGAGAAATATTTTGGCGGCTTGCTGGACCACCTGGCCGAAATTGCCCGCTACTTTTCAAATCAACAACACCGGATTCCGCTGCTGCGCAAGGATTTCATCTTTGACCGCTACCAGCTTCTGGAAGCCCGGCTGGCGGGCGCCAGCGCTGCCCTGCTGATCGTCGCCATGCTGGAGGCAGACCAACTGGACGGACTGGTCCGCGACTGCGGCAGCCTCGGAATGTCCGCGCTGGTTGAAGTCCATGACCGTAACGAGATGTCGATCGCCCTGGATGCCGGCGCCCAGGTTATCGGAATCAACAATCGTAATCTCCATACTTTCGAAGTTGACCTGGCCACCACCATCAACCTGCTGGAGGCGGTCCCACCCGGGGTGACCCTGGTCTCGGAAAGCGGGATCCGCACACCGCAGGATGCGCGCCTGCTGGGCGAGGCGGGGGTGGATGCCATCCTGGTCGGGGAAGTCATCGTCCGTGCACCGGATCCCGCCCGGATGGTGCGCGCCCTGGCAGCAGCCGGGGAGCCGGCAGTTGGGGGCTGAAGCCCGGAGCGGTTGTGATGCTGGTCAAGATCTGCGGTCTCACCTCCCTCTCCGACGCACTGGCGGCAATCGACCTGGGCGCCGATATGCTCGGCTATAACTTTTACCCCGGATCCAAAAGATTCTTGCAGCTGGAAGAATGCGCTGCGATCCAGAATGGGATCATTCGCAGCGGCCGGAGGACCATCGCGGTGGGCGTTTTCGTCAATGCCTCCCGGCGGGATATCGAAACCATCTGCACCACTTGTGACCTTGGCTATGCGCAGCTTTCGGGGGACGAGACGCCCGATTTCGCCCGCAGCCTGCCGGTCCCCTGGATCAAGGCGATCCGGCCCCGGGAGCCGACCGATGCCTCCGCCGCAGCCAGGCAGTTCTCCCCCAGAAGGCAGGCCGCCGGGCCATCCCAACCCGCGGCGTCCATCCCCCGCCTGCTGGTGGATGCCTACCACCCCATCGAGTACGGCGGCAGCGGCACTACGGGGGACTGGAAATCAGCCCGCGCCCTGGCCCGAAAACTGCCGATCCTGCTGGCTGGCGGGCTGGACCCGACAAACGTGGCTGCGGCGGTCGAACAGGTTCGACCAGCCGGTGTGGACGTCGCCACCGGAGTGGAAGCCAGTCCAGGCGTCAAAGATTTCGAAAAAATGAGACAATTCATCCGCAGCGCCAGAAGCGTCGCGGAGTAACCACGGAGAACGTATGCAAGACAGAAAAATTTCACTGACCGGCATCAAACCGACCGGAACGCCCCACATCGGAAACTACCTGGGCATGATCCGTCCGGCATTGCAACTGGCAGAGACTTACAACGCCTATTATTTCATCGCCGATTATCACGCCCTGACCACGGTTCGGGACGGAAATGAATTGCGCCAGATGTCCTACGACCTGACGGCCACATTCCTGGCGCTCGGTATGGACCCCGAAGCCGTGGTCTTTTTCCGGCAATCTGACATTCCGGAAATATTCGAATTGACCTGGATGCTGTCCTGTTTCACCGCCAAGGGGCTGCTCAACCGGGCGCATGCCTACAAGGCTGCGATGGATCAGAATCTTGCCGAAGGAGCCGACCCCGACGCCGGCATCAATGCCGGCCTGTACAACTACCCGGTCCTGATGGCGGCTGACATCCTGCTGTACGGCAGCCATGTGGTCCCGGTCGGTCAGGACCAGAAACAGCACATCGAGATGACACGCGATATCGCCCAGTCCATGAACCATGCCTACGACCGGGAGATATTTGTGATTCCAGACGGGGTGATCCGGGAAGAGGTAGCCACCATTCCGGGCCTGGACGGCCGTAAGATGAGCAAGAGCTACGACAATGTCATTCCGATTTTTGCGCCGGAAAAGGAGCTGCGCAAGACCGTCATGCGCATTGTCACCGATTCGAGGCCTCCGGAGGACCCCAAAAACCCAGACGAGGACAATGTCTACAACCTCTACCGCCATTTTGCAACCCCCGAGCAAAACGAAGCCATGCGCGCCCGGTACCAGGCGGGGGGGTTTGGATACGGGGAAGTTAAGCAGGAGCTCTTCGACTTGTTGGAAAGCACCT
>JBFKII010000269.1:0-6081 GCA_041632295.1 Anaerolineales bacterium | reverse complement strand
GTCCGTCCCCAGGATTGTAACCAGCGGCTCGCGGATCCCCTCGCCGTTCCGCAGAATGCGCACCGACAGGCGCAGGGGGAAGTCCAGCTTGCGATCTGCCAGGTTGATCAGCCCGCTGCCTTTGCGGTTCCCGAGCGCAAAACCAGGCGTCGACAGGCGGGTTTCCCGGTCGATGTAGCGGTAGGAGGCGGCCTCCGGGTCCCAGGCCCGCTCCAGGGATTCCTTCAGCCTGGCCATTTTCCGCTCCAGGGAGGGAACGGAGGCGGCAAAGTTGATCTCCCGGGCGATTTTCAGCAGGCTGGTGCATTCCATGTACAGCATGCCGCAGAGGGAGGGGCTTTCGAAGTAGCCGATCTCCGCGCCCTGCGCCCAGGGCTGCCAGTGGGCGAACAGCGGGTTGTCATCAAAGCCGGTCTGGATCGGGTGATCCCATTCCGGGATTCCGTTCCCGTCCCGGTCGTGGGCCGGGCTAAACCAGTTGTTGATGAATTTCTGCAGCAGCGGGAAGACCTTGATCAGATAGGCCTGGTCCTGCGAAAGCTGGTAGATGCGCCAGGCCAGGGTCGCCAGGATGGGGGTAGCTAAGGTGCCACTGGTTTTTCCGTTCATGCTGGGCTGCCAGTCGATCTCGCCATCTTCCCGCTGGGTGTGCAGGAAATTATCCAGAAAACCCCGCACCAGGTCCGGATTGGCGGGCAGCAGCTGGTTTGCCAGGTGCCAGGTCTCGAGCACGTTCTGCCCGTTCCACAGGTGGTCGTAATCGCTGCCATCGCCGCGCAGAGAATACCCCTGATCCGGCAGGCGGGTGTGGACGTAGGAGTGGTGCGGCAGGTGTTCGGTCGGCCCGTGGACCAGGCGGTAGGCGGCGGTCTGGCCGAGGGCGAACGCCAGGTCCCAGTCCGGGTTGCCGCTCTGGATCTCCAGTTGCATGGCATTGGTCATTTCGATACGGGCGAACTCCGCCTCCCAGGAATGGGTTGCGAACCTGCGGGCCAGTTCGAAGGAGACCGATTCGTCCGGCGCGGCCGCGTGCCCCCAGTACACCACGCTGTCCAGCCCGGGCTGCAGCTCGAGCTGGATCTGCAGGCTGGTACTCGGGCTGGTGCGTGCCTGGGACCCACCAGACAGGAAAATGACCGGCCGGAGGTTCCCTGCCGCGCCGGCCAGCACGTTGACGCCTTCCATTTTGCGCGGGGAGAGGCTGCGGCCTTCTTCCTCCGGCACGATCATCGCCGCCACCCAGTCCAGCTGGATCGCGCGCGGGGTGACCCCGCTGTTGAGGATGCGAAAGCGCCCCCCGATGTGGTCCGATCCCGGAGCCCAGTATTCCATGATTACATCGATGCCCTCAAAAGGGGAGGCGGAGAGCAGGGCGTAATTGGGGAAGAAGCGGTGGATCACGGGCGGCACCGCAAAACGGCTAGTATCGCTGACGGCTTTGTCTTTTTCGCTGAAACGCGGCAAAAGGCGCATGCTGCGGGCGCGCAGCCCGTAGGTCGTGCGCAGCGAAAGGCCGGCGGGCTCCCCGCTGTTCAGGTTCAGCTCCCAGATCTGGTCGTCGAAATAATTGGGCTTGCTGAAGCGCGCATCGGCTGCCAGGATCAGAGAGGGCAGCGCCTCCGCGGTCAGATGCCATTCTCTCATGGGCGTATTGTACAACAGCGAGGATGGCCGGGACGATCCAAACCCGGATTCCGCCGCCCGCCGGGAAAGGCCCGCCGGTGGTATTTTTAGGGGTTGTTGTGCTAGAATCCGGCAGAACAGCCTGCAACAGGAGCCAGTATGACAGCCGCACCCACGCGACGCGGGATGTATTTCGAAGAATTTGAAGTCGGGCAGCAAATTGTGACCCAGGGCCGGACCATCACGGAGGCCGATATCGTCGCATTTGCCGGCCTTTCGGGGGACTACAACCAGATTCACACGGATGTGGTTTTCGCTGCGTCTTCGCCAGCAGGGCAGCGCATCGCCCATGGGCTCCTGGTGCTTTCCGTGATTACCGGCCTGGCGGTCCAGACCGGGTTTATGGAGGGGACGATCATCGTTTTCCGCGAGATCAGCGGCTGGAAATTCTCGAAACCGGTCGCGATCGGGGATACGATCCACGCCCTGCTTGAAGTCACCGCTTTGAAAGCGCTGCCGAGGTTGGGTGGCGGAAACGTCGAGATTAAGGTGAAGGTGGTCAACCAGCACAACGACACCGTGATGTCCGGAACCTGGACAGCCTTGATGGCCTCGAGGCCCGAGGGTTAATATGGCTGAGGAAGACAACCTGCCGCTTCCCGACGAGGAGGCTCCCCGCGAGGACCCCGGCGAGCGGTTCCGGCGCCTGCTGGAGGAGAGCGAGACCGATTCCGCCGACCCACAGCGCGAAGCAGAAGAGGGCCGCCCACCGACCTGGGATACGCCCCCCAGCGGCACCCCCCGCCCGCCGGAAATTTCAGAGGCGCCCACCGAGCGACTCGACCTCACCTGGGGCGCCGAAACCGCACCCCGGGAACCGGCGCTGCTCGATGAGGAAGCTGGGATCCCGATCGGAGAGGGCATCACACCTCCTTCCATGAAGGTCCCCGATCTGGATGAGGAGCCAGACGGCGCTGGGCGCGAGGAGCAGGCAGCGGAAGAAAGCTTCGCCCCTCAACCGGATGTGGAAGAAACGGATCCCGGAAGCCCCCTCCCGGACACGCCCCCCTCCCCGCCCTCATTCGGCCAAAACCAGATCCGGCAGCCTGCCGTCGACGAACAGGGGATGCCCCTGCCGCGGCGCGTCGACCAGGTCGACCCGTACGGCACGCGCGTCTCCCAGGCAGCTTACCAGCCACCACCACCGCCACCATCCCGCCCCGTCCCGCGGCCCGCCCAGCCAGCCCCCGCCCCCCAGCCGGAGAAACCTCGCCGGCCGAATCGCTGGTGGGGTTGTTTGGTGCGCCTGATGGTCTACGGCGGTTTCCTGCTCGTACTCGGGTTCATCGGGTTTTCTGCATTCGCCCTCTACCAGTATTTCCAGATCGCCGCCACGCTCCCCAGCGTGGACGACCTGCGCGCCCGGGCCTCCCAGTTCGAAACCAGCACCATCCTGGACCGCAACGGGAACGTGCTGTACGAGATCGTCGACCCCAACGCCGGTCGGTGGACGTATGTCTCCCTCGACGAGATCTCCCCCTTCCTGATCGCCGCCACGATCGCCACGGAAGACAAAGCCTATTACTCCCATCCCGGGTTCGACCCGCTGGCCATCCTGCGGGCCTTCTGGCAGAACTGGCGCAGCGGGGAAACGGTTTCCGGTGCCTCCACCATCACCCAACAACTGGCCCGCATCCTGCTGTTCGACCCCGAAGAGCGCTATGAGCAGACCTACATGCGCAAGGTCCGGGAGGCGCTGCTGGCCAACGAGATCGACCGCCGCTACACCAAGGAGGAGGTCCTCGAGCTGTACTTGAACGAGATCAACTACGGCAACCTGGCCTACGGGATCGAAGCCGCCTCCAGGACGTATTTCGATGTTCCCGCCAGCCAGCTGACCCTGGGCCAGGCCGCGTTCCTGGCCGGGCTACCGCAGGCGCCCGCGGTCTACGACATTTACACCAACCCGGATGCAGTCATCAAGCGCCTGCAGTCGGTGCTGATCCTGATGTACGAGACCAGCCTGGAGCAGAACTGCATTTTCGTCAGCACCGACAATATGCCCGTCTGCGTGGACAACATCAGCGCGGCCGAGGCTTTCAACGAGATCATCACGTACGAATTTGAGCGCCCGGATATCTCTGTCCGCTATCCGCACTGGGTCACTTTTGTCCGCGCCCAACTGGAGCAGCTGGTCGACGCCCAGACCATATACCGTTCTGGATTCGTGGTTCACACCACCATCGATCCCGAACTGCAGGACAAAGCCGAGGAGATTGTCGCCCGGCAGGTGGCCAGCCTGGCCGACCGCAACGCCGGCAACGGCGCCCTGATCGCACTCGACCCGGCCAACGGGGAGGTCCTGGCGATGGTGGGGTCGGCCGACTTCTTCAACGAGGAGATCGACGGCCAGGTCAACATGACCCTGGCGCCGCGCCAGCCCGGTTCGGCGATCAAGCCCCTCGTTTACCTGGCGGCTTTCGAAAAGGGCTGGACGCCCTCCACCCTGATCTGGGATGTGCCTTCGGAGTTCCCGCCCTCCGGCGATCCCAATGACCCCCGCGATCCGTACAAGCCGGTCAATTACGACGAACGCTTCCACGGCCCGGTCACGGTGCGTTCGGCGCTGGCCAACTCTTACAACATCCCTGCGGTCAAAACGCTTGATTTTGTCGGTATTTACGACGACCCGGTCACACCCGGGCCGGATGGGCTGATCAGCCTGGCGGAGCGGCTGGGGATCACCACGCTGACTCGCCAGGACTACGGGCTGTCTCTCTCGCTGGGGGGCGGTGAGGTGCCGCTGCTGGAGCTGGCCGGTGCTTACCAGGTGCTGGCGAACGCCGGAAGGCGCATCCCGCCGGTCGCCATCACCCGTATCGAGGACCGGTCCGGCAACCTGGTTTTTGAGTACAACCCGCCGGCCGGAGACCCGATCGTGCGCTCCGAGCACGCCTTCCTGCTCTCGAGCATCCTGTCCGACAACGCCGCGCGCACCCCGGCTTTCGGCCCCAACTCGATCCTCAACCTGCCCTTCCCGGCGACCGCCAAAACCGGGACGACCAATGATTTCCGCGACAATTGGACCATGGGCTACACCACCGATGTGGTTGTCGGGGTGTGGGTCGGGAACGCCGACAATTCGCCGATGATCAACACCAGCGGGCTGACCGGGGCAGCCCCGATTTTTGCCGAGTTCATGGTCTTCGCCACCGAAGCCCTGTCCCGCGGCCAGCCGGACGCCTTTGTCCCGCCGCCGGCGATCGTCGAACGCGTAATCTGCTCGCTTTCCGGGGCGGAGCCCTCCCGCTGGTGCCCCGGCCAGCGCAGCGAGTTTTTCGCCGTTGACCAGCTGCCGCAGCCGGCTTCAGAGGACCTGTGGAAAGAGGTGCTGGCCGACACCTGGACCGGCCTGACCGCTTCCCCGTTCTGCACCGAGTTCACCGAAGAGCGTCTGGTGATTAACACCACTGATCCCTGGGCCCGGCGCTGGATCCGCCAGACCGACCAGGGGGAGAGCTGGGCGGAGGATGCAGGCTTTGAGCGCCCGTTCTACTTCCCGCGCCGGGATTGCGAGCAGGGCGATCCCCAGCCGACGATCTGGTTTATTTCCCCTTCGGACGGTGCGCAGGTGATGACCAGCACCGTCGACCTGGTCATCCAGGTCACCGCTCCGGACGGCATCCAGGACTATCGCATCGAATGGGGGGAAGGGGACGATCCGCAGGACTGGAACCTGATCCTGCGCGGCGACGATATGGTCATCCAGGCGGGGGAGGTCGGCACCTGGGTCATCGAGGACATCACCCTGGCGGGGCGCATCACGCTGCGGCTGTATGTCGACGGCCATGACGGGTACGCCGAACGGCGGATCCAGATCGAACTCAGCATCCCCACCCCGACTCCCACGCCGACGCCGACCGAGACTCCGACGCCGGTCCCCACGGAAACGCCGACTCCCACGCTGACCCCGACGGAAACCCCCACACCAGGGATCACGCCGTCGGTGACCATCCCCATCCCCACCACCGCCGCGCCCTAGCCGTGGTACAGCAACCGGATTTGGACGGAAAGCACGCTGGGTATAGCCGGGTCCGGCGCGTCTTGTGGGTCGTCCTTGCGGCCAACCTGTCCGTGACGGGGGTCAAACTGCTGGTCGGATTTCTGACCGGCGCCCTGGCAATTGTGGCCGATGGCTTCCACTCCCTGGTGGACAGCTCGAGCAACCTGATTGGGCTGGCCTCGATCCGGCTGGCAAGCCGCCCCGCCGATGCGCAGCACCCTTACGGCTACCGCCGCTACGAGACCATCGGCGCCCTGGCGATCGGGGGCATGCTGCTGGTCTCAGCCTATGAGATCGCCGAAGCGATACTTTCGCGTCTGCTGGATGGCAGCGCGCCTGTGCTCTCACCGCTCCTGCTGGGAATCATGGTCATCACCTTCCCGATCAACCTGATT
>JBFKII010000268.1:0-6081 GCA_041632295.1 Anaerolineales bacterium | reverse complement strand
CCCGCGGTCTGAAACCCCATGCACTTCGGCTGCTGGGCTGGGCCCGGCTTTCCCGGCGCGCCTTTTCCCCGGCTCTGCTGCTTGCGCTGCCTTTTCTGGCCGCCGCGTCCCTGGCCCTGGGGGCGGCGCGCGCCAAAGCCGGCCTGCCTGACCTGGGCGCGCCGGGCCACATCAGCGCTTACAACGATGACGGCCGCACGTACACGCTCACAGGACTACTGATCGCACCCCCGGACGCGCGCGATTCCTACACCAACCTGCGTCTGGCGGTGGAATCCATCCGGCCGCGCGACGGGATCATGCACCAGGCGGTTTCGGGCATTCTGCTGGTGCGGGTCAAGCCGGACGATACCTGGCGCTACGGGGACCGGCTGGTGGTGACCGGAAAAATCGAGACGTCGCCGGAAGCGGAGGGCTTTTCCTATCGCGATTATCTCGCCCGCCGGGGCGTCTACAGCCTGATCTCGTTTGGGGAAGCGGCTGTGATGGAGCGGGGCGGGGGCAATCCACTACTGGCGGGCATTTACGCGCTGCGCGGGCGGGCGCATGAAACGCTGCACCGCCTGTACCCCGACCCGGCCGCATCTCTGCTCGCCGGAATCCTGCTCGGCCTGGACAACGGCCTGCCGGCCGAACTCCAGCAGGCTTTCCGCGACACCGGCACAGCCCACATCATCGCCATTTCCGGGTTCAATATCACGATCCTGAGCGCGGTGGTCCTGTCCGCGCTGGGGCGCCTGTTCGGCCGGCGCGCCGGCGGCTGGCTGGCCGGGCTGGCGATCGGGGCCTACACCATCCTGGTGGGGGCCGACCCGGCCGTGGTCCGGGCTGCCATCATGGGTCTCGGGGCTATTCTGCTGCGAGACGCTCGCCGGCCGGGGGCAGCTCTAAACATGTTGGCCCTGACCGCCGCCCTGATGGCGCTGGCCAACCCCGGCGTGCTCGGGGACGCCGGGTTTCAACTCTCCTTCGCTGCAACCCTGGGCCTGGTGCGCTTCTCGGACCCGCTGGCCCGAGGATTTGGGCGGGCAGCCAGCCGCTACCTGCGGATCTCGACCGTGCAGCGCATCACGCCGGTCGTCACAGATGCGGTCCTGCTCTCGCTGGCGGCGCAGATCGCCACGCTGCCGGTCAGCCTGGTCCATTTCGGTCGCATATCGCTTTCTTCCCTGCTGGTGAACCCGCTGATCCTGCCCGTCCAGCCGGCGGTCATGATCCTGGGCGGGATCAGCCTGGTCGCCGGGCTGGCCTGGCCGCCGCTCGGGGAGCTGATGGCGCTGCCGGTATACCCGTTTGTAGCCTACACCCTCCGGCTGGTGGAGATCTTCGGGGCGCTCCCGGGCGGGGTCTGGGCACCTGGCCCGGCCGGAACTCCGGCGGCGATCGGATTGTTCACTTTAATATTCGGACTGCCGCTCGCATTTCGGCTGGCGGACCGCTTCCGGATGGCCGCCCTGGCCTGGAAAGCGGCGCTGCTCCTGGCGCTGCTGTTGGCTGCCTCCCAGGCCTGGGGCCGCGTCCTGGCCGCCCCAGACGGCAGACTGCAGATCACGTTCCTGGAGGCCGGGCCCGGGGACGGGATCCTGATCCGGGGGCCGAAAGGGGGCTATGTGCTGGTGGACGGCGGGCCATCGGCCTCCCAGCTCTCCGCCCAGCTCGGCCGCCGGCTGCCTCCGGGCGAGCGGACCCTGGACTGGCTGGTGGTCGCCCGGGCGGGGGACGAACAGCTGGGCGCCCTGCCATTGTCGCTGCAGCGCTATCCGCCCGCTGCCGTGCTGTGGTCGGGCCAGCCGAACGCCTCGCGCAGCGCCCGCAGGTTGCAGGAAGCGCTGATCGCGCAAGGCATTCCGATACATGCTGCCGAAAGCGGGCATGCCCTCGACCTGGGCGCAGGAGCGCGGCTGGAAGTGGTCTGGGTGGGAAATGGGGGCATGGTGCTGGAGCTGGTCTGGAAAAATTTCCGGGCGCTGCTGCCAGTCGGGCAGAGCCAGGAATCACTGGCGCTGGCGTACGAGCCGGTCAGCCTGCTGCTGCTGGCCGGCCAGGGTCACGCCGCCCTCAACCCGCCGGACTGGGTCCGCGGGCTGGCACCCCAGGTGATAGCCCTCAGTGCGCAGGCCGGCAATCCTGAAGGCCTCCCCTCTCAGGCTTTATTGGAAGCGCTTGATGGTTATCCCCTGCTGCGTACGGACTATAACGAGTGGATTCATCTGGTGACGGATGGAAAGGGAATATGGGTGGAAGTAGGCAGAGAGCAGGCTGAAGAAGTTGGAAATGAACTCCGAGGTAGCTCTCCCTAACTCCCTGGGCTTTTCGCCAATCATATCTGAGTGCCCCCTTGGGCTGAGATTCATGGATCTTGATAAATAAGCGTGGCAAAGCAAATTTTTTGGATCAAGAAAATGCTACGCTTCTCCCCGAAAGAGGCACCGTATTTTTATCGTTCCGAAAAAGCGTTGCCTGGAAATACGTGGCCAACGGATCAGGGTATCTCCCTGTTCCAAATGGAAATTGGCCTATTTAATTTTTTTTTACCGCCGCGATACAAGCCGCAGACCCGTCTACCCAAATATCGAAAACAGTATCAGGATAAAAACCTTCGGGGTGGCTGCTACGGTAGGGCCAGATATTGGCCCAAAAAAGCTCGAGCGTTCACAGTATCAAGCCTGTATTGGATATGCGCTCCTCCTTTCGGGAATCCGAAATCAAACGCTACCGATAGAGAAAAAAACAGGCTGGCTACGGATCGAGAGAGGGAAACCTGTCTGGACCCTGGCCAGCCTGCTGGTATGGCGCTATTCAAGACCTGCCGATGAGAATTACATTGAGATCGCGATTTCATCATCAATCATGCTGGCTTATCCGTTTGGGTTTTTAGGAATTAGCGGCGAAATTCAGGGATTCCTCGAAATAAACACAGGGCAGCCCGTAACACCAATGTAGGCCAGGGGCTAATTGGATTCGAAAGGAAAATTCCAAATATAAAAAAGGAAACCAAAGCCTTTGGTCCCGGCGAGATGACTGATCACCGAGACATCAAAGGCAGGAAGTTGTGGACCCCGCGTGGGATGGGAACTCAGAAAATCCCCTTCAAAACCAGCAAGAAACCGATGATCAGCAGCGGAATGCCGGCGATGGCGCCGATCACGGTGACCGTCAACAGGATGCCGGCCAGCATCAGGGCAAAGCCCAGGATGACAGCCAGCAGCCGCCCGGTCAGGCCGACAATGGCAGCAACAAGCTTCCATAAGGCCACGAAAGGGACCAGATACCAGGGGGTTCGTCTGCGCCGTTTTGCCATGCGCATGAAATTGCTCCTTTTATGTATTTCGTATGAAGTAATACGTATTACGTGCATGATCCAAAGCCGTTGCAGCCTGGAAAGGCAATCTGACGGCGATTATTTCCACGAAACTCACCCTTGCGCCGGCGGAGATTCTTCTATATAATAGAACATAATTTCTAGAACATGCGTTCGCAATCTCGCATAAGCCCTTTGTGGAATTCCGTGATGGATAGATCCAAAAAACCCAAACGCAATCGGTCCGATCCGCTGCCAGAGCCGGAATATTTTGACGAGCTTTTTCCTCCCTTGGAGGACATGCCCGATCCCTGGTCCGAGCAGGAGGATTCCGGCAGCCGGCCGGCTTCAAATCAAAACGAAACCAACTCAGACGCCGTAGTGAAAGAAGCGTCTTCGACCCCAATCCCTCCGCCCCCTTCAGCGGCAGGCAAAGGGAAAGTTGAGGACAGTCCCGCAGGCCGAGCGGCGAAATCCGTCCCAGGGGACGCTCCACGCGCCGGTGTCACCCCTGAAAAGGGCGAGAACAGACCGATTGAAAAACGCAGCCCGGAAGGCCTTCCCAATACAAACGGGATCTCAAGGCCTCCGACCCGGCAAAATTATCTGCAGCGACCCTCGGTTCCGCGCCGGCCACTGAAGTCCCAGCCGTCAGTAGCCAAATCACCACCTCCGACCGAACCTCCCACCCAAGCAGCCCGCGCCCGGGTTGCCATCTCACCGCCGAAAGTTGGGGTCAGGGCGGGGAGCGGGGAGGTCTCAAAACCGGAATCGACCCCTGAAGCAAAGTCGGAAAAAGTGTTGGACTGGCCTATCGGCGGTAAGGCCGACTCTCCGGAGAAAATCGCCGGCAAACCGCAGTGGTATGTGCTCGAAGAGGTCATCACCAGTCACCGGCCGCTGCCGGACAAAGCCTGCATTCTGGGTGTCGGGGAGGATGGCAAACCGCTGGTGCTTTCCCTGGAGGAGCCCTCCCCCGGAGGGATCCTGGTGATCGGGGACAGTGCCCGCGACAACCGCAAGCACCTGCAGGCCATCCTGCATTCTGTCAGCTTGATGAACCAGAAAGAACAGGTTCACATTGACGTGATCTCCCCAGAGACCGCCAATTACAAAGCCGGGAAGGGCTTCATCGAAAAGGTAATTGGGACCGAAGAAGATAATGTGTACGATATGCTGGGAGATTTCCTGGAGGCCCTGGAGAAGCGCGGCCTGCGGGAATCGCCCCATCCGATCCGCATCCTGGTCCTGGACGAGATCGATATCCTGGTCTCCCGGCTGGCCCCTGAGAGCCTGAGCTACCTGCGTTGGATCCTGCGCCGAGGGCCACAGGTTGGGATCTGGCCTATCGCTTCGCTGGCCAGCGGTCGCCTGACGGATTTTGACCTGAAAACTTTCCGGTCTTTCGGTCTGCGGCTGTGCGGAAAGATCACCGAGACCGCAATTGCCGAACGGTATTCCAATATTTCAGCCCACCTGCTGAAAAAATTGTCACCGGGCTCCCAGGCCTGCCTCAAAGTGGAGGATGAAGTGATCACTTTCTCCATTCCTCACTTTTAAGGCGCCCAGGAAACTTGCCAGGATCCATCAAATCCTTATAGTTTTAAGGGAAGCTGGGGATTGGATCGTTTCGGATACAAAGGAAGGACGCCATGGACAGCGGGATGTTGTGGTTCGACAACAACAAGCAGCGAGACCTGACCGCCAAGGTCAGCCGTGCCGCCGAGTACTACCGAAAGAAATACGGCCAGCCGCCCACGCTGTGTTTCGTCCACCCCAGCATGGTGCCGAACGGCGATCAAAAAACCGCTGCGGGGAAGATTGAAATCCGCATCGCCAGTTCCGTGCTGCCCAATCATTTTTGGATTGGCGTAAATGGGGTGAAAGAAAGCTGATGTTGGGTGGGGGTCAGGCCGTCAGGCCAGCAACGAGCGTGTCCAGCGCGGCCTCAGGGCTGATTTTTCCGGTTTTGATGCGCGCATCGATCTCGACCAAACGCAAATAAATCGATTCCAATGCCGGCAGGCTGAAGTTTTTCGCCTGCCCGGCAAGCTTGCGGACGACGAAATCCCTGACGTTTAACGCCCGGGCGATCTCCCCTGCGCCCAGGTTTTCCCCCTGAAGTTCCTTGTACAGCAGCAGCAGGCGAAATTGCCGCACGATCATACCGAACAGGGAAAGCGGCTCGCGCTCCGAAAGCAGTCTCTGAAGCATCGTCATGGCCTGGCGTGCCTGGCGCATGCCGATCGCGTCCACCATGGCAAACACGTCCCCTTCTTCCACCGGCGCCACCAGCAGCTCCACGTCATCCACATCAACCGGCCGGTTGTAGCCGGCATAAGCCAGAAGTTTATCGACCTCGTGTGCTGCGGCCCGGTTGTCATCGCCGATCATCTGGACCAGGTGAAAGGCCGCCTCCTGGCCAACCTCCCCCCCCTGATCGGCGGCGTACTGACGCACCCAGCGCACCAGCGCAGGGCCTCTCGGAAGGGCCAGCGCGCGTTCATAGACCTGCTCGCCGCGCCCGCGCGCCCAGGCCAGCAGCCAGTGGTTGTCTTTCAGCAAACCGCTCTCCATCACTGCCAGGGCTGTCGATGGGTGGATCGACTCCAACAGGCCCAGCAGTCGCTGTCGCTGGTCCTTTCCTTTAACAGTGCGAAGTGCGTCCCGCAGGATGACCAGCCGACGGGGGGCCAGGAACGGGACGGCGCTGACAGCGTTTTTCAATGCCCCCAAATCGAAATGCCCTTCCAACCGCGTCGTGTTCATGTCGGCGGTGG
>JBFKII010000267.1:0-6090 GCA_041632295.1 Anaerolineales bacterium | reverse complement strand
TGGCCCCGAAGGGGCTGTATCGAAACCGTTCGGCTGAGCTCACGACGAAGCCCAGGCCACCGGTAAAACTTAATACTTCGGCAAGATCAGCACACGTTTCGACAAGCTCAATCAGCGTTTGCCTATATTTTCAAAGTGATGTGAAGCGAGATTTCGTAATTCGTATCTCGTAAGGTTTCAGGATTACTAACCGGTTACGATGATCGGCAGGCGGCCGGGTTGGATGCGGAATTCGAAGCTCGACTCGGCCTCTGCGATCACCTCGCCATCGGCATGATAGGGGGTCGTGGGCTGTGTGCGCACCCGCAGCTGAGTGGTGTGAAATTCCTGCACGTCTGGGTGTTCGCTGATGTTCCCTTCGGCCGGTTTCATGATCATCGGGAAGGCGCGCAGGATGCCCAGGCGGTTGGGGATGTGCCCTAAGATGAAGGACAGTTTTCCGTCAAAAGGGTCGGCATGCGGCACGGTGAAAAAAATACCACCCGTGCGGGCGCAGTTCCCGATGGAGACCAGGGTGGCGGGCCCCTCGTAATTCCCTTCGTCCCATTCCAGGCTCATCTGCCACTGCGGGTTGGCCATGATCCCCCGCAGCGCGGCCACCATGTAGCGCAGGTTCCCCCGCAGGCGGGTCATGCTCGCCTGGATCGTGGAGACAAAAGGTTCAAGTCCCAGCCCGGCGTTGTTGACAAAATAGCGCCCATTGACCTCGCAGACATCCATGCGCCGGGTGCGGCCGGCGGCGATCAGGCGGGCGGCTTCGGCCAGTTTCTTAGGCCATCCGAGGTTATCGGCCAGGTCGTTGGCCGTCCCGACCGGCATCATGCCGAAAGGCACCTCGCCTTCCGCATCCCCGGCCAGCATGCCGTTGATCACTTCGCTGAGGGTCCCGTCGCCGCCGGCCCCGATGATAGGTGAAAACCCTTGCTCCACGGCTTTGGAAGCCAGTTCGCTGGCATGCCCGGGGCCGGTGGTCGGGTCGATATCGAACTCGATCCCTGCAGCCCGCAGGGCGGCTTCAATTTCTGCCTGGCGCTCACCACCCTGCCAGCGGGCGGAATACGGGTTGAGAATTACCTTGGCGGGCATATGGATTAATGTACCACAGGCGCAAGGGTTTGAGAAAAAAGTTCAGAGATAATTGATGAAGGCTGCGGCCAGGCTGAGGAATAGCAGGAAGCCCATGCTGTCCGTAGCGGTGGTGACCAGGACCGCGGAGGCCAGGGCGGGGTCCTGGCCAAGGGCGCGCAGTCCGAGCGGGATCAGGGTGCCGGCCAGCCCAGCCACGACCATGTTTCCGACCAGCGCCAGGCCGAGCACCAGCCCCAGGGCGGCGTTACCTCGCCAGAAATATGCTCCCAGCCCGACCACACCCCCCACGGCGATTCCCAGCAGCAGCCCGATCACTGCCTGTCGGAAAATAATCGGCCAGGCCCGGTTGGCCGGAATTTTCCCCAGCGCCAGGCCGCGCACCACCATGGCCATGTTCTGGGTCACCGCGTTGCCGCCCAGGCCGGCGACCAGGGACTGGAAGACGGCCAGCACGGCCACCTGGGCGATGATGTGCTCGAAACGGGAGATGATCCACGCAGCAAACAACGCGGTCAGCGCGCTCAGGTACAGCCAGGGCAGCCGCCCCTTGATCTGCAGCCAGACGGCGCTTTCTGGTTCCAACTCGGCGTCGGAGACGTTGGACAGCCGGTAAATGTCTTCGGTGGCTTCCTCGTCGATCACGTCGACCAGGTCGTCCCCGGTGATCACCCCGACCAGCTCCCGGCGGTCGTTGACCACGGGCAATGCCCCCAGGTTGTAGCGCGCCATGGTGCGGGCGGCCTCCTCCTGGTCGGTTTCGGTCGTCACGAAAATGACGTCCGAGTTCATGATGTTCTCCATCATTTCCACAGGCTCAGCCAGGACCAGTTCTCGCAGGCCGACTACCCCGGAGAGCCGCTTTTCGCGGTCCACCACGAACAGATAATAGGGTACATCTCCGTCTGGCCCGACTTCACGCAGGAATTCCAGCGCCTTGTCCGCCCGGGTTTGCCTTCGAAGGGCGAGGAAAGAGGTGGTCATGCGGCCGCCAGCGGTCTGGTCGGCAAAGCCGAGCAGGGGCAGCACGTCCTCCGGGTCATCCATCTCTTCCAGCGCCTGGGAAGCCAGCTCGGGGGGCAGGTCTCCCAGCAGGTCCGCAGCCTCGTCCGGCTCCATTTCGTCGAGGATGTCGGCCAGCCTATCCAACGGGATCGAGTCGGCTGCTTCCAGGGTCTCCGAGTCTTCGAGCTCGTCGAACAGGTCGGCAGTGGCGGGGATATCCAGCTTTACCAGCAGCTTTTCCTGGGCCTGCTCGTTCAGCAGATTGAAAACTTCAGCCTGGTCCGGCACTTGCAGCTCCAGGAAGAACTGCACCGCTTCCTGGTTTTTTCCGGATTCGAGCAAAATTTCGATTTGTTGGGAAAGAGGTACCAGCGTTTCCAGGTCAGGCATGGCCCACCTCGGATTGTTCGGTTTTGGGTTCCTGGGCCACGACAAGCTGTCCGCATCCGGCGCGGATATCGATACCCCGGCGGATCCGGACCGTGCAGGGGATACCGCGCTTATCCAGGGCCTGCTGGAAGGCGAGCGCCTGCATCTTGCTGGTCGCCTTTCCGCTGTAGCCGTCAGTCGGGTTGAGCGGAATCACGTTGACATGGCAGTTGATCCCGGCCAGTCGGTCGCCCAGCTGCTCGGCGTGTTCCCGGGTGTCGTTCACACCCTTTATCAGGGCCCATTCGAAGGTGATCCGGCGGCCGGTTTCGGCAACGTAATCCCTGCAGGCCTCCAACAAGGTCTCGACCGGATACCGCCGGTTGATGGGCAGCATGGAAGTGCGTAGTTCATCGTCGATGGCATGCAGAGAAACGGCCAGGTTGACCTGCCGCTTTTCTTTTGCAAAACGACGGATGGCCGGGACCAGCCCGACGGTGGAAAGCGTGAAGCGGCGCGCCCCCAGGTTCATGCCATTCGGATGGTTCAGGCGGTCGATGGCCGCCATGGTGGCTTCGTAATTGTGAAACGGTTCTCCCATCCCCATCAAGACGATGTTGGTCGGGCGATCTTCTTCGAGTTGCAGCAACCTGGCGTAATAGACCACCTGCTCCACGATCTGGCCGCTGGTTAAGTTTTGGCGGAAGCCCATTTGCCCGGTGGCGCAAAAAACACAGCCCATCGCGCATCCGGCCTGTGTCGAGATGCACAGGGTCCGGCGTTTGCGGTAGCGCATCAGCACGGCTTCGATCGCCTCCCCGCTATCCAGGCGGAACAACGTCTTGGTGGTCTGCCCGTCGGACGAATCCAGCTTGATCTCCGCTTGCATGGTTCCGAAAACCACCCGTTCCGCCAACCTGCTGCGGAGGTCTTGCGGTAGGGCATGTACCTGGCCGGCATTTTCGACCAGACCGGTATACAGCGCCTGGAACAGCTGCCGGCCGCGGTAGGCGGGCTCTCCGAGCGCGACCATCTCCCTCTCGAGCCCATCCAGATCCAGATCGTAAACGTTGATTATCGTGGTCATGCCAGAAGCAGGTCCAAAACCGCGGTCAGGTCTGGCTCGATCATGTCGGGGAGCGGATGCCAGGCCTGGGCGGCCTCCAGCGAGGAGACCCCGGTCAGTACCAGCGCACTCTGGCAACCCAGGGACTGGGCGCCCTCGATATCGGTATCCAATCGATCGCCGACGACCAGCGTGTTTTCCGGGCGGCTGCCGAGGTCCGGCAGCAGCTGGCGGTACATCGTTGGTTTCGGCTTTCCGATGATCAGCGGGTCGACACCGGAGGCAGCCTGGATCGCCGCCAGGACCGAACCGGCCCCGGGGATCAGGCCCACCGGGGTGGGGAAGGTCCTGTCCGGGTTGGTGCCGATAAAAGGGATGCCATCCTGGATCAGCAGCGAGGCGCGCGTGAGCTTGTCGTAAGTGAAGGCACGGTCCAGCCCGCACACGACCGCCAGCGGATCGGAGTTGCCGTGGGAAAAACCGTGATCCGCCAACGTGCGCTCCAGCCCCCATTCCCCGACGATAAAGACCTCGCCACCGTCCGGATGGATCGCCTGCAAGTATTTGGCCGTGGCGATCCCGGAGTTAATCACCTGCCAGGGCTCCAGGGTGACGCCTGCTGAGGCAAATTTTTCGAGATAATATTCCGAAGTGCGCGTGGCGTTGTTGGTTGCCATGGCAAAACGAAGCCCGCTGGCGCGGATGCGTTCAAAAGTTTGCTGGGGTTCCACCAGCCATTCGGTGTCCCGCCAGAGAACCCCGTCCATGTCCAGAATGAGTGCACTAATTTGATGGTTGTTCATGACGGTTTCCTTGGATTGAACCCGCTTATTATACAAGTCTGCCAGCCATTCGGAAACGGGTTGGATGGCAGGACCAATCCCTGCGTGTTCCCACGCGATCGCAGGATAGATCGAGGGTGAATACCCTGGCGCCGGTGGCCGTTTAACGAAAACAAGGGAACGGAATCCGTTCCCTTGCCGGATTCGGATGCTTTGGCAAGCTTATTCCGATTTATCGGAGTTATCCAGCACTTCGTCCACGAGGCCGTAATCGACGGCTTCCTGGGGGGTGAAGTAAATGTCCCGATCGGTGTCCCGCTCGATCACCTCCAGCGTCTGGCCGGTGTGCCTTGCCAGAATGCTGTTGAGGGTTTCCTTCAGCTTCAAGATCTGCCGGGCCTGGATCTCGATGTCCGAGGCCTGCCCCTGGGCTCCGCCGAGCGGCTGGTGCATATGCAGGGTGGCATTCGGCAGGGCGTAGCGCTCGCCTTTGGTGCCTGCGGTCAGCAGGACGGTGCCGAAAGAGGCGGTTACCCCGACCGCGATGGTGCGGATCCGGTTGGGGATCATCTGCATGGTGTCGTAGATCGCCATCCCGGCATACACTTCCCCGCCTGGGGAGTTGACGTACATTTGAATATCGGCTTCAGGGTCTTCGCTCGACAGGAAAAGCAGTTGGGCGATAATTAAGTTCGCGACCTGGGCGTTGATCGGTGTGCCCAGGAAGACGATGCGGTTTTTAAGCAGCAGGGAATAGATATCGTATGCTCGCTCGCCGCGCCCGGTGGTCTCAATGACCATCGGGATGACAGACTGTGGGTTGATCATCTGGTGTTCCTTCCTTTGGTTAAGTGCCGCTCACCGGGGAACCGGTGCCGGTTGCATGGTACGCTTCAGGCCTCTGGTTTGGATTCGGCTGCGTCCACCACGGCTTCGGATTCAACCGCTGCGGCCCCTTCTTCGTTTTCGGCGGCTGCCTCTGGGGCTTCCGATCCAGATTCAGGACCCGGTTCGGATTCCTCCGCCTGGTCTTCCCCACGTGCCAGGGCCCGCAGGCGGGCGAAAGTTCGCTCGGTCAGCGCATCGCGCATCGCACTGGCGACGAGCCCGCGCAGGGTGTTCTGGTTGAGCAATCTGCTGCTCTCGCGCCGGGTCATCGATTCCTGGACGAGGGAAACCGTCCGCTGGACCTCGCCCTGGACGTCGCGCTCGCTGACTTCGATGCCTTCTGCGCTGGCGACTTCCATTACGATCAGGCCGCGCCGGATGCGGCGGAGAGCGGTCTCGCGAAACTCCTCCCGCAAGCGGTCTTCGTCGGTGTCATTGGCTTTCAAATAGGTTTCCAGGTCCCAGCCTTCATTCGCCAGCCGGTTTGTGAACTGATCCATCAGCCCGTCCACTTCGTCATCCACCATCTGAGGCGGGAATTGAATTTCGGACATCTGGATGATCTCGTCCAGCAGATCGTTGTCGTAGTGCGTGTCGTAATCGGACTTGGTCTGGGCTTCCAGGTGCCTGCGGGCTTCGCTCCGCAGCTCATCGACCGATTCGTAATCACCCAGCGACCTGGCAAAGTCGTCGGTCAGTTCGGGCAGCTCCCTTTCGTACACCTCGTGAACGGCAATTTTATACACAATGGATTTTCCGGCCAGGTTTTCATCCCTGGGGTAATCCGCTTCGTAGGTGTGCTCGCTTTCCTTTTCGTCGCCTTTGCTCAGGCCGGCCAGGCTGAAGGAAAACCCGGGGTAAGGCCACTCATCCTCCGTGTCCGCATCCTCGGGC
>JBFKII010000266.1:0-6097 GCA_041632295.1 Anaerolineales bacterium | reverse complement strand
GTCTTAGCACATATTTGATGCTTTCCCGGGTAGAAAAGGTTCCAAAAAAATTACCTCAATTGCTCTCACAAGGTAATTCCCCGTTATGGTTTAAAAAATTACATACTGAAACGCTCCCATCAGGACGACCGTGATGGCCAGCAGGTAAGCAAGAATGACGCCGTTGCGGGAAATCCTTTGGGAAAGGTCGCCCATCATCTGAGCATCTTCCGGGCTGGGCGGGCCGCCCGATACGGCGACCTTCGCGCCGAGTTTCTGAAGTTTGAGAATCGTGCGCCGCTGGGCGAAAATCCCGTGGAAAAAAGCGAACCAGCCGAATAGCATGCCAAGGATGAGCGTATTCGCCTGGCTGGAGTGGTTTCCCAACCAGTTGTTAACAAAATACATGATTGTGCCTGAAAGGGCAGCCAGGATGGCTGCGATGGTCAGCCACAGGGACAAGGATGATTTTCCTGCCAGATGCTGCATGAATTTCTGGCCCTCTGCGCCAGTCGCCTTCACCGAGGGCGTGACATGAGACGCAAGGACGATGGTAGCGCCCGCCCAAAACACGCCAGAAAGCACATGTGTAATGCGTAATACGATCATCAAACCATTGGTCATCGTTGCTCCTTTTCTTCCGACACACTATATTCGATCATTGAAAGTTGGAAGGCTCATTATGAAAAAACACCCAGTTCTGCTCCGGGTTTCGGCAAAGTTCAGATAAGCTCCATTACCGGATTTTTCTGGAATTTCTGAAATCAATCTAACCCATTCGCGGAAGGTCTTAGCAGGGCCGTAGCCGTTCAAGCGCCGAACTTGTTCAGCCGCTGGGCATGGGCGAGAGCCATCGCCATCGCCTCCTGGGCCAGAAATGTCCCCAGCCCGCCGCGCATGCAGGCGCGCTCGCCGAACGCAGTTGTCTCATCCGGCAGGTGAGAGTCCGGAGCCCACAGCAAGAAAGGGACCGGGTGCCAGGAATGGGAGCGCAGTTTCGCCGGTGTGGAATGGTCCCCGGTAACCATCAGGACGTCGGGTTTCAGAGCCAGCAAGTCGGAGAGCGCCTCATCAACGCTTTCGATGACACCCGCTTTGCCCGCGAAGTTGCCGTCCTCCCCCATGCTGTCCGTTTTCTTCACGTGAATGAAAAAGAAATCGTAATCGTCCCAGGCCGAAGCCAGGGCGGCAAATTCATCCGCAGGGGAGTCGCCCGAAAAATCGATCACGTCCATGCCGACCAGCCTGGAGACCCCTTTGTACATCGGATACACCGCGATGCATGCCGCCCGCAGGCCGTAGGAATCCCGGTAGGTTGGCAGGCCGGGATCGGTGGCGAAACCACGCAGGAGGACTCCGTTGGCGCGCGGCTGTCCCTTCAGCTTTTCGAAGGCCTGGTCGACGAATTGCTGGTAAAGCGCAGCAGTGCGCTGGCCCGCAGGGGAGACGGCTTTCACAGGTAGCGCCGCCAAACCGGTCTCCTGCGGATCGGTGTCATGGAGGTCGGCGACCAGGTCCGGCCCGTGCATGACCACGCTGAAGCGGTATTCTTTCTCCAGCCCGACTTGAACCTCCACCCCCTCGATTTTGATCTGGTTCAGTATTTCGACCAGCGGGGCGGCTTCCTCGGAAGGAATGCGCCCCGCCCGGCGATCACTGACCAGCCCGTTTTCATCCAGGGTGCAGAAATTGCCGCGCGCCGCAACGTCGCCTGCCGAGAAGTCCATCCCGATCCCGACCGCGGAGAGCGCGCCACGGCCGATTACGTATTCGAGCGGATCATAGCCGAACAAGGCCAGATGAGCCGGCCCCGAACCGGGTGTAATCCCGTTTCGAACCGGGATCGAACGGCCCAGAGTCCCTTCCGCCGCCAGGCGGTCCAGGTTTGGGGTGCGTGCGGCTTCCAGTTCCGTGTGGCCGCCGGGCTCTATGGGCAATCCGCCCAATCCATCCAGCACCAGGAGTACGATCTTGCTGCCGTTGTCCGTCAGCAATGGTTTGAGTGTTTCGAATGGCATGTCCACCTCAAAAAAACACGTCTCCCCAGATATCCAGAGAGACGTATCGAATTCTTCCAAGAAAGGGGTTAATTTTACCGAACCGCCTGATCAGTATCCTTGTCGAAAATGTGCATGTTGTCCATGTTGAAGGCCAACTCGACACTCTCGCCGACACGGTAGTGCGAGCGCGGGTCCACACGGGCGACAAACACATGGTCTCCCTCGGTGAGGTAGGTAAATATTTCGTTCCCCATGACCTCAGTCACGTCCACTTTGCCGGAAACGCGCGATTCAGTGATGCCGGGTGGCGTGAACTGGGGGTTGTGAATGTCCTCCGGGCGCATCCCAAAGACCACATTTTTGCCGATGTAGGGCGAGTACAAGTCGTTTCGATGCGACGGGATATCCAACTTGAATGAACCCGTATCGATGTGAAGCGTCCCATTTTGCCGGCCGATTTGGGCTTCGAAAAAGTTCATCGACGGGGAGCCGATAAATCCGGCAACAAATTTGTTGGCCGGTTTCTCGTACAGGTTCAGCGGAGTGTCCACCTGCATGAGATAGCCCTCGTTCATGACCGCAATCCGGTCGGCCATGGTCATCGCCTCCACCTGGTCGTGCGTGACGTACACGAAGGTGGTCTGAAGCTGCTGGTGGTAGCGGCTCAGGTTGGCCCGCATCTCCACGCGTAGCTTGGCGTCCAGGTTGGAGAGCGGTTCGTCCAGCAAGAAAACTTTCGGGTTGCGTACAATGGCGCGACCGAGTGCCACACGCTGTCGTTGGCCACCGGAAAGCTGCTTCGGCTTGCGTTCCAGCATCCCTTCCAGACCGAGCATCCTGGCCGCCTCGCTGACGCGCTGCTTGATCTCGCTCTTGGGCGTTTTGCGCAGCTTGAGGCCGAAGGCCATATTGTCGTGAACCGACATATGCGGGTACAGGGCATAGGACTGGAAGACCATGGCGATATCGCGATCTTTTGGAGCCACATCGTTGACAACACGCTCTTCGATTTTTATGATCCCTTCGGAAATATCTTCGAGCCCGGCCAGGCAGCGCAGCGCGGTCGACTTTCCACAGCCGGATGGCCCTACGAGAACGAGGAATTCCTTATCTTTGATATCGAGACTGATTCCATGAAGCGCGGTGAAATCACCGTATTTCTTGACGACATTTTCGTACGTTACACTGGCCATTGGGACCACCTCCATCGAGAAAAGTATAGTTGCGGGAATTATATTTGAAAGTCTGAAATGTTTGAAGAGATTTCGGTTGCCGAAACCCCCGTTAATTTGCATTACAATCCTGCCTATGTCCAAAAATGCCGCCAGCCCGATACGGCGCCAATACCTCGAAATCAAGCGCCAATATCCTGACGCCATCCTATTTTTCCGCCTCGGAGATTTTTACGAGACATTTGATGAAGACGCCCAGGTCGCTGCCCAGGTCCTGGATATCGTCCTTACCGAAAGGAATGTGGGGAAAGGGCTGCGCGTGCCAATGGCGGGGATCCCGCACCATGCGGCCGAGAACTACATCGCCCGGCTGATCGAACGCGGCTACCATGTGGCGGTCTGCGAACAGGTGGGAGAACAACCCGCTCGCGGCATTTTTCCCCGCAAAGTGGTCCGTGTCGTGACCCCCGGAACGGTGATCGAACCCGGGCTTCTGCCGGGCGATGCGAACAATTACCTGGCGGCGGTTGTCCTGGAGCAAGACAGGGCCGGGGTGGCCTATGTCGACATTACCACCGGTGAATTTGCAGCCACCGAGCTCAAGGGGGAGGATCGGATCGGGCAGGCCCGTGCTGAGATCATTCGACTTCATCCCGCCGAAATCCTGCATCCTCAAAGCCTGGACCTGCCGGGCGAACTGCCCGGGCACGCCACTCCCTGGCCGGATTGGCGCTTTGAGCAGGCGCGCTGCGAAGACGCTTTAGAAAGGCATTTCGAGACCGCCTCGCTGGAAGGGTACGGGCTGCGCGGCTTGTCGTTGGCCATCCGGGCGGCGGGTGGGATTTTACAGTACTTGACCGAAACCCAGGGGGCGGCGCTCAAACTGCTGGGGGGCTTGCATACGTACTCCCTGGATACCTTCATGAACCTGGACGCAGCCACGCGCCGCAACCTGGAGCTGACCGAAACCATCCGCGACGGCCAGGTGCAGGGGTCGTTGCTCGGTGTCCTGGACCGCACGGTCACCCCGATGGGGAAGCGGCTGGTGCGCCAGTGGGTGAGCAAGCCGCTGTTGGATGTTGGCGAAATCCTGGCCCGGCAGGATGGCGTTTCCCAATTTCACGAAGATGGCATGGGGCGGGCGGAGCTTCGGGCGGCGCTGAAGCCTTTGGCGGATCTGGAACGGCTGGCTAACCGGGTGGTCGCCGGAAGCGCCCTGCCGCGCGAACTGGTCTCGCTGAGGTCTTCCTTAGGGAGGCTCCCTGAAATTGCTGACTTTGTCCCCGAAGAATCGAGCGCAATCGCAGCCATTTTGGAGGATTTCGACCCCTGCATCGAGATCCTGGAACTGCTCGACCAGGCGATTAGCGATGAGCCCCCTGCAACGCTGCAGAACACCGGGGTGATCCGCAGCGGTTATTCGGAAGAACTGGACCAGGTCCTTTCCTCGTCGGAAGGTGCGCGCGCCTGGATCGCCGGGCTGGAACCGGCCGAACGCGAACGAACTGGAATCAAGTCCCTCAAAGTGGGTTTCAACAAGGTGTTCGGCTATTACCTGGAAGTTACCCGCACACACTCAGAATCCGTTCCGGAGGACTACATTCGCAAGCAGACCCTGGTCAACGCCGAGCGTTTTATCACCCCGGAGCTGAAAGAGTACGAATCCCGCGTGCTCCATGCCGAAGAGACCATCCGGGAAATCGAGAAGCGCTTGTTTGTCCAATTGCTCTCCCGGATCGCCGATTTTTCCGCCCGATTATTGACCACTTCAAGGGTGATCGCCCGGCTGGACGTGCTGGCCTCCCTGGCGGAGGCTGCGGCAGTGAACGGCTATGTCCGGCCGGATGTGGTGGCGGATGATGTGCTCGACATCCGGGCCGGGCGCCATCCCGTAGTGGAGCACGCCCTGCCTGGTGGGGAACGCTTCGTTTCCAATGACTTTGTTTTTGAAGACGGCGAGCGGATCCGGATCATCACTGGGCCAAACATGGCGGGCAAAAGCACGGCTTTACGCCAGGTGGCGTTGATCGTGCTGTTGGCCCAGGTCGGAAGTTTTGTGCCGGCCGAGAGCGCCCGTATCGGTCTGGTCGACCGGATTTTCACCCGCATCGGGGCGCAGGACCGCATTCATGCCGGTCAGTCCACGTTTATGGTAGAGATGGTGGAAACCGCCAACATATTGCACAACGCCACCCCGCGCAGCCTCCTGATCCTGGACGAGATCGGGCGTGGAACCAGCACATACGATGGCGTGTCGATCGCCTGGGCGGTCGTCGAATACGTGCACAACCATCCCGACCTGCGGTCGAAAACGCTCTTCGCCACCCATTACCATGAACTGACCCAACTTTCAGGCCTGCTGCCGGGGGTCCGGAACTACAACGTCGGAGTCAGCGAGGCCGATAACCGGGTGGTCTTCCTCTACAAAATTGTCCCCGGCGGCGCAGACCGATCCTATGGAATCCATGTCGGGCAGCTGGCCGGACTGCCGAAGCCCGTCATCCAGCGGGCCAACGAAATCATGCGCCAGCTGGAGGCCTCTTCCGGAAGCGCAACCAAGATCGACCCGCACAAGACCAGGCAGCTGGCGCTCTTTCCGGAGACTAACCCGCTATTGGACGAGCTTGAAAACCTGGATGTCAACGCCCTCTCCCCGATCGAGGCGCTGAATAAGTTATTCGAGTGGCAAAAAAGGTTTCTAGGGGATTGAGGCGGGTTAGAAGACTTCGATCCGGGTTCCAAACCCGTTGACGTGCCATTTTCCCGGCTCGTTTTTATAAACAGGTGTGGTCCAGCGGTACAGCCACAGGGCTTCGTCGGTGCGCATATTGACGCATCCGTGGCTCATCCGCCCGCCGTAATTGTCGTGCCAGTACGTGCCGTGAAATGCCACCCCGGTGTCCGTAAAAAATGTCGACCAGGGGACTCCGGGCAGCTCGTAAGCGT
>JBFKII010000265.1:0-6133 GCA_041632295.1 Anaerolineales bacterium | reverse complement strand
GTGGGCGACCGGCACGTCATCCGCGGAGCGAGCTGGACGCACTCCACCGTCACCGAGCTCCGCCTCACGTATCGTGACCACGGCAGCGAGGCGCGTCCCGACGTGGGCTTCCGCGTCGCGCGCACCGCTGCCCCCGGAGAACAGGGTCCGACGGGTAAGGGCGTCGGTGCCGTGGTCTGCATATTCGTTGGCGTAATGAATGCTGGCTGCGATGGGGACCAGCGCGGCATAGCCCCAGAGCAGGGCTGCGGGGTTGAAAGCCGCGCCCCTGGCCAGGGCGATGATGAACCCGTAGCCGTATACCAGGGTGACCGCCAGGAGTTGGTCCGGGCGGGCCATGCGTACCAGGGCGGTGAAGATGGCAGCGGGAAATTGCATCGCGGTAGAGACCCTCCCCGGCAGGCGGGTCTTACACCTAATCGGCCGCCGCGGGCTGGTCTTCCAGCAAGGTGTACCTCGTCTCCAGATCGCGCCGGAACTGCTGGGTGTACAGCCGGAAGTAATGGCCTTTTTGCTTGATCAGTTCGGCATGGCTGCCCTGCTCGGTGATCTTCCCGTCATCCAGCACCAGGATGCGGTCCGCCCGCTTGATGGTGGAAAGGCGGTGGGCGATCACGAAGCTCGTCCTTCCCTTCAGGATCCGCTCCATGCCCTGTTGGATGCGGGCTTCGGTCAAGGTGTCGATCGAGCTGGTGGCTTCGTCCATGATGAAAATGTCGGGGTCCGCCAGGATCGCACGGGCCAGGGAGATAAGCTGTTTCTGGCCGACGGAGAGCAGCACACCGCCTTCCCCCACCTCTTCTTCATAGCCATTTTCAAGCTCGATGATGAAATCGTGCGCGCCCGCCAGGCGTGCGGCCGTTTCCACATCTTCGTCGTTGGCTTTCAAGCGCCCGTAGCGGATGTTTTCCCGGATCGTGCCGCTGAAAAGGTGGGGGGTTTGCAGCATCACACCGAGCCGGGATTGGAGTCCGGCCAGGGTGTATTCGGTGTAATCCCGGCCCCCGATACGGATCGCGCCGTGTTTGGGCTCGTAGAAACGCCCAACCAGGTTGACGATGGTGGATTTACCTGCACCGGTCGGTCCGACGATGGCGATGGTTTCACCAGCCCGGACCTTGAGCGAGAAATCCGAAAGGACGGGCTTGTCTTCTTCGTAAAAGAAATTTACCCGGTCGAACTCGATCTCGCCGCGCAGGCTTTCGGGATCCAAAGCCCCCTTCCGGTCCACGATCCCGGGGGTGGAGTCGATCAGGGAGAAGACCCGTTCCGCCGAGGCAACCGAGCGCTGCAGATCAGCGTACACGCGAGCCATTTCCTGGACGGGCCAGAGCATGAACGTGATATAGGAAATGAACGCCTGGATCCCGCCGATCGTGATCCCCCCCATGGTGGACTGAATACCGCCGTACCAGGCGATGCTGGCGATACCCATTGCGGAGATCAGCTGGACCATCGGCAGAAACAGCGCTGAAAGCCAGGCGGCGCGGAAACCGGAACGGTACATGTCCCCGGTCAGGGTCTGGAATTCATCCAGGTTTTCCCGCTCTCGACCCAGTGCTTTGCTGACGCGCACGCCGCTGATGTTTTCGTTGTATGCGCCGGTGATCTTTGAGTTCAGCTTGCGCACCTTGCGATATTCAACCAGGATGTACTTTTTGAACACCGCCGCAACCACGATCAACACTGGGATGATGGTAAAGACGATCAGGGCCAGTTTCCAGTTGATGTACAGCATAAAAATCATCGAGCTGGTGATGCTGGTGATCCCCCAGAAGATATCCAGGATGCCCCACGATACCAACTCGGCGATCCGCTGCGAATCCGAGGTCACCCGCGACATGATCCACCCGAGGGGGGTGCGGTCGTAGTAGGCTAATTCGAGGTCCTGCAGGCGGGCAAACATCTTCTCGCGCAGGTCAAACTGGATCTTCTCTCCAAGCCCGCCGGCGGTGAATATGAACGTGAAGACCAGCAGGGCGGCCAGCAGACTGAGCGCGCCGTAAATCGCGATCAACTGGAGCAGGGCCTGTGGGTCCCGGGCGACGATCCCTTCGTCGATGATGCGCTTGCTCAGGAAGGTAAAGACCGAATCGAGAAACGCCACGCCGGAGATCGCCAGCAGGAACGTGACCATAAACTTCCAGTGGGGGCGTGCCTGGCCGATGATGCGCAGGATGGTGCGCCCGTTGAACTGGGCGTCGAATTCTTCTTCTTCGAAATAGTTCAGATCGGACATGCTACCGTTCTCCGGGTTCAGGTATGGGACGCCGAGCTTTCGATCTCGTGCTGAAGCTCGGCCTCGATCCGGGCCTGGACATCGAAAATCCGTTGATAAACACCGCCTGTTTCGGCGAGCAGCGACTCGTGGTCGCCCTGCTGGACGATATAGCCCTTATCAAACACGATGATCTGGTCTGCGTGCATGACGCTCTGGATGCGGTGTGCGATGATGAAAGTCGTCCGTCCGGCCATGAGCTGGTCGAGGGCGGCCCGGATGGCCGCTTCGGTCTCGGTGTCCACGGAGGACGTGGCGTCATCCAGAATCAGGATGCGCGGGTCTTTGAGCAGGGTGCGGGCGACGGCGATACGCTGCTTCTGCCCTCCGGAGAGAGTCACACCGCGTTCGCCCACCAAAGTGCCGTAGCCATCCGGAAAAGACTCGATCACTTCGTGGATGGAAGCTGCCCGGGCAGCGGCGTGCACTTCCGCCTCGCTGACCTCCCGCCCGACCCCGTAGGCGATGTTCTCACGGATGCTGCGCGAGAACAGGAAGGGCTCCTGTTCCACGATCCCGATCTGGGATCGCAGATAGCGCCGCGAGTAGGTCGACAGCTCCCTGCCGTCCAACAGGATGCGTCCCTGTGTGTATTCGTAGAACCGCGGCAGCAGGTTGACGACGGTCGTCTTTCCCGAGCCGGTCAGGCCCATCAGGGCGACGATCTGGCCCGGCTGAACCTGGAAGTTGATGTTGTGAAGCACCGGCGCCTCGCCTTCATAAGAAAAATGTACATTTTCAAAGACCACCTCCCCCCGGACCGGGCCATCGGGCGTGGCTCCCACTTTCAAGGGCTCGCGCTCTTCGCGGATGATTTTGGCTATCCGGTTGTAGGAGACCAGGGCGGTGCTGCCCTGAACGATCATCCTGCCCAGGTTGCTCATCGGCCAGATGATCCAGATCACCATCCCGGCATAGGCCAGGTAATCGCCGATTGTGATGGTGCCCTGGATTGCCAGCATGGCGCCGGTGTAGTAGCCCAGGATCATCTGGCCGGCGGAGATTATGTCCGAAACCGGCCAATACAGGGAGTGGATCGTCAGCAGGTTCATGCCTCGCTGGTATTTGGCGCGGTTTTCCTGGCCGAACTTATCCATTTCGAAGTGCTGGCGGGCGAAGGCTTTGACCACCCGGACGCCGCTCAGGTTTTCCTGGAGCGTGGTGGAAAGGCGGGCCTCCTGCTCCTGGTAAGCTTCGTAGGATTTTTCGATTTTGCCGAAGAAGTAGATCGACATCGCCCACAGGATCGGAATGGCGATCACCGAGATCAGTGCCAGGCGAAGGTTGATGTTTGCAATGGCGATGAAATTGACGATGAAGAGCATCATGATGCGCCCGATCCCGGTGGCCTGCTGCAGGAAAAAGCGGTTGACCGCATCGACATCGGAAGTGGCGCGCTGAAGCAATTCACCGGTCTGGGACTTATCGTGGTACGAAAACGACAGCCGCTGGATGTGGTCGAACAGAAAGTTTCTCAAGCGCAGGGCAATCCCTTCGGCGGTCTGGGCGGCCAGCCAACCGGAGCCGAAGGTGAAGAACCCTTCGAAAACTGCCAGCCCGATGAAGCCAAGAGCGACCCAGGGCAGCAGTTCGACCAGCTGGTTGCCCAGCACCTCGTCGACCAGGTAATCTACCAGCAAGAACATGCCCGTCTTGCTCAGCGCGGAGAAACCCAGCGCCAGCGTCGCCAGCAGATAGTGCCAGCGGTAGCCGCGCATCAGCCGCCAGATACCGATAAACCGGTTGTCGGAGAGCGTTTCCTGCAAGTCGAACTCTTGGAATTTGCTTGGTTTCAGTTTCGACAAAACGGTCCTCCACGGGAGGCGATCTCCCCGGTCCTTGCCGGTCCGGAAAGGCCGCCGTGACAAAAAAAAATGCGTGAGGCGTTTTCCTCACGCATTTTAGGATGCAGCTTAAAGGATTAACGCCATTTTTCACACAAGAAGAATCCCTCTTCTGTGGGAATAAACACGGGGGACAGGATGGCTTTGTGGGTGTTCATTGGGCGCGAAGTTACTCCGTTCCAGCTTGGCGTTTCCGGCCATCAGTATACCATGAATGGACATTGTTTTCGTGTACGGAATCGATCGCTGCGCGTCCCAGCGCCTCGAAGGCCGTGTCGCCCGAAGGCGGCTGCATCATGCCGGCGCGGGCGTCCCGGAAATAGCGCTCAAACGGCAGGCCGGGCCCGAGCGCGGCGCCCCCGGCCAGCTGGAGGGCCTGTTCGGTCACATCAGCGGCTGCCTGGCAGGCGAATTGTTTTGCGGCCGTGATGGCCGGCATGGCCGGCCGGGGTTCATTGTCCCAGCGGGCGGCGGTTTCCAGGAGCAGGCTGCGGGCCGCCCGCAGGGCGATATCGATTTCGCCGATCTGCCGCTGGATCTTGGGCAGGCTGGCGATCGGCTTGCCAAGCGCGGTCGGCACGCGCTCAAGCGCATATCGGATAGCTGCGTCTCGGGCTCCCAGGCCGACGCCGAGATAGACGGATGCCAGCATCATCGGAAACCAGGGGTTGGGTTGTGCTCTTCCACTCCCGCGCTCGACCAGGTTTTCCGCCGGCAGGCAAACATTTTCGAAATGCACGTCGTGGCTGTCGCTCGCCCGCAGGCTGAGCGCCTGGCGCCAGGTCTCTTCCCACACCACCCCGGGCGTGCCGTTCTCGACCAGCACGACGGCGTGCTGGTCTTCGATGCGGCAGCGGACCAGCAGGTGAGTCAGGTGCCGCCCGCCGGTCACCCAGGTTTTGCGGCCCGACAGCTGCCAGCCCTCGGGGGTTTCTTGGGCGCAGGTTTCGGGAAGGCCGCCGCGGGAAGGGCTGCCCATGCGGGGTTCGCTGGCGGCAGAATTGAACAGCGCACCTTGCGCTGCCGCGCGTGAAAATTGTTCGAAGTGTTCGTCCGACCAGGCGCGGGCCAACTGTTCGTTGCCGAAAACCTGGAACTGCATGGCAGCGACGATCGCCGTCGAGGCGCTGCCCCGGGAAAGGGCCAGCTGGGCGTCGACGGTATCTCGCATGCCAAGCCCAAAACCGCCGAATTCTTTCGGGATATTCAGGCCCAGGTAGCCTGCCTCACGCAGGTCTTGGATATCTTCTTCCGGGAGACGGCCGGCCCGGTCTGCGGCTGCGGCCCGGGCGCCGACCGCCTCGGACAGGGAATGAGCGATCTCAGGTATCTTCATCGGCGGGGATTTTACCATTCCAACCCGAAAGTCCGTTTCCTGGGTGGTATGAGGGGTTGGAGCACAGGAAACAAAAAAAGCGCCCGACGGCGCTTTTTGGAGGACAGGTTGAAAAGGCTATCAATCGGAAGCCGCGGTGCTTTTTTCTTTCTTTGCGGCTGGTTTGGCCTCTTCCTTTTTTGTCTCGCTTTTTGGCTCGCCGCTTTCGGCCGGTCCTTGGCCGTTCTCGGATGGTTTGCCGTTGGGGGATGTCACCCGGGAAGCGGACTTGTGGTCGGTGGCATAAAAGCCGGAACCCTTGAACACCACGCCGACAGGTTTGTACACCCGCACCAGCAAATTCTGATGCTCGCAGTTCGGGCAGACGGTCGGGTTTGGTTCGTCGAACCGCTGAATATTGTCGAAAACAAACGCGCAGTTTTCGCAGCGGTAGGTCTTTGTCGGCATGCTTTCCTCGAGGTGATGGCGTTAACTGGAGCGATTATAGCGTGGGGCAAGGGCCAATGCAAGGTTTTGGCGCCCTAGTTGGCCGAATTTTTAACGAATTATTGATAAAAATGCGCCGTGTCAGCCTTTGGGAACGGATTTAATCGGACCCACCCCTTTTCCGAAGATAAACGATCCAGAGGGGTCCCCGGCCTGCTTCCAACCCTGGGTGCTCACCCGCCGCCAGAC
>JBFKII010000264.1:0-6142 GCA_041632295.1 Anaerolineales bacterium | reverse complement strand
TGGGTGCTGCCCTATCTGGGCACCCCCTGGGGCCGCACATCCGGGCACAGTCCGGAAGGCCTGGCCCAGCCTGTGGGCGATTGATCGCCTCCATCAAGAAAGCAAAGCTCCGCCCGGAAACCGGGCGGAGTTTGTCCTTAACCGGCGCGCTTCCACCACCGGGACGCACTTTGAAGTCGGGTCTGCAACCCCAAATGCTCCCGCATAGGATGTTGTATACTAAAGCCCGATGGGGTTGAAGGTCAGCGATCTGTGCGTATTGAAGACCACCACACCAGCCTGCAGCGCTGCGCGGATCCCAGGGTGCGCCCGCCACCGGACGAACTGAATGGACGCTGAAAAACAGAACCGGGAACATGACGAGCTGATTGAAGAGCTGCGTGGAAAACGCGCCCGCATTCGCCTTGGCGGCGGCCAAACAAAGATCGACTCTCAGCACGCCCGCGGCAAGCAGACCGCCCGGGAGCGCATCGAGCAGCTGCTTGATCCAGGCTCCTTCCACGAGATCGACGCCCACTGGACCCACCGCCACACGGATTTCGGCATGGATGAAAAACGCCACCCGGGGGACAGCGTGGTGGTCGGCTACGGCAAAGTGGACGGGCGGATGGTGTGCGTGTACTCGCAGGATTTCACGGTGCTGGGGGGCTCCTTTTCCGAGGTGCAGGGGGAAAAAGTATCCAAGATCCTCGACCTGGCGATGGAAGCGGGCGCGCCGGTGATCGGCATCATGGACTCGGTCGGCGCACGCATCCAGGAGGGCGTCTACAGCCTGGCGGCATACTCCGAGCTCTTCTGGCGCAACACCCAGGCCAGCGGTGTGGTGCCGCAGATCAGCGTCATGGTCGGGCCCTGCGCCGGCGGCTCGGTCTACTCGCCCGGCCTGACCGATTTTGTGATCATGACTGAGGGCACCAGCCACATGTTTATCACCGGCCCCAAAGTGATCGAGACCGTCACCCGCGAGCAGGTCGACCAGGATTCACTCGGCGGCGCCCATGTACACAACGCCATTTCCGGGGTGGCCCATTTTTCCGCCCGGGACGAAACCCACGCTTTCGAACTCACCCGCACCCTGCTGGGCTACCTGCCTTCCAGCAACCGCGAGCCCCCGCCAGCTGCCGCGCCCCAGGACGACCCCTGGCGCATGGAAGAAGACCTGAACCGGATGGTGCCGACCGACCCCAGCGAGTCTTACGACGTGCGCCCGATCATCGAGCTCGTTTTTGATCGGGGCAGCTTCTTACCGGTGCAGGCCCTGTTCGCCCAAAACGCCGTGGTCGGCTTCGCACGCCTGCACGGGCGCACGGTGGCGGTGATCGCCAACCAGCCGCTGGTCAAGGCCGGCGTGCTCGATATCGACGCCTCCGACAAGATCGCCCGCTTCATCCGCTTCAGCGACGCCTTTAACATCCCCCTCATCACCTTCGTCGACACGCCCGGGTTTATGCCCGGGGTAAGCGAGGAGCACGGCGGCATCATCCGTCACGGCGCCAAAATCGTCTACGCCTACTCGGAGGCCACCGTGCCCAAGCTGGCGGTCATCACCCGCAAGGCGTACGGCGGCGCCTACATCGTGATGAGCAGCAAATACATCCGCACCGACGTGGTCTACGCCTGGCCAACCGCTGAGATCGCTGTCATGGGCGCCGAGGGGGCGGTCAGCATCCTTTACGGCGAGCGGCTGGCCGGCATGCCCGACTCCGAAGCGGAGCGGCAAATGGCCCAGGCCGAGTATGAACGCAAATTTTCCCGTCCCTACCACGCGGCGGCCAGCGGCCACGTCGACGAAGTGCTGATCCCCGCCGAGACCCGGCCCCGACTGATTTCGGCGCTGGAGCTGCTGCGGAACAAGCAGACCGCCCGGCCGGAGAAAAAGCACGGCAACATGCCCCTGTAGCGAGCGAACCGATGCCCACCGACCTTCTTGTTGGCCTGCAAATCAGCCTGGCCGGCCTGGCCGTCACGTTTCTCGTTTTGGGACTGCTCACCCTGATCATCCGGCTGCTGCGCTGGATCTTCCCGGCCGCTTCTGCGCGGCCGGCCCCAAAAGAAGCGCAACCCGAGGCGATGACGGAGCAGCAGCGTGAGGAGACCGCGGCTGCATTAGCGGTGGCAGTCTCCCTGCTCGAAAACCAGCCCAAAAGGCCGGACGGCGATCCGGCGCTGGGAAAGCTGCTCGAGCCATGAGGGAGCGAAGGAAACCGGCTTCGCAATCCGCGCAGGAGAAGGTATGACCCGCCGAATCACCGTGATGATCGAAGGGCGCGAGTACCACGTCGAAGTGGGGGACCTGGCGGAGCGCCCGGTACGCGCCTCGGTCAACGGCAATACCTACCATGTGTACATCCGCAACCAGGACGGGCCTGCGGTTGAGCGGGTGCAGCCGGCCGGTATTGTAAAGCCGGCCCCCTCCCCGGTCACGGTCAGGCGTGCGGCCCCGGCCCCGGTCGACAGTGCCGTGATCCGGGCGCCCTTGCCGGGGGACATCGTCGAGGTGCGGGTCCGGGCCGGAGATGCGGTCCGGGCCGGAGACGTGGTCTGCGTACTGGAGGCCATGAAGATGAAAAACCTGATCCACAGCGCCCAGGAAGGCGTGGTAGCCAGCATCGAAGTCCAGCCCGGCCAGACGGTCGACTACGGCGCCGCTCTGGTCACCCTGGGGCCACGCTGATGCAGGCCATCGACCTGATCCGCGCCCTCCTGCAAGCCCCGGCACTGCTTTCCTGGCAGAACGCAGTCATGATCGCTGCCGGGCTGATCCTGATCTACCTGGCCGTGGCAAAGGATTACGAGCCCGTGCTGCTGCTGCCGATCGGGTTCGGCGCCATCCTGGCCAACCTGCCGCTGACCGGCATCACAGAAGGGGAGGGCCTGCTGGCCGTCCTGCGGGAAGCGGGGGTGGCCAACGAGCTGTTCCCGCTGCTGATCTTTGTCGGCATCGGCGCGCTGACCGATTTCGGCCCCCTTCTCGAGAACCCGCGCATGGCCCTGCTGGGGGCGGCGGGGCAGTTCGGCATTTATGTCACCCTTCTTCTGGCGCTGCTGCTGGGCTTCCCGCTGCGCCAGGCAGCCTCGATCGGCATCATCGGCGCCATCGACGGCCCGACCGCCATCTACGTGGCCAACAAGCTGGCGCCGGAGATGCTGGGGGCGATCGCCGTGGCAGCCTACAGCTACATGTCCCTTGTGCCCATCATCCAGCCGCCGATCATGCGCCTCCTGACCACCGAAAAAGAGCGGCGTGTGCCGATGCCCTACACCCGGCGGCCGATCTCGAAAACCGCCCGCATCCTATTCCCGATCGTGGCCACGCTGGTGGTCTCGCTGGTCTCGCCGCAGGCCTCCCCGCTGATCGCCACGCTGATGCTCGGCAACCTGCTGCGCGAGTCGGGCGTGGTCGACCGGCTGCGCATGGCGGCGCAGAACGAGATCGCCAATGTCACCACGCTGCTGCTCGGACTGGCGATCGGCGGCACGATGAACGGGGAGCTGTTCATCCGGGTGGAGACGCTTTACATCCTGGGGATCGGCCTGCTGGCTTTCGTGATGGACACCGTCGGCGGCCTGCTGTTCGGCAAGCTGATGTACCTGCTCTCGCGGCGGCAGTTCAACCCCCTGATTGGCGCCGCGGGGATCAGCGCCTTTCCGATGTCCGCCCGCATCGTGCAGCGGGTGGGGCAGGAAGCGGACTACCGCAACTTCCTGCTGATGCACGCCATGGGCGCCAACACCGCCGGTCAGCTGGGCAGCGTGGTCGCCGGCGGGGTGCTGCTGGCGCTGGTGACCCAGATCCTGGGGGGATAGGTCAAAAACCAGAACCAAAATTCTGTGGGGTTCTGCTTTCGACATCCACGCTTCGTTGTGGAAGCTCCAAAAAAATCGCCCTGCCGGTTGGGTCGATTTCCGACTCCCGGCGCTTCTTCAGGGCTGGCGTATAATTCGATTTCTCCTGTCCCCTTCTCGGGCCTGATTACGACGAGACCCCATGAAAACAAACCTGCTGAATTTTTGGGAAACCCTGCGCGCAAGCTACTGGTTTTTGCCGGCTGTGATGACCGGGCTGGCCGTCGCGCTCTCTTTTCTGACGATCTCCATCGATCAGTCCCTGGGCACTGAAAGAAGCGATCTCTTTTCCTGGTTTTACGCCGGGGACCCCGGCGGCGTCCGCACGCTTCTTTCGACGCTGGCCGGATCGATGATCACGATGGTCAGCGTCACATTTTCCATCACGATCGTCGCCCTGACCATGGCCTCCTCACAGTTTGGCCCCCGCCTGCTCGATAATTTTTTCCGGGATGCGGGCAACCAGGTGGTCCTGGGTACGTTCATTGCCACTTTTATTTACAGCTTGCTGGTTTTGCGGGTCGTACGAAGCGAGATTGACGCTGTATTCGTGCCCCATTTTTCGGTCTCTACAGCCGTTCTCCTGACGATCGCCAGCCTGGGGTTGCTGATCTTTTTTATTCACCACGCTTCCGTCTCCATTCACGTGCAAAACGTGATCGCCAGCGTGGAAAAGGAGCTAAACACTGCCATTGAACGGCTATTTCCGGAAAAGAAAAGCGAATATGATTTTGAATACCACCTACGTAACAAAGACGATGTACCCGATAATTTCGACCAGGATGCCTTTCAAGTCTTAGCCAAACAAAGCGGCTATTTGCAAACCGTCAACTACCAGGGACTGATGCGACTGGCCCGCCAGCAAAACCTGCTGTTGCGTCTCGAACGCCGTCCGGGTGATTTTATCGCCCCAGGGAGCGTCCTGCTGAAAATCTGGCCCAGAGAACGATTTGATGAACAGGAAAGCGAACAGGTCCACCAGGCTTTTAAGGTCGGCGCCCGGCGAACTCGGCTCCAGGACGTGGAGTTCGCAGTGGACCAGCTGGTGGAACTGGCCGTCCGGGCGCTTTCGCCAGGGATCAACGATCCCTTCACCGCCATGGCATGCATCGACCGGCTGGGGGCTGCGCTGGCCCAACTGGCAGGACGCCGCATCCCCTCTGGTTACCGCTATGACCAGGAAAACATTCTGCGCCTGATTGCCGATCCGGTCACCTTTGAGGGTCTCGTCGAGTCCGCTTTCAATCAAATCCGCCAGCACGGACGCTCCAGCGTGGTGGTCACCCTCAGGCTATTGGAAACGATCGCCCTGATCGCCGGCCAGGCCCGCTCGCAAACCAGGCAGGAAGCGTTGCTGGAACAGGCGGAGATGATCCGGCGCGGCAGCGAAGGGGCGATCTTCGAAGATCGAGACCGGCGGGATATCGATCATAAATACCAGCTGGTAGAGCGGATCCTCAAACAAACCGGATAAAATGAGGTCATTCCGGATGGAGCCAGCGTTCAGGCAAAGAAATGGGTGCTTCACGGGATCCATACCCTGTCGTGGCGTTCGGGGTTACTCCAGGTGCCCAAGCTGCTGCATTGCGAGAAAGCCTTTCTTTCGGCAATTTCAGGTCCCCCACCGGTATATCGAAACCGAGAAAGGCCGAAAACTGGGTTTCGACAGGCCCTTCGACAGGCTCAGGGCAGGCTCAGGGCAGGCCCCTTCGACAAGCTCAGGGCAGGCCCCTTCGACAGGCCCTTCGATTGCACTCAGGGCATGCTCAACCAGCGTTTTCCGCCTGTTTTTCGCGACTTCGGGAACACCATGGTCCGGCGGGCCGATTGACCAAATAGACCGTATGTTCTATAATTGGATTGAAATCCCTACCCCATTCAGGAGGCAGCCATGCAATTGGGCGCTTTTTCCGTAAGTCTGGCCGTGAAGGACATTCATCGTTCAAAAGATTTTTACGAGAAGCTGGGTTTCGAAGCCTTCGGTGGAAATATCGAGCAGAACTGGCTGATCATGAAAAACGGCGATCACGTCATCGGGCTCTTCCAGGGCATGTTTGAGAAAAACATCCTGACCTTCAACCCCGGCTGGGACCAGGCCGCACAGCCCCTGGATTCGTTCGCGGACGTGCGCGAGCTGCAACGGGCGCTGGAATCCATGGGCGTAGAGATCGTCCAGGGCGTGGAGACCGGCGAGCAAGGCCCGGGCAGCTTCATCCTGGTGGACCCGGACGGCAACCCAATCCTGGTCGACCAGCACGTCTGACCGCGGATCGCAGGACAAACCCTCGGGCCGATT
>JBFKII010000263.1:0-6229 GCA_041632295.1 Anaerolineales bacterium | reverse complement strand
GGCTGGTTTGCCATCAACTATGCGCAAGGCTTTCTGCCGGCCACGATCGTCTCTCCGACTATGCTCGGCCAGCCGGTGGTCACCGCCGTGCTGGCAGGACTGCTGCTGGGCGAGGCCTTCACCCCGCTGCAGCTGGTGGGCGGTGCGGCGATCATGGGTGGAATTTATACGGTGCATTGGAGTAGGTTGCGTAATGCGTAGTTGCGTAAAACGTAAATGGGTGAAAAGTATTTGGAACAAGCTTTTCGGACCATTCGCATGGGGCATTTTCCCGGCAAACCGGACTCCTTGGCTCAAAAACCAGGCCAAAACGCGGCTGAGCGGAGGGCGAGCCCTGACCGGAGCTGGCGTAGCCAGCACAGTCGAAGGGTCATCGCACGCAGTCGAAGCCCGTTTTGTCGTGAAAATAACCAATCTCTATGCATCGGTTTGTTGGCAGACCACAATGGAAGGGTCGGGATCGTGGTAGAATCCTGGCTGCTTGAATGGGCGCGTAGCTCAGCTGGTTAGAGCGCACGGTTCACATCCGTGAGGTCGTGGGTTCGAGTCCCTCCGCGCCCATTTTGTTTTAAAGGCACGGGTATCGAGAGTAGGGAAAAAGGATATTGGACGCCAACCCCGCGCCCGCCGGATACCAAAAGCGCAAACTTCCTCCCCTGGATGTACAATAGAGCCGTAGGGACGGCATTTTTTGTGGCACGATCGCTATTTGGCGCATATTTTTCTTTTAAGTTATGATCCCACCGACGCCAAAGCGGTCCGATCCACCGCAGCCATCCCTATCTGACCGGAACAAAACTGCACATCACCTTGTCCAACGCCAACCTGACCCTCCTGTACGGTATCATCGGCGCCCTTTTCTTTCTGGCATTGGGGGCGGTCCTCGGTCTGGCTCTGTTCCGCCGCAACCCGGGCCAGCCCCCTCCCCGGCTGGCGCGCCCGCGCACAGCCCGCAACAGCGAGCGCGACCGCATGCGGGCGGTCTACAACCTGACCGCTTCGCTGATCAACACGCTCAACTACGAACGGGTGCTCGAGATCGCCCTGGACATGGCCACCACCGCGTTCGCGGAGCCCGGTTCCAACAGCCAGCAGCTGGTCAGCGCCGTCCTGCTGTTCGACGAGGACGAGCTGGTGGTCAAATCCGCCCGGCGCTTCACCAACGCCGACCTGCGCCAGGCGCTCCCGGGAGAAACCGGGGGGATCGGCGAGGCGATCACCAACGGCGAGCCCGGCCTGGTCCCCGATCCGATCCAAGACCCGGAGGTCGGCCGCATCGTCGCTTTGCGTACCTGCAAGTCCGCTTACGTGCTGCCGCTGCGCTCGGGGCTCGACATCTACGGGGTGATGCTTTTCGGCCACCCGCGGGGGGATTTCTTCAACGCCGATAACTGCGAGATCCTGGAGATCATCGCCTCTCAGGCCATCAGCGCCATGCAGAACGCCCGCCTGTACCAGGAGCTGGAGCAGGAGAAAGAGCGCATGGCCGAGGCCCAGGAAGAGGCCCGGCGCAAGTTGGCCCGCGATCTGCACGACGGACCGACCCAGTCCGTCTCGGCGATCGCCATGCGCATCAACTTCGCCCGCCACCTGATGGAGCGCGACCCGGATGAAGCCGCCGAGGAGATGTTCCGCATAGAAGATCTGGCCCGCCAGACCACCAAAGAGATCCGCCACATGCTCTTCACCCTGCGCCCGCTGGTGCTCGAATCCCAGGGCCTGGCTGCCGCCCTGCAGGCCATGGCTGAGAAGATGGAAGAGACTTACGATCAGAAGGTGCTGCTGGAGGTGGACGAAGACACGGTCGATGTGCTCGACATGGGCAAGCTGGGGGTGATCTTCTACGTCATCGAAGAGGCGGTGACCAACGCCCGCAAGCACGCCCAGGCCAGCCACATCTGGGTGCGGCTGAAATCCGTCACTCCCGATATCGCCCTGGTGGACGTGCGCGACAACGGGGTCGGTTTCGATGTCGACCGCATCAAGTCGTCGTACGACAGCCGGGGAAGCCTGGGGCTGGTCAACCTGCAGGACCGCGCCGACCTGGTCAACGGGGTGCTGCAGATCGACTCCCGTCCCGGCCACGGCACCAAGATCCAGGTCTACATCCCGATCACCGAAGCCGGCGCCGACACGCTGTGGAAAAGGAAATAGCCCCGCTCCCCGGGAGAGGGCAGCGGCTGACCCGCATCGGGCTGGCCGCGATCGCCGCGCTGGCGCTCTTGTGGCTCCCCGTCGAGGACACCACCCCTCTGCCCGCACAACTGATTGCTGCCGGCTTATGCCTGGCCGGCGGCCTGCACCTGTATTTTCGCCGTGACGACCGGCCGCTCGGGCGCTGGCGCCTGGCCGGCGGCGGCCTTTTGGTCGGGCTGGCCGCGGCACCGCTGGCCACCCTGCTGATGATTTTCAAAAACGGCCTGCACAGCCACAGCGGCCCCGACTTCGGACCGGCCGCGCTGGCCGGGGTGCTGGTCCAGACACCCCTGTGGGCACTGGGCGGCGCCCTGATCGCCGCCGGCCTTCACCCCTTCCTGGCGCGTAAATAGCCCAATGCCCGTCTCCAACGGCGTCTATGCCTTCGCCTTCAAAAGCGAGAACCCGAGCTACCCGCCCCTGGTGCTGGTTCACGGCGCCGGCGGGACCCACCTCAACTGGCCCGCCGAAATTCGGCGCATGGCGGGCTATGAGATCCTGGCCCTCGACCTGCCTGGGCACGGCAAATCCGAAGGGCACGGCGAGCAGACCATCGAGGACTACGCAGCGGCGGTTCTGGCGTGGATGGACAGCCTCCCGCTGTACCGGGCCTTCCTCGTTGGACACTCGATGGGCGGCATGATCGCGCTGCGGATGGCGTTCGATGCGCCGCAGCGCGTTTCAGGCCTGGGGCTGTTTTCCAGCGGCGCCCGGCTGCCCGTCGACCCGGCCCTGATTGAAAACACGGCCAACAGGGCCACTTTCCCGGCCGCGCTGGAGCGCATCCAGGCGCTGAGCTACGGCCCCTCCGCCGACGAACGGTTGGTGCGGCTGGGGATGAAGCGCCTGTCCGAGACCCGGCCGAGCGTGCTGCACAACGACTTCATCGCCTGCCAGGCCTTCGACATGCTGGCGCAGCTGGAATCTATCCGCCACCCCACGCTGGTGGTCTGCGGCGCCGAGGACCGCATGGCCCCGGTTCGCCACTCGCAGTATCTGGCGGCAAAGATCGAGGGCGCCGAACTGCGCATTGTACCCGAGGCCGGGCACATGCTGATCCTGGAAAAGGCGGGGGAAAGCGAGAATATCCTCAGGACGTATCTGGAAGAGAACCGCTGGAAGCTGTGAGCCCATCCAGGCGTCGCAGCAGCTCCGGCAGCACATCCTGGACCGCCCGGGCCCGGTGGCTGAGGCGGTTTTTTTCTGCCTGCGCCAGCTCCGCCATCGTGCGGCCCTGGGCCATTTCGAAGATCGGATCGTAGCCGAAGCCGCCCCGGCCGCGCGCCCGGGGGATGATCTCCCCACCACAGCTTCCGGTCCCGAAAAACAGTTCCTGCCCGGGGATGGCGACGGCGATCACGCAGCAGAACCGGGCCCGCCACGGCCGGGGCCTGCCTGCCAGTTGGGAAAGCAGGTACGCCCGGCGGTCCGCATCTGTGGCCCCGGGCTGTGGGGCGTAGCGGGCCGAGCGGACCCCCGGCGCGCCGTCCAGGGCCTCCACTTCCAGGCCGGAGTCGTCCGCCAGGGCGGGCAGACCCGAGGCTTCCGCGAAGGCGCGCGCTTTCAGCGCCGCGTTGGCCCGGTAGCTGCTGCCGGTTTCCTCGACATGCAGCTCGAGGGACAGATCTGAGGGGGTCCGCAGGTGCGCATCCAGCACAGCCAGCAGGCGCTCGAACTCACGGCGCTTGCCAGAATTGTTGGTGGCCAGCAGGATCTGAGGTCGTTTCATCGTCCGTTTTGGGCGCCGGATCGGGGGCAAAAATACCGATCGGGGGTCAATACCGGTTCAGCATCATCCGAAAGGTCTATGCGAATTCGCATAGTTTAACTTGACAAGGATGCTATTTTTGTTACAATTGCGCCATTAAATATTAAATAAATTGCAAAATTATCCACAATCCATTACATAGTTATCCATATAACCTCGTCCAGTTATGAATGCAATCCGCAACCCGCTCCGCCTGAATGTTGGGTTTATAACACAGAAACCCGTCGGCACAATGCGGGTGTTCCAATTTAACTACGATCGCGTCGTGTTGGACGACGACTTGCAGCTCGAGCACCTGGCCGGCCAGGCGCAGATCACCCGAACCCCGCAGGGCCTGGTCGTCGAGGTACAGCTGACCACCAGCCAGGCGGAGTCCTGCAGCCGCTGCCTGTCCGATATCGAGCTGCCCATGCAAACCGAATTTACGGAGATGTTTGTCTTCCCAGGCAAGGGCGCCCCCTCCGAGGACCTGGAAGTGCTGCCGGAAGACGGCTACATCGACCTGAACGGGATCGCCCGCGAGCAGCTGCTGCTCGAAATCCCCATCAATCCAATCTGCAAACCCGAATGCAAGGGCCTCTGCCCGGTGTGCGGGGAGATCATCGCCAGCGACCACCCCGACCACGGGCTGGAACCCGGCGACCCCCGCATGCAAATCCTGAAATCATTGCTCAGCTAATATTTGGAGAGGGTCTTATGTCTCAAGAAACGATTGAAAACGACTCCCTGCGACTGCTGTTCGGTAAACAGGAATTATCTAATTTTTATCTGGCCGAAGAGACCACAGATGGGGAGGCGAACCAGCCCGATCAGGGCGATAAAGGCGATCCGGATGGGGCTGCCTCGAAAACGCAGCCCCCCGCGCCCCGGCGCACCGCGCAAGCAAACGCCCCTGGGAGCGCGCTGAATGCCGAGGGGATCGCGGTCGACCCGATCGGCCTGTACCTGAAAGAGATGGGCCGGGTGCCGCTCCTCACCAACGAGGAGGAGATCGCCATCGCCATGCGGATCGAGGGCGGTAAAAAATGCCGCCGGAAGCTGGTCAACCTGAACGGTTCGGACGCGAAGAAGCGCAAAAGCGACCTGGAGGCGGGCGCGGCGGACGGCGAACTGGCCCGGGCGGAGCTGATCCAGGCCAACACTCGCCTGGTGGTCAGCATCGCAAAGAAATACATCGGCCGCGGCGTGCCTTTCCTCGACCTGATCCAGGAGGGCAACCTGGGGCTGATGAAGGCCGTCGAGAAGTACGACTACAAGCGCGGCTTCCGCTTTTCAACCTATGCCACCTGGTGGATCCGCCAGTCGATCACCCGCGCAATCGCCGAGCAGGGTCGTACGATCCGCGTCCCGGTCCACATGGTCGATCGCATCCGGCAGATGCACAAGTCCGCCAATGCCATGGAGCAGAAGCTGGGCCGCCCGCCGACGATCGAGGAGCTGGCTGAGAAGCTGGATATCGACGAAGAGCGGGTACAGTGGATGATCCGCGTTTCCTGGCTGCCGCTCTCGCTGGAGAGCCCGGTCGGCGACGAAGAAGACTCCGAGCTGGGCATGTTCGTCGAGGACACCTCTTCCCCCACCCCCAACCAGGTGGCGTACCAGAACATGCTGCGCGACAAGATCGAAGAGGTGCTCGAGACGCTCTCGCCGCGCGAGGCGCGCATCCTGCGGCTGCGCTTCGGGCTGGAAAACGGCCGGGCTTACACCCTGGAAGAGATCGGGCGCAAGTTCGGCCTGACCCGCGAGCGCATCCGCCAGATCGAAGGCAAGGCGCTGCGCCGCCTGCGGCACCCGCGCCGCTCCCGGCAGCTTCAGGACTATCTCTGAAAAACGACGCTGCTTGACAAATCCTGACCCGCCCTGTAGACTCTGTCCACGATGACCGTGTTGCTGACCGCCGCCCTGCTGATGGCCCTGTCCATGATGATGGACATGCCGGACCGCGTCCGGATACGGGCAGATCAGCGGCGAAAGCGCTAGCAGCTTTCGACCCCGAATTTCCAGGCTGCCCGAACGGGCAGCCTTTTCTTTTGCACTTTAAGGACCTGAAGCGCCCGCATCCGGAACCTCTCGCCGTCTATTTGAAACCCTTCAGGGCGAATTAATTTGATCAGCAACCAGCAGGCAGCCTGAGGACCGGCGCCTGAACCCGGAGAAAACCATGCCAGAACAAATTCTCGTCGCCGTCGCCTGGCCCTACGCCAACGCTAAGATTCACGTCGGCAATATTACCGGCGCCTACCTGCCCGCCGATATCTTCGCCCG
>JBFKII010000262.1:0-6237 GCA_041632295.1 Anaerolineales bacterium | reverse complement strand
ATTCCCCACGCTGAACCTCCTGGCCGCCATGCGGCGCAATTTCGCAGGTTACGAGGGCGACGACTGCTGCATGGTCGCCCCCAGCCCGGAGCTGCGCGACCAGATTAAGGCCGAACTGAACGCCCTGCGTAGCACCACCGGGGCGCTGGTCGGCAACCTGCTGCGGGCGGCCCCCAAGGTCCCGATCGGTATGAACGACGGCCTGATCCGCCCGGGCAATGAGTTTCCACTCGGGACGGGGGCGATGACGATCCAGCGCGCCGCCGCCGACCGCGCTCCCCTGCGCGGCGAGACGCGCGTGCTGGTCGTCCTGGTCGATTTCGAAGACAAGCCCATGACCGAAGACCCACGGCATTTTGAGAAGCTGTTCTTCTCCACCGGCGTCCTGCCGGACGGCAGCGTCAAGGAATATTTCAGTGAGGTGACCAACGGGCTGGTCGATATCGTCGGCGAGGTTGTCGGGCCTTACCGCCTGCCGCAAACCATCCAGAGCTACGCCAACGGCGAGTCTGGCACTGGCACCTCTCAGCCCAACGCCCGCACCATGGCGAAGGACGCGGCGGTCGCCGCCAACCCGGATATCGATTTCAGCCTGTACGACAACGACGGCGACGGCTATGTAGATGCCTTCGTGGTGGTGCACGCCGGGCTGGGCGCGGAAACCACCGGCAACGTGAACGACATCTGGTCGCACAAATGGGTGCTGCCCGGCGGCGCTTTCCAGGCCGACGGCGCTAATGTCTACGCATATCTGACCGTGCCAGAAAATGCGCGCATCGGCGTCTGCTGCCACGAACTCGGGCACCTGCTGTTCGGCTTCCCCGACCTGTACGACACCGATTACTCCAGCGAGGGCGTCGGGAACTGGTGCCTGATGGGCGGCGGCAGCTGGCTGGGGGGCGGCAACCGGCCCGCCCATCCCTCAGCCTGGTGCAAGGCCCAGCAAGGCTGGGCCAGCGTAGTCCGGCCGGGTCCCGGGGCTTTGGCCATTGAGGACGTCAAGACCTCCCACACCGTCTACCGGCTGTGGAAAAACAACGCCGCCGGCGATGAGTACTACCTGGTGGAAAACCGCCAGAAGAGCAATTACGACGACCAGCTGCCCGGAGAAGGGCTGCTGATCTGGCACGTCGATGATACGATCCCCAACAACTCCAACGAGATCCACCCGCGCGTGGCCCTGGTCCAGGCCGACGACCGCAAGGACCTTGAGAACGGTAACAACCGTGGCGACCCCGGCGATCCGTATCCCGGCACAGCAAACAACCGCAGCTTCACAAACGACACAAGGCCCAGTTCTCGCTCATACGCCGGCGTGGACACCTGCGTCGTCCTGAAGGTCACCGGGAACAACGGTCCGGTGATCCAGGTGCAGGTCGAAACCATCTGCCAGGATCCGGGGGATGGTGAGCCCGAGGAGGAGAAAAAGGGCTGCCTTGCGGGGATGATGGGGGTAATCGCTGGGACCCTGCGCGGCCTCTGACCGGCGGCGAAAAAGGAGCGGCCATGCTCGTACCAATCGTTGAGAACTGGGCGGAAATTCTGGGAGAGGTCGAGGGGATCTCCCCTTCCCCCGAAATCGGCGGCTTCGACGAAGTCGAAGTCCTCGTCCGGGAGGTCTACCCGGTGGAGGACTTCCCCAATCTGCTGGAAGAGGCGCAGGGGTCCACGCTGAAAGTCTACTTCCCGCACGAACTGGCCACTGAGCTCGACCTGTGCGCTGGCTGTGGGGTGCGCTGCCGGGTGCGCAAAGCGCCCATGGCGCGGCATTTCGTGCACCGCGAGCACGCCAGCCGGATGGGATAAGCCTAGGGCGGTGCAGCGCACCTCCCGGCTCTGGTTGAGCGGTCCCAGGCTTGCCCTGAGCGGTGCTGGCAAAGCTAGCGCGGTCGAAGGGCGCAGGCCGCCAGTCGAAACCCGCATAGCTCGATGAGTGACAAGGCCCTCCCGTATCAGGTCATGGCGAGAGCGAGCCGGCAGCGACGGGACCGACCGTGGCCATCTGAAGCTGGCGGCGCCGAATGACAGGCCCCTGGGAGCGCGGACGCGTGCCGGCATAATGAAGGCCCCTCTGGGCACGGATTGCTCCCGTTGCCGACCCGCAAGGCGAGCAGTTCGATCAGATCGCTTGGGGCCGCTCTGCGGCCCTGGCTCGCGATAACTTTTTAGCTGCCATGGCGAGGGCGGGCCGGTGGGTGGACAGCCCTGATTTCTACCCCAAAGTCGCCAAACGCGGAGCATGGCATGGCAGGTGTGCCAGGAACCCGATCCCCCCCTTCCCCTTTGGGCGAGATCAGTCAGCCGCCGCGGCCGCAGACTGGTTCGACTCCAACCCGCCGATGACCGGCAGGCCCTGGGCAGCGCAGGCGCCGGTATGTCCCGCCCGGCTGCCTTCAAAAAAGTCGGCCGGCGAATTTTTGCGGCGCAGCAGCCAGACAAACGGCAGGCCTGCAAGCATGAGGATGCCGCCAGCCAGGTACCCACTCCCAAGCCCGCGCATCTGGGCCAGGAAGCCCAGTCCGCCCTGCCCCACCATGCTGCCGCCGCTGGAGACCAGCGAGTCAAATGAAATCACCGTGGCCCGCTTATCGCCGGGGATGAGCTGATGCATGTACGCCTGTTTGACCGGGCTGATCACTCCGGAAGCGGCCATTGAAACCAGATATAGCCCCACCGCCAGGAAGAAATGGTCGGTCAGGCCGACCCCGATGGTCACGACGGATATAATTCCGGTCGCCCACAAGATCATCGTCGTCCGCCGCCCGCAGAAACGGGTGAAAAACTCCACCAGTGCATTGCCCGCCATCGTCGCCAGCGCCACAAGAGCGGCGATCACCCCGGCAACCCAGGCCAGATCAAGCCCGAGAAGGTCCAGAAAATAAGGCTGCCAGGCGTGAAATCCCCAGGCGGTAAAAATGGCCTGGACCATAGCCGCCAGGATCAGCAGCCGGACCTCGCGATTCTGCCAGCCGTACTGCAGGCTTGCCGCAGCAACCTTTCGCATTTCCTCGGGCAGGGTTTTGAGGCGGGCAGGCAGTGGATTGAAACCCAGGTCGTGCATGCCGGTGAAGGCGATCCCCAGCAAAATGCCCAGCAAGGCAGCGCGGACGACAAACGGCAAAGCCAAATCCAGGGTGCCGAGCAGGCCCCCACTGATGGTCCCAATCAGCATGGCGGCCCCGGAAACAAACGCCGCCCTGGCAAAAACGCGATCGAGCTGGCCGCCAAACCCGGTTTCCGCAAGCGCGTCCACCAGCCAGGCTTCCATCGCGCCCGAGTAAAACGTAAATCCCAGCCCCAGCACGACCGACATCAATACAAACATGAGCAGGCCTCCCCCCTGCGCCGCGACCAGGACGTATCCCACCGTTCCGATGAGCAGGATCCCGATGCTCAGCAAAAAACTCGCTCGCCGGCCGCGGGTGTCGGCCAGGACGCCGGTTGGAATTTCAAACAAAGCCATACTGGCGGTGAAGGCTGCGTTGGCGATAAATACTTCCAGGATTTCCAGGCCGGCGTCCAGAAGAAAAAGCGTGTTAACCCCCCAGATAATGGAAGCAGAGAGCGTGTACAGCCCGGTCAGGACCAGGTAGCGGCGGATGATGGATGTGGAGGACGCGGAAGTGACGGTCATTCGAACTGGCCTTGTGAGCGATTTGCCCGCTACCCCTCAGCGGCGGACCCATTATAGTTGCTGCGAAGCCCGCGAAATCCCCACACCCGCCATTGCGAGGGCGGGCTGAGTGGGTTGAAGGTCCCAGATTCTCAACCTAGAGATGCAAAGGCGCAGAGTATTGCCCGTTCCAGATCATGGCGAGGGAGGGCCGGCAGGGCCAGGCCCGATCGTAGCCATCTGACGCGGCCGGCGCTGAAATACGGGTTGGCGTGTTGAAGGTCCCTGTCGCACGGATTGCTCTTCCTCCATTTCCCAACCGACCCGCAGCGCGAGCGGTTTGATCAGATCGCTTCGCCGGGTGCCGCTTTGCGGCCCCGACTCGCGATGACTACAAAAACCTTCTTGGCAAAGGCGGGCCTATTGAGTTGCAAGAAATGGAATCTTATCCCAGAGACGCAAAAGCGCTGAGCAAGGCTCGTTCCTGGTCATGGCGTGGGAGGGCCGCCAGGACAGCCGGATTATTCCCCCAACCCTCCAGCTTCAATCCATTTTCAGCGCCATGACCACTTCGACCGGCAGGCCCCACATTTGCATCCGTCGCACCACCGGCACTTTGAAACCCGCTTTCTGGAGCGCGCGCCGCGGGTAGATCGGCCGGCAGTCGGCGTAGGCCGGAAAGCGGCTGTGGGCCCAGCCATACAGGCGCTCCGCCAGACCGGGTTCGAGGCTTTTGGCCAGTGCCGCCACGCAAACACGCCCGCCGGGTTTCATCGCCCGCCGGCATTTTGCCAGCACCCGTGGGATCTCCGGCGTATCGAACAGCTCCAGCACGAAATTCATCAAGACCGCGTTGTACGCTTTTTCCCCCAGATCGATCCCGGCTGCGTCCCCCCGCTGCAAGGAAACCCGCTCAGCCAGACCGGCTCTCGCCAGTTTGCGCACGGCAACCGCCAGCATGCGCTCGGAAATATCGATTCCAACCAGTCGCCCCGCCTCCCCTACCGCCCGCGCCAGCGGCACGAGCGCCAGACCGGTACCGCAGCCGATTTCCAGAACATGCTCGCCCGTTTGCACGTTCAACAGTTCCAGCGCTGCCTCGCGCGCCGGGCGCTCGCTGACCCCCGCAAGCAGATCGTAAACAGGGCTCAGGCGGTTGTACGCCCGCCTGGCCTCGTCCTTCGACCGAATGACACGGTCAATTTCCGGAACCGGGTCTTTGCCTTCCGCGCGATCCCTCCGTCAGGCGGGCACCCCAGCTTGCGCCGCAAAGGCCACACCGGCTTTCAGCGCCTCCAGGTTACCCGCAACCAAGTGGCCTTTTTTCTTTTCCAGATACGCTTTCAGCGCCGCAGCCACGTCCTCCTGGGTCAAGACCGCCAGCCGGTCCAGCATCGCACCCAGCATCACCACGTTCGCCAGCTGCTTATCGCCCAGCTCTTCGGCGATGTCCGTGGCCGGCAGGGCGACCACTTCGATATCTCCGCGGTCCGCTTTGCGCTCCACCAGGGCGCTGTTGATCACCAGCACCCCGCCCGGCTGGATCGCGTGCTCGAATTTGTCCAGCGAGGGCAGGTTGAGGGCCAGCACTGCGTTGGGATGGCGCACGAAGGGCGCGCCGATCTCCTCGTCGGAGATGATCACCGTGCAGTTGGCCGTGCCGCCGCGCATTTCCGGGCCGTAGGAGGGGAACCAGGTCACTTCCTTGCCGGCCAGCACGGCCGCCCGGGCCAGCACCTGGCCGGCGAAAAGCACCCCCTGGCCGCCAAAACCGGCAATCACTATTGCTGTTTGCATGTGCGCCTCCTCAAACCCGCAGGCCTTTCAATTCGTCGGCCACCTTGTAGTCTCCGAGGGGATAAGCCGGCACCATATCCGTCGCCACCCACTCGCAGGCCTCCTCTGCCCCCATGCCCCAGTTGGTCGGGCAGGTCGAAAGCAACTCGACCATCGACAAACCCATGCCACGCGCCTGGGCCTCGAAGGCCAACCGCACGGCTTTCTTGGCTTTGCGGATATGGGCGGCGTCATGCAGGCTGCGGCGGACCACGTAAGAGGGCCCATCCAGGGTGGCGACCATCTCGGCCATGCGGATCGGGAAGCCGGACTGCCCGACCTCGCGCCCAAGCGGCGACGAGGTGGTCACCTGGCCCGGCAGGCTGGTAGGGGCCAACTGGCCGCCGGTCATACCGTAAATGGCGTTGTTGATGAAAATGACGGTGATGTTCTCACCGCGCGCCGCGGCGTGCACGGTCTCCGCCATGCCGATCGACACCAGGTCGCCGTCCCCCTGGTAGGTGAACACCACCCGGTCCGGCAGGACGCGCTTGATCCCGGTCGCCATCGCCGGAGCCCGGCCATGCGCCGCCTCCACAAAATCGGTCTCGAAGTACTGGTAGGCGAAAACGGAGCAGCCCACGGAGGCCACACCGATCGTCTTGCTCCGCAGCTCCATTTCGTCCAGCACCTCGGCGATCAGCCTGTGGGCGGTCCCGTGGGTGCAGCCCGGGCAATAATGCGTCACCACATCTGCCAGCGATTCAGGGCGTTCGTAGACCGGCGGGGATATCAAAACCGGGTTCACTGATTCACTCCTGTTTACCATTGTAAGCCCCATTTTTCTT
>JBFKII010000261.1:0-6265 GCA_041632295.1 Anaerolineales bacterium | reverse complement strand
GCCTCCACCGTGAAAACCGGTTCGGAGTGCGGCAGCAGCCGGTAGGGGATGCCTTTTTCTTCGAGCAGGCGCGTGATTTTCGTGTCCATCGGGGCGATTTATATCACGGTTGCAAAGATATTTCAGACCGGCGTTTTTTCCTTTTGAGAAGTACCGGTGTTGACCACAAGTATCAGAGAAGACTAGGTAGGCAAGGGCGCTAGATCCCGAAGGTCATCATCTCGATAAAGCCCGCGGCCTCCTCGGCCTCATCCAGCCTCCAGATCGTCTCCAACAGCGCTTCTACCCGTGCCCCAGGCATGGTCTCACCGGCCAGGTCCCGGAATTTTGCTCGCAGTTCGTCATCCGAGGGAGCGCTGTGGGCGTCCCAGGGCGTCTCGACCTCCCCGGAATCATACACGCTGCTATCGCTCCCGGTGATGACCACACGGGCGAACCGCTGGGCGGGGAACCGGCGGTTGAATGTTTCCGATTCTGCCAGTTCCACCCGGTCGGCGAGCTGGAGCACCTGGGGGTTTTTGAGACCGGGCCCGTCGATCGCAGCACCGCCCAGCCGGCCGTGGACCAGGGCGGCTGCCAGCGGGAAAGGCAGGCTGTATTGGGCCTGTTCGGTGGTTTCAGGCCTTGGGTGCGCCAGCCGGACCGCCTCGTGGAACGTCTCCACACGGACGGTACGGATATCTTCCGGTGCCAGGTTGTGCTCCTGCTGCAGGGCCAGCGCCGCGGCGATCGGGGCCTGCGCCCAACGGCAGACCGGGTAGGGTTTGAAATATTGCTCCAGCATGCGCCATGAGACTCCCAGTTCCTCCCAGATTCCGGCCTGCGCCATTTCCACCGTCAGGGCCGGCGCGCCGGTGAAGCCGGCCTGAGCCAGCAGGGCGGCGCTGACTCCGGCCATCGCACCCCACCCGGAGCCGTCCTTGACCATGGTAGGGTGATCGATACAGCGCATCATCTGCGAGCGCGGCCCGTGGTATTCGGCGATCCCCAGGGCGTGCCGGGTGGCGGCCGGATCCAGGGCCAAACGGCGCGCCCCGATCGCCGCGCAGCCCAGCGCGTTCCAGGCGCCGGAAGTGTGGTAATCGCAAGCCGAAGCGTGAAGCGCAATCCCGGCCCGCAAGGCGATTTCATAGCCCATGGCGATCGTGGTGAGCAGCTCGCGGCCGGAGATCGATGTGCCCTCCCAAATCGCCAGCGCTGCCGGGACCACCGCCGCCCCTGCATGCCCTTTGGTGAGGGGATGCCCGTCATGGGCGTCCAGGGAATCGATCGTCATGCCGTTTGCCAGGGCAGCCCCGGGCTGAGATACCAGGCGGCCGTCGAACCAGAGGCTGGCGCCACTTCCGCCGTGGGCCAGGGCGGCGTAATCGCGGATGATTGCGGATAGTTGCGTGCGGCTCCCGGCCGCAGCGGTGCCGGCGATATCCAGCAGGCAGCGCCGTGCCTGGTGCTGCACAGTTGTGGGCAGGTCATCCCAGGTCAGATCGTGGATGAAATGGATAATGTTCATAGTTGATAGTACCGAAGTCCTGATCTTTAGGGAGTGACTGTCACCTTAAGTGACAGTCACTCCCCTGAATCACTCAGCATTGAAGCCTGGTGGAGGTGCTCGGTGTCGTGCTCGACCAGCATCTGCACCAGGTTCCTCAGGCTGACCACGCGGCCATCTTCAAAAACCGCCTTGCGCTGCCAATCGCCGGGTTTCAGCGAAGACAAGACTGCTAGAGTTTCTTCCCGGGCCCGCTCGAAATCCGCCAGCAGTTCGCCGGTCGAACGCTCGGGGTCATGCCGGGATTCATCCGGATGGATGGCGGACACCCTTGGGCGGGTTTCGGATACCACACGCAGCAGGCGGGCCCTCGAGTCCGATTCGACGTGCACCAGATGGCTGAGAATTTCCGCCAGCGCCCAGTGACCCGGCCCGGCTGCAGCATGGCTCGCACGGCGCGCTACACGCCGGAGATCGGCCGAAGCAGACGCCAATGCCGAGATCAACACCTCTCGGCGGCTCATACGGCGCCCTCCCGGTAGCCCAGCTGGAAGGAGATGCGTGTGGAGGCTGATTTCAAAAGCTCGGACAGCCCGACCAGCTTCTTTTTCGACAGGCGAGCGCTGGGCCCGCTGATGCTGATGGCCGCGATCCCTTCGCCGCGATGGTTGAAGATTGGGGTCGAAACGCTGCTGTGCCCGACTTCGAGCTCATCGAATTCAATCCCGTACCCCTGGGCACGCACACAGGACAGCTCTTTCCGAAGCGCATCCGGCTCGGTGAGCGTCTGCGGGGTCAATTTCTCCAGGGTCTGTTTGAACAGGTTTTCTACCAGGGTGGGATCGGCAAAAGCCAACAGCACCTTACCCGTCGAGCAGGCGTGCGCAGGCCAGCGGGCACCCACGGAGGACGCCATGCCCAGTAAATAGCGGCCTCGCACCTCGTCCAGCGTGAGCGTATGGCTGCCGTCCAGCACGTCCAGCCAGCTCGACTCGCCGGAAGCGGTGGTCAGCTCGATCAACTCTGGATGGGCGAGGGTCCGCAGCGGGTTGGCGCGCAGAGCGCGGCTGCCGAGCACGATCAATTCCGAGCCCAGGCGGAAAGACTCACTTTGCTCGTTTCGGAAAACCAGGCCTTCACTCTCCAGTGCGCTCAGCAGACGGTAGGCTGTCGTGCGGTTCAGGTCGAGCGCCTCGGCCAGCTCCGCCACACCCCATTCCGGCTGCTCATCGGAAATATGCTTCAAAATGTGAATGGCGCGCAGGACCGCCTGCGTGCCTGGATACGGTTTTTTAGGCTTGTACATAAGCAACCTGCCTGTCACCACCTGCTGCCCGGGCGCATGGCCCCGGGAGGCAGCTCGATCGGAAAAATGCGGCGGATGGCAGCATCCACCTCCGGGTCTAAGTAATTCGGGTAATGGCCGGCCAGTATCTCCCGCACCCGGGACCGCGCGGCCGCCAGGATGTCCTCTCCCCCGTCCGCCGCCCAGGCGTTGGGGGCTTTGCGATCGGCCAGACTTGGGTACAGGAACTCCGTTTTCATCAGTGCGAGCGTCTGTTCGGTGCCTAGAAAATGGCCTTCGCCCAGAGCGGCCGATCGGATCACCTCGAAGGAAAGGGTCTCATCGTTGACTTCGATCCCGCGGATGGTGCGCTGGACGGCACCCAGCATTTCGTTGTCGATCACCATGGCTTCGAAACTGCAGCCAAGCAGGCTGGCCTGCATCCCGGCCGCCTCGCCGACGTAATTGGCACCGGCGTGGCCGGCCAGCGCGGTGGAGAGCGCTTTTTCAAAGCCGGCCTGGGCATCCGGCACCTTCGAGTCGCTCATTCCCGCCCCGACGCTGGTGGGCAGGTTGTAGAAATTCCCGATCTGCACCGCAGCGGCAGCCAGCAGCGCCTGTTCGCCTCCACCCCCGCTGAAGGCACCCGTTCGCAGGTCAGAGACCAGCGGCCAGGCAGCGTACACGGTTGGGTGGCCTGGAGCAAAAAGGTGAGTCAGGATCAGCGATGCCAGCGTCTCGGCGGTGACCTGCACCAGGGTCCCGGCCAGGGCAGCCGGAGAGGTCGCACCAGCCTGCGGCGCGATGGCGAAATCGCAGGGGATCCCAAGCCGGGTGGAAGCGATCGCAACGCGGCAGCCGTCAGCCCCGAAACGCAGGGGCGAGACGATCGGGCAGGCGCCGATGGTGGCGAATGGTTTTTTTCGGAATGCACCTTCCTCTCCCAGGGCGATGTCGAACATGGCGACGGCAGCAGCGATGTCGGCCGGGTCTACGATGGTACAGGAAAATGACTTGCGCGTGCCCGCCAGCATGGCATAGGCGATGTTGGCGCTATTGGCCGCCGGATCCGGGATATCGGTGGCGACCACCGGCTGGCAGAAGCGGTGGATGTGGTCCAGCCGGTCGACCAGGCGCGCCAGGTCGTACAGGTCCAGCAGGGTGGAAGGCCGGTAGCGGTTCTTGGAGGCCTCATAAATCGAGACCGCCTGGCCGGCGGTCGAGTAGCTGACCCGCGAGCCGCCCAGATGGATGTCGTACGCAGGATCTCGAGCGTAGATGGTGAATTCGCCGGGGGCAGCGGCAATGACGTCCTCCACGAAAGCAGGTGAAAAGCACAGCCTTTCGTGTTCATTCAGCCAGGCGCCGGATTCCATGGCGCGGTCCAGCATCTCCGGGAGCGGGTCCGCCACGCCGACGTCCTGCAGCACTGCCAGGGCGGTCCGGTGAATACGCTCGATCTCGCTCTCGCTGAGCGGGCGATACGCCCCGCCGGCCAGCCCTGGCCCGACCACCGGCGGCGCGGGCACAGCCTCCTGGTCCGCCGCTTTTCTTCTGCGTCGGGAGCGGCTCCTGGGATCACGGCCCACGTTTCTGGTCCTCCATCAACTGCCGGGCGGCGTTGCGGCCGGGCACACCGGTCACCCCGCCGCCGGGATGAGTGCCGGCACCACAAAGGTACAGCCCCTGGATCGGGGTGGCGTAGCGGCCGTAGTCCCCCACCGGGCGGTTCATCAGCAGTTGGTCCAGGCCCATCTGACCGTGGTGGATGCTGCCCTCTGGCAGGCCGTAATCGGACTCGTAATCGGCCGGGGTGATCACCACACTGTGCAGAACGAGGTCCCGGATCCCGGGAGCGATGCTTTCGAGAGACTGCATGGCGAGCGCCATCAATTTCTGGCGGCCCAGCTCCCAGCTCATCTCTTTCAGATCGTAAGGGGCATACCGGACATCGGCCAGCAGCAGGTGGCGGCCGTCCGGCGCCAGGCTGGGGTCACCGATAGTCGGGAGTACGATGTCCAGAACCGGGTCGCGGCTGATACGGCCGTACTTGGCGTCGTCATACGCCTTTTCAATCGAAGGAATGTCGGAATGGTTGAAAATGTGGCCGGTCAGGCAAGCGGGGTCTTCCACCCCAACAAAGGCCGGCAGCCCGGAGAGGGCCAACGCAATACGTGCGGTGCTGCCGCGGAACTTGATGTGCCGGACCCGGCGCACGAACGCCGGTTCGAAATGTTCGGGGCCGACCAGAGTGAAGAACGTGGTGCGCGGGTCGGCGCTGGAGAGCAGGGTGCGGGCTGCCAGCGTTTCCCCATCGGCCAAACGTACCCCGCAGCCCTTCCCCGCTTCGACCAGGATGGCCGCCACCCGCGCGGAGGTCCGGATCTCAGCGCCGTGTTTCTGGGCTGCGGCTTCCAGCGCCTCCGAAAGCCGGCCAGTCCCCCCGCGCACAAAGCGGGAGGAAAGGACAGCTCCTTTCGAGGCGCCGACCGCCTGAAAGGCGAGCATCAAGGCGGTGCCGGCTGCCATCGGGCCTTGAAAAGACCCGCGCAGGGCTGGAACGGCAAGGGCGCTTTTCAGAATCGGGCTTTCAAAGTGTTCGTCCAGGAATGTGCTGACGGGCATGGCGAGCACGCGCAAGAGCTCCATCATTTCCCGGTTCCCCAGGAGCCGCGCCTGCAGACCCACCCTGGCCCACGAAAGGAGCTCGGGCAGTTGGGTATCCGGAATCGAAGGCGGCGTGCGCACCATAATGGCGCGCAGCACGCCGGCGATGCGGTCCAGCCGGTCTGCGAAACCTGGAAAAGCGGCCGCATCGGCGATCGAAAGGCGTTCGATCGCCGAGATCGTTTTTTTCCGGTCCCGCCACAGGGTCAGGTTACATCCGTGATTGCCAACCACATGCGCCAGGGCAGGGCTTTCGTAAAATTCCAGGCCATGAGACTCGAGCTGCAGTTCCTCTGCAATTTCAGGCAGGAACATGCCGGCCTCGTTCGAGCCGCTGTTCACGCGGAACCCGGGGAACAAAGGTTTGGTGGCTGCCGCGCCGCCGAGATGTTGCCGCGCTTCCAAAACCAGCACGCGGCGACCGGCCTTGGCCAGGGTTGCCGCCGCCACCAGGCCGTTATGCCCCGCTCCGATCACAATCACGTCGTATGTGTTCACTGCCGTAAATCCTTCAAAATTTCCAGGGCAGCCAGGCGGCCGGGCGCGCCCGTGATCCCCCCGCCGGGATGGGCCCCCGAGCCGCATTGGTAATAATTCCGGACCGGGGTGCGGTAGTTGGCCCAGGACCGGGACGGTCGCAAAAAGAAAAGCTGGTGCAGGCTCAACTCGCCATGGAAAATATTTCCTTCGGTCAGGCCGATGGTTTGCTCCATATCCCAGGGCGTCAGCACCTGCCGGTGCAGGATCAGGTCCTTGAAATTCGGGGCGTATGCGGAGATGGTATCGACCACTGCGTCCCCGAAGGCCTCGCGCTGGGCGTCCGT
>JBFKII010000260.1:0-6273 GCA_041632295.1 Anaerolineales bacterium | reverse complement strand
GCAACGTGCAGCGTTCAAAGTGTAACGGGTGTGGTATTTTCGGATATTTTAATGCCTCGTACTCGTTACTCGTTACTCGTTACTCAGCACATGGTACGTTGTAAGTGGTACGAATCCTAATCTCCTCCCTTCTTAAGAAACAGGACAGAACGTTCGAGTTCGACGACGATTGTTCCGTCCTGGTTGCGGCCGGTCTGCTTCAGGGCGACAATACCGGCATTAGGGCGCGAGGCGGAATCACGCTTGGACAGCACCTCGGTCTCGGCGTAGATCGTGTCACCGTGGAATACAGGCGCCGGGTGGCGCACGTCCTGGTAGCCCAGGTTGGCAACGATGGTCATGTCGGTCAGTTCGGCGACGCTCAGCCCGACCACCAGACCGAGGGTGAACAGCCCGTTGACGATCCGGCGGCCAAACTCCGTCCCGGCGGCGAAATCCTGGTTCAGATGCAGGGCCTGGCTGTTCATTGTCAGGCTGCTGAACAGCACGTTGTCCATTTCCGTGACCGTGCGGCCCTGGGCGTGTCGAATGACCTGGCCCACCTCGAGGTCCTCAAAGTATTTTCCCGGCATGCTGCCTCCGTAAAATTTCAATCCTCGTCCCGTTCAATAGGGGCGATTTCGACCAGCACCTGGTCCCGGTCCACCTGGTCCCCTGCGGAAACCGGGACTCGGATGACGGCTCCGTCTTGTCCGGCCTGGATGCGGATTTCCATCTTCATGGCCTCCAGAACCAGCAGAGTCTCTCCCTGCCTGACTTCCGCTCCCGGGGTCACCCGCACCTCCAGCACCTGCCCGGGCATCGGCGCCCGCAGCACCCCTTCGACATCTCCCTCGCCGCGGCCGCCCCGTTTTGGCCGCTGCGCTTCCTTTTCCAGACGGTAGGTTCGGCCTCGGAAAGCCACCCAGACCACGTCCCGGTCTGCGGCGACGTGCAGTACATCGCTGCGGCCGTCCCGCTCGACAGACAACTCCCCATCCCAGTTTTGCCGCACGTGGAACTGGTGGGTTCCTCCCTGGAAGCGGGCGGTTAACCCGTTCGGGCCGGAAGTCAGCTCAATTTCGTAGCCGTGGTTCAGGTAGCGGAACTGGCGCTTCATCGCTCAGCCGTCCTCGGAAGGCTGCCCAAGGCGGAATCCTGGCAGTTGGGTCCAGGGGGTGTACGGTTCGACATTGGACCGGCCGGGAGTGGTGCGCTGTGTTTCACCGGCCAGCGCGGCGGCCAGCATCACCGCTGTCGGCAGCTGCCCATCCGGCTTCCAGCGGCCGAACTGGCGGTCGATGAAGCTGGTGTCCGCCCGGCCTTCCAGGAAGGCGGGGTGATCGAGGACATCCTGCAAAAAGTCGAGGTTGCTGCGCAGGCCCAGCAGGACGGTATCACGCAGGGCGGCCTGCATGCGCCGGATGGCGGCCGGGCGATCGGCGGCGTGGACGATGATCTTGGCCAGCAGGGGGTCGTAGTGCGTGCTTACCGGGTCCCCGCTGCGGATGCCGGCATCGACCCGGACCCCCGGGCCCTGGGGCGGGATGAAACGGAGTACCGTGCCGCTGTCCGGCAGGAAGCCGACCGCCGGGTCCTCAGCGTACAGGCGGCACTCGATGGCATGCCCGCGGGGCTCAGGATGCGCAGGGAGGAGCGAGTCCAGGGAAGCGCCGGCGGCGATGTGGATCTGAGCCGCCACCAGGTCGATCCCGGCGGTCAGCTCTGTGATCGGATGCTCGACCTGCAGGCGAGTGTTCATTTCCAAAAAGTAATAGGCCCGTGTTTCTGGGTCGACGATGAACTCCACCGTCCCGGCGTTGGTGTAGCCTGCCGCCCGGGCGGCCGCGACAGCGGCGGCGCCCATCTCGGCTCGCAAGTCGGCGTCGAGCAGCGGGGAAGGGGCCTCTTCGATGATCTTCTGGTAGCGGCGCTGGACAGAGCACTCGCGCTCGTTCAGGTGCGCGCAGCGACCGTGGTGGTCGGCCAGCACCTGGATCTCGACGTGCCGGGCGGCGGCGATGAATTTTTCCAGGATCAACCGCGGATCCCCGAAGGCGTTTTGGGCCTCGCGCCGGGCAGCAGCGAGCGCTTCGGGAATGTCCTGCGGAGAACCCACAACCCGCATGCCTTTTCCGCCGCCTCCTGCGGCCGCCTTGACCAGCACCGGGTAGCCGATCCGGCCCGCCGCCTGGGCCAGGCTGTCGGGATCGTCCGCACCCTGGTAGCCCGGCACGACCGGGACCCCAGCTTTTTCCATCAGGGAGCGAGCGCGGGCCTTGTCCCCCATGGCTCGGATCGCCTGCGGGGGCGGCCCGATGAAGGCCAGCCCGGCCTCCGAGACCGCCTGGGCAAACGCAGCGTTCTCTGACAGGAAACCGTAGCCCGGGTGGACGGCGGGGGCGCCGAGATCGCGAGCAGCGCGGATAATTTTTTCGCCGTCCAGGTAGGACTCGGCTGCGGGCGCCGGGCCGATGCAGACGGATTCGTCCGCCAGTCGGACGTGAAGCGAGCCGCGGTCGGCTTCGGAGAAGACGGCCACGCTGCCGATCCCAAGCTCGCGGCAGGTCCGCAGCACCCGAACGGCGATCTCGCCGCGGTTGGCGATCAGGATTTTTGGGATTTGGGTTTGGAGATCCGGCATCGCATTTTTCCGGGTTTAGCTACGGGCTGCACCCCGTTCCAGGGCGTTCCCCGGGAGGGTATCGGACCTCCGGTGGCGGGAGGGAATCATCGCGGTTATTTTACCCGTTCCGCGCAGGTGCATCATTTCTGGAATTGCCGCCCGTTCCCTGCGGTATAATGCCGCCGGCTTTTCACGGAGGACCTTCATGGACCCGCGCATCACGAAACTTTCGGAAATTCTCGTCCATTACTCGATCGGCGTCAGGAAAGGCGACAAAGTGGCCATCCGCGGCGATGTGGTCGCCATGGACCTGGTGGATGGGGTCTTGCGGCAGGTGCTGGAGGCAGGGGGGCATCCGGTTGTCCTGCTGGAAGCCGACCGCCTGAAGGAAACACTGCTGCAGGGCGCAGGGGGCGAGCAACTCGATTGGGCTTCGCCGATTGAGGAAGTGGTCCACCAGGAAATGGACGCCATCATTTACGCCAGGGGCGCCAGCAACACGCGCCTGCTGAACGGGGTGGACCCTGGGAATCAGGCCCGCTACCAGCAGGCCCAACGCTCATTCCAGGAGCTGCGCCTGGCCCGGACGGCGGAGGGCAGCCTGCGTTGGGTGGTGACCCAGTTCCCGTGCGACGCACTCGCCCAGGAAGCGGACATGAGCCTGCGCGAATACCAGGACTTCGTTTACGCGGCCACGTTTGCCGACCGGGAAGACCCGGTGGCGGCCTGGCAGGAGGTGCATGATATGCAGCAGCGCCTGGTGGAATGGCTGGACGGGCGCGAGCACTTGCAGGTGCAGGGGCCGAACATTGACCTGAGCCTGTCCGTCCAGGGCCGCCGCTTCCTGAACTCCGACGGCCGGTACAACATGCCGAGCGGTGAGATCTTCACCGGGCCGGTGGAGGACTCGGTGGAAGGCTGGGTGCGTTTCAGCTATCCTGCCATACGGGATGGGCGTGAGGTGGAAGGGGTGGAATTTCATTTCGAAGGCGGCCGGGTGGTCCGGGCCACAGCGGAGAAGAACCAGGATTACCTGCTGTCCCAGTTGGACAGCGACACCGGCGCCCGGTACCTGGGCGAATTTGCCATCGGGACCAACGAAGGTATCCGCCGCTTCACCAAAAACATCCTGTTTGACGAAAAGATCGCCGGCACGGTGCACATGGCGATCGGTGCCGGCTACCCGCAGACCGGCAGCCGCAACCGTTCGGCTGTGCACTGGGATTTCATCTGTGACATGCGCCAGGACAGCCGGATCCTCGTTGACGGGGACCTGTTCTATCAAAATGGGGCTTTCCAGGAATAGCCCCATTTTTTTTCTGGCTTGATGGCTGGGTGAACCCGATCAGCGCCGGCGCCGAGGTTTTCGCTTCCGACTGTAGAAAATGCGGCCTGTGCCGCTTGCATCCGCTTTTGGCGGACAACCCCGCCTTTACTCTGGAATTGGGGCTGCTAGCAAGCCCTGAAACGGCCCTTTTTACCCCCTTGACTTAAATAGAACACTCGTTCTATAATATCCGGAACGGTACCATTTCACCGACCCCGGGGCTACCCACCCCGGCAGGAGGCGCACATGTTCAACGGATATTCCAACCCTCTGGGGCAGATGCGGCTGCGCCGCGGCACGACGTTTGGCATCATCATCGTAGGCGCCCTGCTCTCATTCGAGATCTTCAATTACAGCACCACGGATTTCGCCCTGCACGACCTGCTCGGGGATCTGAGCTTTGCCGGTCTGCGTTGGTCGACGATCCTGGCGGTCGCCTTCTGCGGTATCGACTTCGCCGGCATTGCCCGCATCTTCACGCCGGAGGAAGGGGCCGACGAGCCGGCCGAAGTCTGGTACCTCTTTGGCGCCTGGCTGCTGGCCGCCACCATGAACGCCGCGCTGACCTGGTGGGGCATTTCGATCGCCCTGCTGGAGCACGATACCCTGGGCGGGGCGGTCGTGGATCGGGCCACGCTGCTCAAGGTGGTGCCAATTTTCGTCGCTGTGCTGGTCTGGTTGAGCCGCGTATTGCTGATCGGCACCTTTTCGGTGGCCGGGGAGGGCCTTTTCCGCCAGGCCATGGCCGGAGTGACGGGCGGCGGGCCGCGCCGCAAGAAATCGGCCACACAGTGGGCGCGCCCGAAAGCCAATAAAACGCCTTTCCGCCCTGCAGTCCGGCCGGCGCCCAAACCCAAGCGTTCCTTCGGCCCTCCAGAGCCCCCCGAGCCGCCTCATGAAACCGGGTATTCGGCCCGATCCGAGCCGACTTACCACCCGGTCTCATTGCAGGGCCGCAACCGAAACAAGAATTATCCCGGCTAGCCAGCAGCCCAGCCCTGTCCAGGGTTTTATCAAAAGTGGTTTCAATCCATGAAGAGCTTCGCCTTTTCCGGCGAAGTTCTTCACATTTATAATGGGCCCATGGCGGCTCAGATCGGCACGCTCTCTGAAAAATCCCTGCATGCGGCCTTGAAGGCGTACTTCGGACGCCCCGGAGACCAATTCGAGACCGAAGTCGCGGGCTACGTCATCGATATCTACCGGGAACGGGAGGTTGGCCCTCCTCTGCTGCTCGAGATCCAGAGCCGCAACTTCAGCGCAATCCGCAAAAAGCTGGCGGCACTGCTGCAGGACGGGTACGCGATCCGGCTGATCCATCCCATTCCCGTGGAAAAGTGGATCGTCCGGCAGCGTCCCTCCGGGCGGCAGGTGTCGCGCCGGCGCAGCCCCAAGCGGGGGCGCGCCCTGGAAGTGTTCAACGAACTGGTGCGCATCCCAGAGCTGCTGCCGCACCCCGATTTTGAAGTGCAGGTGGCGCTGACGCGGCAGGAGGTCATCTGGGTCGACGACGGCAAAGGCAGCTGGCGCCGCAAAGGCTGGAGCATCGCCGACCAACGCTTGCTGGATGTCGCCGGGACGTTGACGCTGGGCTCCCGGGGGGATTTCCTGAGGGAAGTCGGCCAGGCGCCCGGCGTGGCGTTCACCAACCGCGCCCTGAGCAAAATGCTGGGGATTCCCACACGCCTGGCGGGTAAAATGACCTACACGCTGCGCAAGGCTGGCTGGCTGGAAAAAGTTGGGATGGACGGGCGCGCTTACTTGTTTGCCATCACAGAAAGCTGAAGAAAGGAAGGCGCCTATGCCTGCATTGATCCTGGTTTTCGTCCGCTTCGCCCGGGCCGTCCGCGAGGGGCTAAGGGAGCCCGAATTCCGGGCCCTGGCGCTGGCGGTCCTGGTGATCGTCGCCGGCGGCACGCTGTTCTACAGGCGTTGGGAGGGCTGGGCGTGGGTGGATGCACTTTATTTCACCGTGATCACCCTGACCACGGTCGGCTACGGCGACCTTTCCCCAACCACGCCAGCGACCAAGCTGTTCACCATTTTCTTTATTTTTATCGGTCTGGGGGTTATCTCGACATTCATCCTGCTGGTTGCCCAGCGGATCGTGCCGCCGGCGGTTGGTGAGGGGGAAAGCCGGCCACAGGAGGGCGGGGATGGCTGAATACCAGGCTTATTTCAGCGTCGGATCCAAAGGCGTACATGCCCACCTGCTCGATTTGCCGGGCTGCTTTGCTCGTGGGGGCCAATTCGAGGAGATGCTGGCCCGGATTCCTGCCGTTATCCAGGAGTACTTTGAGACGAACGGGGAAACGCCTCCAGAGTCACCGCGATTCCGCGT
>JBFKII010000259.1:0-6296 GCA_041632295.1 Anaerolineales bacterium | reverse complement strand
GAAGGGCTTGGCAGACGAGCGCATGAAGGTTGACCGCCCCGGATCGCCCCAGAAAGCCAGCAGCCGGCCGGAAGAATCGACCACTGCTGCGGCGCCGTGGTGCAGCGATTCGACGATCCGCCCGCGGGTCAATTCGTAGACCGGGCGGAAAGCAGCTGCGTCGTTCACCCCTCGTCTTCCTCGAGGACGATCCCGTATTTCCGCATGTAATATTGCTGCAGGCCGTATTCCAGGCGGTCCATGTACTGCTGTTCGAATTCTTTTTTGAAATTGAAGCGTGTCAGGAGATTGGGGACGGTCTTCAGGACGGCTTCTGGGGTGCTGCCGCGGTCGTGAAATCGGTCCAGCCGCTTTTCCACCTCACGGAGGAACCGCCGCATTTCGCGGATATCCCCGTATTCGACCAGCCCTCCCCGGCCGCTGACAATCAGGTAGTCTTTGTACGGTTTGGCCAGCAGCAGGTCAAGAATGTCCACCCACTGGTCGATGTTGGCGTCCGCCAGGAACGGGGGCTGATCCACGGTGACCGCGTCTCCAATAAAAACCACGCCCGGCTCGTGGGCGATCAGCCAGCTGGCGCCCGGTGTTGGCCCGGGGTGGTGCTCGATCAGCAGTTTCTGGTCGCCCCATTCCAGTATGGCCTGCTCGGTGAACGTCATGCTGGGCTTTCCCCACCGGATGCCGCTCAAACCTTCGCAGCGCTCCCATTCCGCCCCGGTGTTGCTGTTCTGGCCCTTGAAAATCGCCGGCCGATCCTCCAGCTCATTCGCCGTTTCGAGGTGGGCGATGATCTGAGTGTCGAGCGCCCGCAGGCCGATAGTCCGGTCCGGATGGGAGTCGAGCACGACCAGGACACGGTTTACCCCGCCGCCCATGCTGCGCAGCAGCGACGACCAGGATTGGCCATCGTCCGGGTGAGGCGGCGAGTCGATCAGAATGGTGCCGTATGGGGATAAAATCGCCCCCAGTGTGGCGCCTGGGTAATTTCGGTTGAGATAAATTCCCTGTTCGATCTCTTGCATGGATACTCCGTCTGAATTTCGGGCTGCCGGGCGTTCATCCGGTATCGACCGGGAGGAAGAAACTGAACCGAGCCCCTTCCCCCACGTCGCCATCCACCTGGATCTGGCCGCCGTGCGCTTCCACCGCCAGGCGGCAGAAAAACAAGCCCAGTCCGATTCCGGTGACGTTCGAGTCCAGGCGGGCATACTTGTTAAAAATAGCATCCCGCTTTTCTGCCGGTATCCCGGGCCCGTTGTCCTGCACCCAGAGCTCGACCGCATCCGATGACCTTCTGGCTCCCAGCGCGATCTCGCCTCCCGGCGGGGTGAACTTGATGGCGTTTTCAAGCAGATTGATCAGGACCCGCCCGATCATTTCCGAGTCCAGGACGGGTTCCGGCAGGTCAGGTTCGACATCGCGCGAGAGGGCATGCTCCTTGGCGGCCACCAATTGCTGCACTGCTTCCTCGGCATAAGCCAGGAGCTCGTAGAGCGAAGATTTTTCTTTCTTGGCGATGGCCTTGCCGGATTCCAGCGACTTGACATCCAGCATGGACCGGGTCAGCCGCTGGATCCGCTCGGTGGAGCGCCGGGCGACCTGGATCAGGCTGCGGGACGTCTCGTCTTCCGGCAGGATCTCCCCCATCACGTCCAGGCTGTAAATAATGTTCGCCAGCGGGGAGCGCAAATCGTGATAGACCATGGAGAGCAGATCGTCCCGCAGTGTGTCCAGGCGCTTGCGTTCCGTGATATCGCGAAAGATCCACTGAAGGTAATCGACCTGGTCGAGCCGGATCTGCCGGACATGGACCTGGACGGGATGCCTGGCCTCTTTGCCGAACAGTACTGACTCGTAGCTGAGCGTGCGGCCGGCGCTCAGGTTGCTGAAAAACCGGCCGTCAAAGTCCTCTTCGTCAAAATTGTGGAGCTTAAAAACCGATATCGACGCCAGCTGGTCCTTGGTGTACCCGGTGATAACGCCGGCGCGCCGGTTGACCTGAACGACGCGGCCCTCCCAATCCGTGATCAGGATCGGGTCGATGCTGTCGTCGAACAGCTCCTGGTAGCTCTGGTGGGCGGACTGCAGGCTGTCAAACAGCTGCCCGTAGCGAATCACCGAGCCCGCCAGGCTGCCGATACCGTTGAGCAGGAACAGCGCATCCTGGCCGAAGGCACCTTCCACGGGGTTGAGGGCCTGCAGCACCCCGATCACCTCGCCGCGGTAGCGGATTGGGGCGCAGGCGATGGACCGGGTCTCAAAACCCGTCACCCGGTCGACTTCCGGATTGAACCGCGGGTCGCTGCGGGCGTTCGGCACGATCAGGGATTCGCCATGCTCGGCGACCCAGCCGACCACCCCTTCTCCGACTTTCAATTGGATTTCGAGCACCTGGCCGGCGACATGCCCCGTGGCGCCCTTGATGGTCAGTGTCTTTCGGTCGCCTGAAATCAGCGAAAGGGAAACGGCTTCCACCTGGAGCGCCATGTGGGTCTGTTCCAGCACCTGCTGCAGGATATCGCTGGTCCCCAGGGCGGCGGTCAGGGCGCGGGCGCTTTCGGCCAGAGCGCTCATGACGCGCGCCTGGTGGTTGCTCTCTTCAAAGAGGCGGGCGTTAAGGATTGCGATGCCGGCCAGGTCGGAGATGGCCTGCATCAGGTCGCCGTGTTCGGAGCGGAAGGTCCCCGGGGTGGGGTGGACCACGGTCATCACGCCGACCAGCTCGTCGCGGGCCATAAGCGGGACGCCCACGGCGGACTTGGCCCCGGTTTGCTCTGGGGCGTCATCCGGCCGCTGCTCCCAGCGCTGATCTTTGCTGGTGTCGGGGATCAGGGCCAACCGGCGGTTGCGGGCGACCCAACCTGCCAGCCCGGATTCGAGCGTGGAGCTCAGCAGGGCGTTGGTCTGGTCAAAGACCTGGGAGCCGTGGACGATCGCCGAGTCGACCGGTTTGCCGGCCGAGTCGAGCACGATGATGCTGCCGCTGATCGCATCCACGGACTCCAAAGACAGCTGCAGGACGCGCAGGAGCACGGTGTGCAGGTCCAGATCGGAAGCCAGTTCCCGGCTGATGTGGTAAAGCAGTTCGAGCGAAGTTGCAGAATAGTCCGGTTTGAGCATGGTCTATCGATATTGTGGGATCTGCAGCATCAGGGTTTCAGCCACCAGGCGCGTATTGGTGTTGCGCTGCAGCATGTCACGGCTATTTTCGAGGGCGCGGATGGTTTCCAACGCCCGGCTTTGGCTGGTCCGCTGCGCCAACCCGTCGATCTGGTCGCGGCGATCGGTGTTGGCGATCGCACCGCCGGCGCCGGCAGATGCCAGCAGGATATCACGCCAGTAGGAAGCCCAGGTCTCCAAGATCTGGTGCAGGGCGATTTTATCTTTGGCGGCATTTTCGGCGTAACTGAAACGGGCAACCCGGTTGGCAGACAGAACCTGTTGGAGATCGTCAAGCCACAGGTCGCGTTGGGCCAGCGCCTCCGGGTGATGGTGCAGGTGATGGGCGATCCCCGGCCGGCCGCCGGAGAGATGGGCCAAAAGCGCAGCGCGGGCGGGTGGGATCCCCCACCGGTCCGCGAGCAGTCCGGCAAGCGCTTCCGGCGGCAGGGGGCGCAGCCGGATGACCTCGCAGCGGGAGGCGATCGTCGGCAGGAGGGTCTCGGCACTTTCGGCGGTCAGCAGCAGCACGACCCGTTCGGGGGGCTCTTCGAGGGTTTTGAGCAGTGCGTTGGCCGCGCTGGGGTTGGCCTCTTCAAAGCGCAGCAGCAGGGCGATGCGCAGTGCGGCGGTGTACGGGGCCAGTGACAGGCTGCGCTGCAGTTCCCGCACCTGGTCCACTTTCAGCGTTCCCCCGGGCGTATCCGAGGAGACCACAGCCAGGTCCGGATGGGCCAGCCCTTCGATCTGGCGGCAGGTTTTGCAGGCGTTGCAAAAATCCCCAGCGGCCGGAGGCGCTTCGCAAGTCAGCGCCTGGGCAAAACGCACGGCCAGCGTGCGGCGCCCGACACCCGGCGGGCCGGTGAACAGGTAGGCATGCCGCCGCCGGACGCGCTGTATCTGCCCGCGCAGCAGGTTGACAGCCCATTCGTGTCCCATCATGTTCCAGGTCATGGTAACTTGAGTGACTGTCACCTTAAGGTGACAGTCACTCCCCTATTTTAGCACTTCCCCCTTCAGAAAAGGGCCGCGCGGGGCCTCGAACCTTAGCGGGGCTGGGCGGCCACGATCTCCGCCATGATGGCCAGGGCGATCTCCTCGGGGGTCTTAGCCCCGATATCCAGGCCGATCGGACCGTGCAGCCGGTCGAGCTGGGCCTCGGTCAGGCCGGCCTCCCGAAGACGCACCCGCCGACCGGCCTGAGTCTTCCGGCTGCCCAGCGCGCCGACATAAAACGAAGGGGAGGGCAGCGCTACCAACAGCGCGGGGTCATCCAGCTTGGGATCGTGGGTCAGAACGGCCACTGCCGTTGTGCTCCCCAGGTGCAGATCCGCCAGGGCCTGGTCGGGCCAGGCCTGCACCAGCCGGTCGACAAAGGGGAAGCGCTCTTCGCTGCCAAAGGCGCGGCGCGGGTCGACAATCACAGTCCGGTAGCCCAATTCCTTGCCGAAGCGCGCCAAAGCGACGGCGATCTGGACACCTCCGACGATCACCAGGGCGGGGGGAGGCAGGTGCAGGTCCACAAACACTTCGCCGCCCGCTGCAAGCGTCACACGGGATGGCAGCCCGCGGCCCAGCGCTTGTGCGGCCGCCTCGGCTGCCGCCTCCGCCAGCGAACCCTCCAGCCCCTGCCAGGCCACCGAGTTTTCCCGCAGCAGCAGGCCGCGCCCGACGGCGCCGGCCGGCCCGCGGATCACCGTCGACACGGCAGCCGGCGCGCCGTCCCGGATCGCCGCCTGCTGGGCCTCGAACAAAGGCGCGTCCAGCGGCTGCACGAAGACCTCGATCTCCCCGCCGCAGGCCAGCCCCACCTCCCAGGCGGTCTCATCGGCGACTCCGAAATGCAGCAACTGGGGGTTACCGGTCTGCAAGGTCTCCAGCGCGGCTTCGATCACCGCCCCTTCCACGCAGCCTCCGCTGACCGAGCCCGTCATGCGGCCGGGCGCGGTGACCCCCAACTTGGCGCCCACGCCGCGCGGCGAAGAGCCCCAGGTCTGGATGACGGTCGCCAGGGCGATCGGTTCGCCTTCCCGGCGCCAGCGGATCAGGTCGGGCAAAATATCGTTCATGTTGTACCCTGCGGTCAGTGCAGGCGCCGCGCTCCGATGGCCTGCAGGTGGGCGGCCAGGTCTTCCAGGCTGGCCAGGTTATGGACCGGCAGAAATGCGTCCACGTGCGGCAGCGCGGCCTGCATGCCGCGCGTCAGCGGTTCGTATCCGGGCGATCCGAGCAGCGGGTTGAGCCAGATCGTGCGGTGGCAACTGCGCTGCAGGCGCGCCATCTCCAGGTCGAGCAGGTCGATATCGCCCCGATCCCAGCCATCGCTGATGATCAGCACGACCGCCCCCCGGCCAAGGACCCGCCGGCCCCAATCGTAGTTGAACGTTTTGATCGCCTCCCCGATACGCGTCCCGCCGGCCCAATCATGGACCACCCCGGAGACGTCCTCCAGGGACTGGTCGATGTCTTTCTGGCGCAGCTGGCGGGTGATGCGCGTCAGGCGCGTGCTGAAGACAAAGGCCTCCACCGGCAGGCTGCGGGACTGCGCCAGCCCGTAAATGAAATGCAGCAGCAGGCGGGTGTAGCGCTCCATGGAGCCGCTGATATCGGCGATCACCACCAGCGGGCGCGGTTTGGTTTTGCGCTCGCGCCGGGCCAGAGTCAGCATCTCGCCCCCGGTGCGAAAGCTTCCCCGCAGCGAACGGCGCAGGTCAAGCAGCCTGCCCCGTCCCGGGCGCATGCGGCGGGTGCGGCGCTCTCCCAGCCGGATGCGCATCCGCTGCATCAGTTCCCGGACCGCTTCCAGCTCATCCCCGGTCAGCTCGGCGAAGTTTTTCTGCCGCAGCAATTCGCGGTCGGAATAGGTCCGCGTGACCAGCAGCACCGGGTCCTCGCGGCTTTCGGACCCGTCTCGGCCCGAATCATCCTCCGGCGGGTCGGTCAGCGGAGGGGGTGCCAGCCGCGGGCCGCGCTCCTGCCGGGGCTTGAGCATCCCACCGAACTGTATCGCCGTCCAATCCGAGACCGGCACGCGCCAGAACATCTCAAAAGCCTGATCAAAAAGCGGCAGGTCCTCCCGGTCGTGGACCAGCAGGGTGCGGGAGGCGAAGTAGAAATCGTCCGGGCGGCCGATGGAG
>JBFKII010000258.1:0-6321 GCA_041632295.1 Anaerolineales bacterium | reverse complement strand
TCCTGGCCGGAGGCCAGCAGCAGGAGCCCGTTTTTCCGGCAGCGTGCGTGAATGGATTCCACTTCGGCGGTCGCTGGGCTGTGGTCGGCATGGCGGATTTCAACGGCCGCCATCAGGCCGCGCCCGCGCACGTCCAGCGACATCCCCGGGAACTGGGAAGCCAGAGCCATCAGCCTGGAGAGCAGGTGGGCGCCCAGTTCGCAGTCGGCCTGCACCTGTCCTTCCTCCTCGATCACCTCCAGGGTAGCCAGGGCGGCTGCGCAGGCCACCGCGTTGCCGTTGTAGGTGCCGCCTTGAGAGCCGTATGGCACGCGGTCCATCAGTGCCCGGGATGTGCCCATCGCAGCCAGGGGCAGGCCCGAACCGATTCCCTTGCCGATAAGGATCACGTCCGGCGCCACGCCGGCGTGTTCGATCGCAAACATCCTGCCGCTGCGCCCGCATCCGGCCTGGATTTCGTCCGAGATCAACAGGATGCCGTGGCGGTCGCAAATTGCTCTCAGGCCCTGCAAAAAAGCATCCGGGGCAACATGGATGCCGCCTTCCCCCTGGATCGGCTCGATCACGAATGCCGCGGTGTGCTCCGGGCGCGTCTGGGTGCCGAGCATGTCTTCGATCGCCTGGAGGCACCGGGCAGCTGCTTCATCGGCTGGTATCCGGTGCCGGAAAGGGAGCGGAAACGGTGCGTAGTACACCCCGCTGATGAAAGGAAGGGCGCCGGAGCGGTAGGTGGCGTTGGAAGTTGTCAGGGTCATGGCGCCGGCCGTGCGGCCGTGGAAACCACCTTGGAACGCGATGATGTTTGGCCGTCCGGTGGCGGAACGCGCCATTCGCATCCCGGCCTCGACCGCCTCCGAGCCGCTATTCACGAAGAAAAAGGTGTCGATCGCACCAGGAGAGACTGAAGCCAGTTTTTTGGCCAGGTTGAGGATAGGTGGGTGGAGTGCGATATAGCTCTGGCTGTGCAGCAGAGCGCGGGCCTGGCCTTCGATCGCTGCCACCACCCTGGGATGGCAGTGCCCGGTGTTTACCACCCCGATACCGGCTGTGAAGTCCAGGTGCCGCCTGCCGTTGGTGTCGTACATCTCGCAACCGCTGGCATGGGTGATCACCAGGTCCCCGGCCGGGTGCCAGTTGAGGGCCAGGTGGGGTACGCGCACAGGATTTGCCATGGGAAATCTCCGTTTTTTTGGGGAGTGACTGTCACCTTAAGGTGACAGTCACTCATTAAAATTTTTTAAAATGGCCCTAATAATGGTTCCCGCGATACAGGCTTTCATCCACCTGGACCGCCAGCACTGTGGCCACAGGATTGTCTGCCCAGGTGGCCAGGGCGGCATTCAACTCGGCGGTCGTGCGAGCCCAGGTCCCTTCCAGGCCAAACCCGCGCGCCACCGCAGCCCAATCGACAAATACCATGTCGATCCCGTGGGATGAGTAGCCGCGCTGCATCTGGGGCAGGCGGATCAGGCTGAGGGCCTGGTCGCACAGCACGACGATCAGCGGCGCGATCCCCAGACGGTGCACGGTCTCCAGCTCCTGGACCATCATCGCAAATCCGCCGTCGCCGGTGACACAAACTGCCGGCCGATCCGGGTCGTCGATAGCCAGTGCGATCGCACCCGGCAAACCAGGCCCCATGGAGGACAGCCCGTTGGAGCAAAAAAATGCCTCCGGCGATGCAGGGCGCCAGGCCTGGCAAAACAGCATCTTGTGCTGGCCGGTGTCCAGGGAGAGGCGTATTTCGGCGGGCAGCACGGCCTGCATGCGCACTGCCACCTGGTAGGGTGCCAGGCCCCGGGGGCTTTCGGTGCGATCGGGCTGTATCGCGCTGCGGATAGCCGAACGCAGGGCCTGCAGTTCCTCCGGGTCCCAGGGGGCCGGCGCGGTTTCGCTGGCCAGTTCGGCCAGCATTTCCGGCACCGGGCCTACCCGCTCCCAGTGGGGTTTGTATTCCCGGAACGACGTCGGGGCGTTGGTGATGCCGAAATAAGCCGGGCCCCGGTGCCAGTCGTAAGCGCTTTCCACCGGGTCGAAACCGATCCCCAGCAGGCAGTCGCTGCTGCGGATGAATTCGGCCAGCAGGGCGTCTCCCGAGGCGGACAGGCAGGTGCCCAGATAGCTGTCCGAACCCTGATCCACCAGTCCCTTGGATTTGGGCGTATCGGTGTACGGGATGCCGGTCTCGGCCAGGAAACGGCGCACTGCAGGGCCGTCAAGGCCCGGATCCAGCGCCAATCCGACTACTACCAGCGGGCGGACGGCCTTGCGCAGGGCGTCCAGCAGCGGCTCGAGCGGCGCCGGGGCCGGCGCGCGGATTGGGTGAGGCGGCGCGGCTGACTTTTGTTCGGAGGCCGGCTGCACCGCCAGGTCAGCCGGCAAGGAAAGGTAGACTGGCCCGCGCGGCGGAGTGGCCGCCAGGCGGAGCGCCTCCATGACGGCCGCTGGTCCGGTCCGGTGGTGGAGGGCGATCGAGTCCTTGGCGATCGGGGCGAACATCTCATTGAGCGGCAGCTGCTGGTGGCTGTTCCAGCCCTCCAGAGCAACAGCCGTTCGGGCGCTGGTGGCCAGCAGCGGGTGCCGTTCGAGCAGCGCTTCCGCCACCCCCAGAACCAGGTTGCAGGCGCCCGGACCCAGCGTGGCCAGGCACACCCCGGGGGTCCCGGTCACCGCCCCCAGGGTCCCTGCGGCCAGGGCAGCGGCGGATTCGTGGCCCATCAGGATAAATTGAATGCCCTGGGTTTCGAGGGCCTCGATCAGATCAACCACCTCTCCGCCCGGCATGCCAAATACAAAACGTACCCCGGACTCGGAAAGGGTTTGGGCGATCGATTGTGCTGCATTGGGGGTAGTTTTATCCATGGGCATTATTAAAAAAAACAGCGCCGGGTCATCGCTGTACCTCGCCCCCATCCGGTGGGGGCACCAGCAGGTCCAGGATGGCGCTCGCATGTGGCAGCCTTGCGCAGTTCCAGAGGGCTTCCTCCAGCGCATTCATACGAGCGGGGGCCAGCAGCGCGCCGGCCAGCTCCCGGAATTTGGCGCGCAGGGCGTCGTCCTCCGGAGGGTCGCTCAGGTCCCACCATGCGCGGGTTTCCCCGGAGTCAAACGTGCCGCCCTGGCTCGTCTCAATCACCACCCGGGACAGCCGGTCGGCGGGGAAACGGGCGTTGAAGGTCTCGTCTTCGATCAGGTCCACTTTTTCCGCCAGCTCGAGGACTACGGGGTCCTGCAGGGCGCGGTCGCTCAATTCGTCGTATCCCAGCCGGTGATTAATCAGAGCGGCGGCCAGCGGGAAAGGCAGGCTGTATTGGGCCTGTTCGGTGTCCGCCGGGCGGGTCGCGGCCAGCCGCGAGGCCTCGTGGAACGTGAAGACCCGAATGCTGTGGATGTCCTCCGCCTGCAGGCTGTGCTCACGCTGCAGCTGGAGAGCCCCGGCGATGGCCGGCTGCGCCCAGTAGCAGACTGCGTAGGGCTTGAAATACTGCTCCAGGATGCTCCAGTGGCTGCCGAGGTCTTCCCAGAAGGGCGCCACATGCGCCTCTTCGACCGTCAGGGCCGGCGCGCCGGTGAAGCCCCGGCCGGCGAGCAAACCGGCGCTGACGCCTGCCATCGCACCCCATCCGGAGCCGTCTTTGAGCATCGTGGGGTGGTCGATGCAGCGCATCATCTGGGAGCGCGGGCCGTGGTACTCGGCGATTCCCAGGGCGTGCCGGGTCTGGCTTTCAGAGAGGCCCAGCCGGCGGGCGACGATGGCGGCGCAGCCCAGGGCGTTCCAGGCGCCGGAGGTGTGGTAATCGCAGGCGGTGGCATGCAGGGCCTTCCCGGCCCGGATGGCGACTTCGTAGCCGACCACCAGGGAGGTGACCAGCTCCCGGCCTGAGATGCCCTGCGGACCGGCCAGGAACAGCGTGGCCAGGGCCGCCGGCAGCAACGCCACCCCGGCATGGCCTTTGACTGGGCGGCAGGAGTCGTGCATGTCGAGCGAATCGATCGTGGCCGCGTTGGCCAGCGCCGCACCCGGCGGGGACACCGGTCGCCCGTCCAGCCAGAGGGAGGCGCCCGCGCCGCCAAAGCCGGCTGCGGCGAAATCGTGGATTACGGCCGACAACTTCGTCCGGCGGCCGCCGATCCCGATGCCCGCGGTGTCCAGCAGGCAGCGCCGGGCCTGTCTGTGGACCTCGGACGGGAAATCCTCCCAGCGGCTTTCGTGGATGAACTCGTGCAGCACCATCGGCTTATTGGTACAGGTCGACCCCGGTCAGGGCTTCCTCGCGCCTGGCAACATATTCCGCAAGCCCTTCCCGGATCCCGGGGTCGAGCGGCGGAGGCTGGTAGGCTTTCAGCAGGCCCTGCCAGATCGCTTGCGCCCGCCGGGCGGTGTCCTCCCCGCCGCCGGCCAGCCAGGGTTCGTAGCCCTGGCGGTCGGTCAGGAACGAATCGTAAAAAGCGTCCTGGTAGCGCGCCTGTGTGTGGGGGGTGCCGAAATGGTGGCCGCCCGGACCGACTTTTTCGATCATATCCAGGGCAAAAGCCTGCTCGCTGACTTCGAAGCCGCCCAGGAAGTGTTGAAACATCGCCAGGCTTTCGACGTCGATGATGAACTTTTCGTACGAGACGGTCAGGCCGCCCTCCAGCCATCCGGCTGCATGGTGGACGTAGTTGGTGCGCGAAAGCAGCGCCGGCCATAAAGACCATTGCGTTTCGTAGGCCGCCTGGGCGTCGGCGGACTTGGCGGTGTTCAGGCTGCCGCTGCTGCGATAGGGGAGGCGGTAGCGACGCGCCAGCTGGGCGCCCACGATCACCGCCCAGGCGCCCTCTGGCGTGCTGAAGGCCGGGCCGCCGGAGCGCATATCGACGTTGGTGGTAAAGCCGCCGTAGATCACCGGGGCGCCCGGCGCAGCCAGCTGGGCCAGGGCGATACCGGCCAGCGCCTCCGCATTTTGCTGGGCCAGCGCGGAAGCGATCGTCACGGGGCTCATCGCCCCCATTAAAATGAACGGGGTGACGATGCTGACCTGGCCGTGGCGCGCGTAAGTCAGCAGGCCGCCGATCATGCGCTCGTCGTAGCGCAAGGGGCTGTTGACGTTGACCACCGCCCCCATCACCGGGCTGCTGGATACGTCGTCTCCGAAAACAATGCGGGCCATGGCGATATCGTCCCCGGTGATGATGCGCCCGTGGCTGACCCCACGCAGCGCTTTATCGCTCAGAGTGAATGAAGCGAAAGTGCGCCGCAGGTGGCGAAAGGACACAGGCACGTCCTGGGCTTCGACAAGCGCCCCGCCCGGGATGTGGATCACGTTGCACATGGTCGCCAGCTTGATCAACTCTTCCAGGTCTGCCTGGGTCCCTGGGCGGCGGCCGCGCACCAGGTTGCTGCTGTACGCCATGCCGGCATTGGCGGCCAGGACGATACTGTCCCCCCCGATGGGGAGATCATGGGAAGGATTGCGGGCCCGCCAGGTGAACCGCTCCGGTGCCATGGCGACGGCTTCCAGCGCCAGACCGCGGTCGATCCACACATGGCGCGCCTGCCGGTCGACGCGGGCACCCGCTCGCTCCCAGATGTCCAGCGCTTCCTCGTCGAAAAAATCCAGCCCGATGTTTTCCAAAATATCCATCGAGGCCAGATGGATCTGCTCCAGCTGCTCCGGGTCGGCCAGCTCGAGGGGAGCCAGCGGGCTGTGCAGCAGGCGGAAAGGCTGCGCCTGGAGCGCGGCGGCAGGGCTGTACTGGCGCCGCTGCGCCCGATCTCTACGAGGTCTGCGTTTTGGCATGGAATAGGTTGCCCTGCCTCCTTGTGGCTGCCACCAGGCATTTTCCCGGGCAGACGGGTGAGGATTTGGTACGGTGCGTGTCCGCTCCCCTCAGCGTTGCTGCCCCGCGATTACGGAATTCCGAACGTCCGAATCCAGATCTAGGAACCCGGACGCTGGAACCCGGACGCTGGAACCCGGGGGCTGGAACCCGGGGGCTGGAACCCGGACGTCAGTCCGGGGTTCACCCCCAGGGATAGGGGCTTTTGGAAACCGGATGCAGGTCCCCTTCGGCGAAGCGGGAATAGCGGAAGGGGTGCAGGATCTCGCTTTTCTCGCCCATCAGCACGCGGGCCACCTCCTTGCCGACCCCGATCATCTTGAATCCGTGGTTGCTGTCTGCCACCATGTAAACGTTGGGAATGCCAGGGGCGAAATCGAAGATCGGGAAGCTGTCGGCAGTGAAGGCGCCGATGCCGCCGGAGGGGGCGTTGTTGTAGGCCATGTCGCAGCCCTCGAAGCGTTCGATCGCATGGGAGAGGCCGGAAGTCCAGACGTCCAC
>JBFKII010000257.1:0-6324 GCA_041632295.1 Anaerolineales bacterium | reverse complement strand
TTCCAGGCCCACGGCCCCTACCTGCTGGGTTATGCCCTGGCGACATTCGCCCTGATCTGGGTTTTTGCCCAATGGACCCGGCAATCACAGCCGGCGCTGCTGTGGACATTTGGGTTGTGGCTGGCTCTCATGGTTGCGTCGGCCTTTCTGGTGCACGCCGGACGGCACGACAGCTGGCAAGATGCCATGCGCCTGCTGTTCGGCCAGGCTGAACACCGGCTGCGCCGTGTCGTCAACGGCGGGTTCATCTGGCTGGCGGCCTGGGCGTTCCCGGTCTGGCTGCTGATCTTGATCTGGGAATTTGGGGTAGTCACCGAGTACGGCTTTTTAGCCTACACGCTGGTCGCACTAGGTTACATGGCCCTGGCGCTGCGACTCCGGCGCTTGGAGCGCACCTATGCCTGGCCGTTTATCAGCGCGGGGCAGTTTTTCACCCTGCTGGCCCTGGTCCAGACCGCCGCTTTAAGCATCGTCCTGCTGTCCGGAGGGCGCCGCACCGAACTGACTTCCTCTGAGTCGACCATCCTGTTCGGCCTGGTGCTGGTCCAGACGCTCGCTGCGGTCTATTACGGGGCCTCGAGCTGGTATGCCCGCGCTTTGAAATGGATCGCCCGGCTGTTTGCCTATGCCACCGCCACCCTGGCCCTGGTTCCCTACACGTTGGCCTGGATTGGATTTGCCCTGGATGGGCTCAACGTCCGTCTGGTCTACCCGCTGATGGGCTTCGGCGGATTGGCGCTCTTGGCCGCTTTTGGCCTCGATCGGATCGAGCGAAGAAGAGGAGCACACAGGCCCCGGGTAGGGTACGCCCACGGCCCATATCTGGTTGGCTACCTGCTGCCCATCTACATGATTTTCTGGACGCGCGCGGAACCATCCGCCAACCTGTTTGCCCTGGGCGGCGCGATTGTGCTGGCGGGTACCTCCCAGCTGGCAGTTCACTTCCGGTGGCATGATACCTGGATGGATTTCATCGGGTTGTTTTTCCGCCGTGCACAGCAGCCGCTCCGGGACGCCGGGCGGACAGCCTTTTTGTGGCTGGCGGCTTACGGCTTCCCGGTCTGGCTTACCTTGCTGCTGGCCTACCAAAGTGTGGGGTGGGCCTGGCGCGGCGTCGCATTGGCGCTGGCAGCCCCGCTGTACATCGCCTCCGGGCTGCTTCTGCGACGGGTGGATCGCGCGCTCACCTGGCCGCTATACAGCGCCGGCTACCTGCTCACCGCGCTGGGTGCGCTGGTCTCGACGGATAATCAACTGCTTTCAATTTACGTGCTGGCCCTGAACACGCTTGTGTACGCCGTATCATCCTATATCTTCCGGCAACCGGTCTGGCTATATCTGTCGACCGTGCTGGTCCCCGTCATCAGCTTGATGACCGTGGACTACAACCTGGACGCTTTGCCGGCACCCTGGGTGGCGGGTATTTTCATGGGTACGGCCTTTGTGTATTACATCGCCGGGGGGTGGTTCGGCCGCCAGCGGCTCATTTCCGGCGCCATCGGGAGGTTTGCACTGCCTTTCTACGCCCCAGGGTATATCTTGAGCGCTGTCGCACTAGCTGTGGCCAGCAGCCAGCGCGAGCTGACGATCGGTGTGTATCTGGCAGGGGTGTTCCTGTATGCGCATTCCGCCTGGCGTTTCAAAGAGAGCGTTTTCCTGTATCCGGCCGTCTGGCTGGCGGCGGTGCCCTATTACCTGGGGTTGACCTACACCCGCCTCCTGCCGGCCTGGTACGGGGTCGGCTGGCTGCCGTTGATTCTGGGCGCCGTGCTGTTGGGCCGTTTCGCTTTCCAACGCAAAGCCGGCCTGGCCTCGCTGGCCCATCCGGCCCTGCCGTTTTATACGCTGGCCTACGCTCTCAGCCTGAGTATGATCTTCATCGCCCGCGCCGACATGACCGCCCTGACTGCCGCATTGGCCCTGGCGGCTGCGCTCTATCTGGCCTCTGCCTGGCTGTTCCGGCGGGCCTGGTGGCTCTATCCAGGCTTGCTGGCGGTCCATCTCGCCCTGCTGGCTTTCTTCGCGATCGATCCCGGCGCTGGCCGGGCCTACCTGCTGCCCGTGGCTTTTCTGCCTGTCACGTTGATTCTGGGCCTGGTGGGAGCGTTCCTGTGGCGCAGGCAAACGGTTGGGGAACTGCTGGCGGTTCGCAATCTGCTGAATGAATGGGCCGCGCCGCTGCTGACTTTCGCCGCCCTCGACATCGTGATCTGGCAGGTGATTTCGCTGGCCCGCTTCGACAACGGGATCGTGGTTTCGGGTGGGCATGCGCTGCTGCTGGGGATCGTGGCGGTCATGTGGGCCAGCCAGCCGCTGGTCTGGGGCTCGCTGGCCTTTCTGGCCCTGGCGGGTGGGCTTCGCCTGGCCTGGAGCGGGCAGCCAATGTTTGTGATCGCTGCGACCGTGGCAGGGATCGGCCTCGGGCTGTATCTGTTGGGCCGCCTGGTGGAGGTGCTGGCAGGGCGGCCGCAAGCGCCCGGACGAAAGGTGCTCGCCCATTGGTGCGATCCGCTATTGCACTCAGGGATGGTGGTCAACACCTTGGGTGCCCTGGCAGCGCTGGTTTTTGTCATCTCGCACCTGGGCGAGGCCGCCCTGGCATTGGCTTTCTCGGGCGCGCTCTACCTGGGGGTGGCCTACAAGGGACGTTACTACCGGCTGGGCTACGCCGCAGTCGCGGTGCTGGAGCTGGCGCTGGTGCTGCTCTTGCTGAACTGGCAGGTATCCCAGCCGCAATGGTTCGCTGTGCCGGCCGGGCTGTATTTCATCGGGGTGGGGGTCTTCGAGCGCCGCCGCGGCCGGGACCGCTTCTCGCTGCTGTTGGAGAGCCTCGGGCTGGCGGTGATGTTGGTGACCAGCTTCATCCAATCACTGGACCCCGAAAACGGGTTCTGGTATTTCCTGCTCCTGCTGGTGGAGGGCCTGGCCGCAATGGGCTGGGCAGCTTTCCAACGGCGCAAGGCGCCGTTCCTGATCGGCCTGGGCGCCAATGTGTTCAACATCCTCGGGCAGGTCGTGCTGGTGTTCATCGGCGGCACGGGGATCACGCGCTGGGTGATTTCGATCCTGGTGGCGCTGGTCCTGCTGCTGGCGACCATGTTCGCCGAGCGCTGGATAATCCCACGTGCCCAGGACCTGCGCGAGCGCCTGGAGGCCTGGGAGTAGTGCCATGGACGCCAAAACCGAACTGACCGTCAAAACGCAGGCCCGGCGGGTGTACTTTTGGCTGCTGCTGTCCCCGTTTTTCACGATGCCCTGTCTAGTTTGGCAGGGTTTCAGCATGTCCTACCAGGCCGGGTTTGGAGAGCGGCTGCTGGCGGTTGCGATCCCGCTGGTTCTGCATTTCCCGCTGTTGTTCTGGCTCGCCTCGCAGCCGCTATTTGTCAGGCGCCACGCCCAGCAGGGCGCTATCCTGGTGCTGCTGCGGTTTTTAACCGCGGCCTTGATTCTGGCCGGCGGGCGCTATATCGACAGCAATTTCGGCTGGTTTTTGCTGGTCAACGGCTCGCTGTGGCTCTTCGGTTCGCTTTGGGGATTGCGCCAGGTGGCGCGCGGCGCCTGCTCGCTGATGGTCTGGCGGGGCGAGGAGATACTGCTGCCCGACAGCAGGGATATCCGCACTTTGAAGAAGGAATTGAAGATGCTCGAGCAGGCCGGTTTGGCAGAAGAAAGACGTCAGTTGGAGCGGGCCGCGGCGGAAGGCAGGCTGGAGTCCGCGCAGAACGAAAATCGAACCGCAGGGCGCGACCAGGCAGTGGAAGATTACGTCGCGGCTTTCCGCCATGGCGATCGAAAGACGCGCAATGATGCGCTGCAGGCGCTGGAGGAGTTAGGGGAAGTGGAGGTGTTTTGAGAATGCAGAACGTGATTATTTACCCGAAGGCGCAGAGAACGGCGATTGAAGATGCAATGTTTGAGACTGCGCTTGCATAAAGGAAAAGATACATGGGTACAGTTTCGGTTCGAGCCACTTTCACAGGCCGCCTTCTTGCTACTCTGTCGTTGCGAGGCCCGCAAGGCCGTGGCAATCTCCCCTTTTACTTCTCAGTCCTTCGCGCCTCTGCGCCTACTCGTTGAAAGCTTTTATAGGACACTATTTTTCAAAATGATTGTTGAGGAGTGATCATGAGCACGTCGAAATCCCCCAGTAAATTCTGGGCCTGGGTTTCCCTGGCCACCGGTATCCTCCTGAACCTGAGCGGGATCGTCGCAATCAGCGGTTTCCTCAACCTGCGCCTTTTTCAATTCTTCGGCGCCGAGATGCTGGTCAGCGAGTTGTCCGTGATCGGCGCGGTGGGTCTGGGGCTGATCGGCGGCTCGCTGGCCGCCTTCCACGGGCTTGGTTCCCTGCTGGGCAACCGCTCGCGGGGCCTGCGCCTGCCGCGCTTTTACATCTTCTACCTGGCCTTTGCCCTGGTGCTGGCGGTGGGGAACGTGCTGCTGGTCGGGCGTTCCGCCGGACGCTACGACGACTCAACCCTTTCATTCGTCTTCCCTCCCGTGTTTATCCTTGGCGCCTCATTGCCGGTTTTCGCCGCCCTGGCCTACGCCTACCGCCGGCTGGGTTGGCCGCTCAGCTGGCGACAGTTCTCCCTGATGATCGTCTCCGGCGGGACGCTGTCGATCATCGCAACGTTCGTGCTGCTGGGCGCCTTACCCTACGTTTTTTACTTGCTGGTTTTGCCCCTGGAATTCCTGGCCTACGAGTTTTTCGATGTATTCAGCACTGGCGGCGTGGGGGTTTTCGAGCGCCTTTTCTTCTCTCCGCTGTTGATTTTTGAGCTTCTTTTTATCGCCCTGCAGGCGCCGCTGCCCGAAGAATTCGCCAAAGCGCTTGGGCCCGGCTGGATGGGCCGGCGCATCACCAGCGAGCGAATGGCTTTCGCCCTCGGATTAGCCTCGGGGGCCGGCTTTGCGATCGTCGAGAATATGCGCTACCAGGGACTGTTCGCCCAGTTCTACGGCTGGTCTTGGGGCGGGATCACTGCGCTGCGCGGCATCGGCGCGGTCGACCACGCGCTGTGGACCGCCATCATCGCCCTGGCGCTGTACCGGGCGCGGGCTCGCAAGCCCGGCTGGCTGGGCCGCCTTGGTCTGGCCTATTTGTTTTCCGTTGGGCTGCATACGCTTTGGAATGGCGGCTATATGGCCCTCCTGTACCTGATCGGGATCGATCATTTTGCCGGCGCCGGTCCTTCTTTCGACATCTACGGGGAGTACATCGAGGTTTCGCTGGTCCTGATTCTGGTCGCCATGACGGCCTTGAACTGGTGGATCTTGAGCCGCTACTTGCGGCAGCTGGGCGGGGAGGATGTGGGCCAGGTGGACCTGCGGGCCCGTGTCACGCCGCGGGCGCTTGCTATCTGGGCGTTTGCCGCCCTACTGGTGATCGTGCCGCTCGGCGCCGCGCTGGGCCGGGCCTGGCCCCAGATCCGGGCGGTGCTGTTTTAGTGGTGGTTTTTACCCGCCGCTTCACAATTCCTCTCATTTTGGCGCAGTCAGTTGAATTCTGAGCGCCCTGGACCATGAATCTCACTCCGGTGGGCCTGAAAAATGCCTTTCTGTTGGTAAAATTCCCCCATGACAAAATTTTACCTCGGCCGGCAGGTCGACCCCGATACCCAGGAAACCAGCGAAAACCCCTATCATTACGACCCTGACGATCTGACCACGCACGGCTTTGTGGTCGGCATGACCGGCTCGGGCAAGACCGGGCTGTGCATCGGCGTGCTCGAGGAGGCCGCTCTGGCCGGGATCCCGGCCCTGATGGTCGACCTCAAGGGCGATATCACCAACGCCCTGCTGCACTTCCCCGACCTGGCGCCGGACGATTTCCTGCCCTGGATCGACTCCGAGGCCGCCCGCCGCGAAGGCCAGACCCCCGAAGAAGCCGCAGCCAAGACCGCCGATCTGTGGCGCAACGGCCTGGCCGGCTGGGATCTGGGGCCCGAGAACATCCAGGCGCTGGCCGATTCGGCCGGTTTTACGGTCTACACCCCCGGCTCGGACGCCGGGCGGCCGGTCAACATCCTGGCCTCCTTCAGCGCTCCGGGGGTGTCCTGGGAGGACAACCAGGAAGTTCTGCGAGAGAAGATCGGCGGGATCGCCACCGCGCTGCTCGGCCTGGTCGGCATGCAGGACGTCGACCCGGTGCGCTCGCGCGAGCACATCCTGCTTTCGAACATTTTTGAGCACGCCTGGAGCCGCGGGCAGGACCTGGACCTGGGGGAACTGATCATGCAGGTGCAGGAGCCGCCCTTCGAACGGCTGGGCGTGCTGGACCTGGAGCGCTTTTTCCCCGGCAAGGACCGCTTCGACCTGGCC
>JBFKII010000256.1:0-6349 GCA_041632295.1 Anaerolineales bacterium | reverse complement strand
GGCAGCTACCTGGGCTTTCTCTACGCATCGGGGGATACGCCCTCGGCAGTCGAGGCCGCCCTGCGCCAGGCACACCAGGCCCTGCACTTCGAGATCGCCCCCGAGCTGCGCGTGCTGTCGGTCCGGCACCACACGGCCGCTCATGAGGCCTGAGGGCCTCAAGCCGGCGGAAAGCAACTCGCCGCCCCTGCAGACCGGGCCCTTTCTGCCGCGAGAAATCTCCACCCGCCCGAAAGCCCGCGATTGAAATAGCCTGCGGCCGCAATCGCCGGCGCGGATTCAGCCGGGTGCGGTGCGGTACAATTCGCCCTCGAATTCGATTGCGGAGGATTTCACATGGAGACCAGCCTGGGGAACCTGTCCGTCTGGGTGCAGGAGCTGATTGCGCAGGCGATCGCCTTCATCCCCAACCTGATCGTCTCGCTGATCATCTTCGTGCTTGGCCTGTACCTGGCGGGGGTGCTCAGCCGCCTGGTGCGGCGCGGGCTGGAAAAACGGGAGGCCGACCCGGAGCTGAGCATCCTGCTGGAGACGATCACCCGGTGGTCGCTGTACGTCCTGGGGACCACCATGGCGCTCAACCAGATCGGCTTCAACCTGACCGCCTTCCTGGCCGGCCTGGGCATCCTGGGGTTCACGGTCGGCTTTGCCATCCAGGATGTCAGCAAGAATTTCATCGCCGGATTGCTCCTGCTGATCGAGCAGCCTTTTGACATCGGGGACGGCATCGAGGTGGCCGGGTTCAGCGGAACCGTGCTGGACGTCGACCTGCGGGCCACCGAGATTGAGGCCTGGGATGGGCGCATCATCCTGATCCCGAACGCTGATGTGTTCACCAACCCGATCGTCAATTTCACCAAGGCCGAGCGGCGGCGCCTGGAGATCGGCATCGGGGTGGCCGCCGATACCGACCTGGACGGCGCACGCCAGGTCGCCCTGGCGGCGGTCGCCGGGGTCGAAGGGGTGCTCAGAGACCCTCCCCCCCAGGTGATTTACAAAAAATTTGGAGACTCTACGATCGATTTCACCCTGTACTTCTGGATCGCGCCAGCGAATGCCGATGTGTTCGACGCCCAAGACGCCGCCCTGCTGGCGGTGAACGAAGCTTTTCGGTCCGCCGGGATCGAGATTCCCTTCCCAACCCAGCGCGTGATTCTGGATCGGGCTGCCTGACTTAGTCCACCCCGGCGACTTTCTTCCAGTATTCGAACAGCGCTCCGACCGACTCCCCTACCACGTTGCGCCGGATCACCTCGCCGAAGATATGGCCGACGGAGAGGATTTTGAGGCGCGCCGGGCGGTTCTCCGGCGGCAGCGGCACAGTATTGGTGGTGACGATCTCTTCGATTTCATCGACCTCGTTCAGGCGCTGGGCGGCGTTGCCGGTAAACAACCCGTGCGTGCAGACCACAGTGACGCGGCGTACGTTCTCCCCGCGCAGCACACGGATGGTCTCCACAATGCTGCCTCCGGTGGCGATCTCGTCATCCATCAAAATGCAGCGCTTGCCGCGCACATCCCCCATGATGCCGCCGATCTCCACCCGGTCGTCCGAATGGCGCATTTTCTCACCGGCGGCGATCGGAAGGCCCAGGGAGCGCGCCAGCTTGGAAGCCCGCTTGGCGTTGCCGATATCCGGCGAGACCACGACGGTATTGCTCAAATCCTGGTCTTTGAAATGCTCGACGAACACCGAGGAGGCAGTAAGGTGATCGGTGGGGACGGCAAAGAAGCCGTGCACCTGCGGGGAGTGCAGGGTCATGGTGACCACGTGGGTCGCTCCGGCGGTCTGCAGCAGGTCGGCCACCAGTCTCCCGGTGATCGGGATGCGGGGGGCGTCCTTTTTGTCTGAACGTGCGAATGAAAAATAGGGGATTACTGCATGGACCCCGTGGGCACCGGCGCTGCGGGCGACATCCAGCATCAGGAGCAGTTCCATCAGGTTGTCGCTGACCGGCGGGGTCAGAGGCTGGATCAGGAAGACCTCTTTGGAGCGCACGCTCGTCCCGAGGTGGACGTAAAGGTTGTCGTTGGAAAACTTGCGGACGATGGTTTCCTGGAGCGGGAGCTTCAGGTAGGCTGAGATCTCTTCGGAAAGGGATTTATGCGCGGTGCCGCTGAAAACCAGGGCCCTGCGTTTCAGCTCGCGCTGGATCTTGCGCCGGCGTTTGCGGGCTTGCTGGCGTTGGAGCTTGCGCTCGGGATCCTCGGCGGTCGCTGGTTCCGTGTTTGCCTGGGTCATACGGGGCAGTCCTCCTTTACTTTCGTAACGGAAAAAGGGTGCCGTCTCCACGACGAGCACCCTTCGGCGTTCAAAAATCGGTCAGCAGCGCCCGGTCCGGGTCGCGCCCAATCTCCCAGGGATACACGATATAGGCATCCGTGGTCGCTGCGTAATAATCCGGACGGGCCTTCCCAAACAGGTTGCGGTAGGGGTTGAAATGCAGCACGCAGGTGTAGGGCAGCCCCCCCGCAGCCGATACGCGGTTCTTCACCGAGGTGATCGTCCGGCCCGACCCCCAGACGTCGTCGATCACCAGCATCCGGCGCCCGGCCAGCAGGTCGTCATTCGGGAATTGCATGAATTTCGGCCAGACCATCAGGCTGGCCGGGCGGTTGGCCTCAAACTCGATCTCGGCGGGGAAATCCACCGCCGCGGTCAGCACGTGCTGGATGTCCAACGCCTCCGCCAGCATCCCCCCAGGTACGATACCGCCGCGGGTGATCATCACCATGCCATCGAATTCATGATCGAACTGGGTCAACAAATGGTCGATCAGCCTGTCCACTTCCTTCCAGCGGATCATCTCTCTTCTGGGCATCTGCATGCGGGTTCCTCAAACCTGGATGGGATCGGAGTAGATTCTACCAGCGAAAAAACTTTTTATGCGCCTTTCTACCGCATTTAGAGCACCGAAGCCAGCGGCGCAGGCGCCGGCACGCTGCCGGCCGCCTCCCCCCGCTCCCCGTACCGCTCGACGTCCCGCGCCCAAAGGTACAGGCAGGTGTGGTACGCGGTGGCGGTGTAGCTGCCGATCAGCACCGCCAGCAGAATCGCCAGCAAGGCGACCCCGCCGCCCAGCGTGATCCCCGAAACCAGCCCAATCGTACTGCCCCCAGTCAGCGAGACCAGGCCAAACCCGATCCCCAGTCCCAACGCGATCCCGGTCCCTCCCAGCAACAAGCCGATCAAACCGGTCGCCCAGCCAACCCCCACCGTGCTGACCCCAACCAGCAGGAGGTTGTCCTTGACGATCTGGGTCGCCCGCTTGAGCCCAGCCCGCAGGCCGATATCCTCCACCACCATGGCTGGCAGCACCAGGTAGGTGGCCTCGGTCCAGATGGTGTTGAGCAGGTTGGCGGCGAAATTCCGGCCCCCGCCCCGCCCGCGGCCGCGCACGGCATTTTCGATCAGCTTGACCAGCGTTGAAGCCCCGGCCAGGCTGACGATATCGAAAAAATCCCTGCGCACCACGCCCCAGGCCTTGTCCATGCGGCCGTCCCCCTCAGAAAGGTAGCCGTAAATCAGATAGATCGTCATGGAGGAAAAAATGTAGGTCACGGTGTACTGCACAAAGACCAGGATGGCGCCCAGCACAAAGAGCACGATATTCCCGAACTGCGTGTCCCCGAACAGAAATGCAGCCCCCACGATGGGGACCAGCCCGATCAGCGAGACGATCGCCCCGGCGATCATGGCATAGACGGTCGGTTTCAGCAGGTCACGGTCTGCGAAGGCCATTTTCCAGGCCTGGGTAAAAAAGCCGAACCCGCGCTTGATGCTTTCCATGGTTCACCTCCGGCCCATCCAAAATCCGCGGGGGCCGGCCGGCACAGAGTGCGATGTCCGCCCTTCCAATCATCTTTTTTGGATGGCCACCTTTATTGAGATTATAGCAATGATTGGGGCTCCGTTTCCACCCGCCATCCGGGCATTGAAAGCCCACGCAGGAGGGCCTGTGGATCGGGCCCGCGCAGGACGATCTGCCAGCGGTAGCGGCCGTCCAGGCGCGCGTAAAAAGCCGGCGCCGGGCCGATAATTTCGGTCTGGCGGCGCGCCAGGCGCTGCCGCTCCTCCTCCAGGCGGCGGGCCAGCAATTGTGCGGCGCGCCGGGTCCGGTCGGCTTCGGTATCCCGGTATTCCAGCCGGACCAGTTTCCCGAACGGCGGGTATCCCAGCTCCCGGCGGTATGCCAGCTCCTGTTCGTAAAACCCGGGGTAATCGTATCCCGCCACCGCCCGGATCACGTACTGCTGCGGATCGAATGTCTGCAGCACCACCTCGCCACCGAGCGCAGACCGCCCGGCGCGTCCGGCCACCTGTGTCAGGGTCTGAAAAGTGCGCTCCCCGGCGCGAAAATCAGGCAGGTTCAGCCCGACGTCCGCCAGCACGATCCCCACCAGGGTGACCATCGGCAGGTCCAGGCCTTTGGCCAGCATCTGGGTCCCCACCAGCACGTCGGCCTGGTGGTTGGCGAAGTGGCGCAGGATCAGGTCATGGGCGCCTTTCTTGCGAGTGGTATCCCGATCCCAGCGCATGGTGCGGGCGTGCGGGAACAAGGAGACCACCTCCTGCTCCACGCGTTCGGTGCCCGTGCCGTAGTGGCGAATGCGGCTCCCCCCACAGTTGGGGCATTTTTCGGGCATCCCTCGCCGGTAGCCGCAGTGGTGGCAGGTCAGTGCAGTCTCGGCGCGATGGTAGGTCAGGGCGACCTCATCGCAGCGTGGGCAGCGCAGCGTGTGGCCGCAGTCCCGGCAGAAGACGTATGTCGCCATGCCGCGCCGGTTGAGGAACAGGATGGCCTGCTGCCCCTGCTCGAGCACGGCCCCCAGGGTTTCCTGTAGCGCCCGGCTGAAGATCGAGAGGTTGCCGGCCTTGAGCTCCTGGCGCATGTCGACCACCCGGATGGGGGGCAGCCACTCCCCCGGGCCAGGGCCCTCGGGGGCCGATCCGGCCTCCACTCGCCCCGCCTCCCCACCCTGGGAATGGGTGATGATGCGCTGCGGCAGCTCCAGCAGCTGCCAGGCTCCGGACTGGGCCAGATAGCGGCTTTCAACCGCCGGGGTGGCGGACCCCAAAAGGCAGGCCGCTCCGAGCAGACGGGCGTAGATCAACGCCGCACTGCGGGCATGGTAGAAGGGCGGCTCGCTCTGGTAATAGGAACTGTCGTGCGATTCGTCCAGCACGATCAGGCCGATGCTCTCCAGGGGGACGAACAACGCGCTGCGCGGCCCGATCACGACCGAAAGGTCTCCTCGCCGGGCGCGGCGCCAGGTGTCATAGGCCTCCCCGGGGGAGAGCTGGGAATGCAGCAGGCCGACCTGGCCCGGGAAACGGGCCATGAACCGGCGCACGGTCTGCGGGGTCAGGGCGATTTCCGGCACCAGAACAAGCGCCCGCTGACCGGCCGCAAGCACCTTTTCGACGGCCTGCAAATACAGCTCGGTCTTCCCTGAGCCGGTGACCCCGTGCAGCAAAAACGGTTTTTGAGGGGCCAAGTTGTGATCCAGGGCCTGTTCGATCGCCTGCCAGGCGCTGTGCTGATCGCTGGTGAGCCGCAGCGGGCCTACATCCGCCCGCACCTCCAGCCCTTCGAGCGGGTCTCGCAGCACCTCGCTCTCCAGCAGCACGATCAGCTCGCGTTCGGCCAGCAGCTTGAGGTCCGCCAGGTTGCCGCCGGACCGAGCGTACACCCAGGAGACGTCAACCGGGATGGCTTCTTCCAGAAGGAAACGCAGGATCTTTTCCCGGCGGGCCTGGGTCGCCTTGGTGGCGCCCAGGTCGTCCATGGCAGCTTCAGCCCGCTCAGGGGTTGCCGCAATCTGGGCCTGGCGGACGAACTTGGCCCGCACGGCCGGCGGGGGGAGAAAAGATTCGGATGCGACTCTTTCGCGGCGCAAGAGCCCGCGCATCGAGGTTCGCCAGTTGGTGCGCGGGATGGCCCGATCGATCTGGCGGCCGCGCAGCGGGCCGCGCTTTTCCAGCAGGTTGAGCAGGCGTTTCTGAACCGGGCTCAGACCGGAGTTGTCTTTAGCGCTGGGCAGGTAGCGAAACAGGCGGTCGGCTTGCTGGGCCAGGCCGGCGGGCAGCATCAGGTTGACCGCCGCAGAGAGCGGCATGCGGGCCTGGGCTGCAAGCGCTTCTGCAAAGCGGATCTGGTCCGGAGTCACCGCCCGGAGGGGGTCGAGCAGCTCGCGGACGGGACGGGTCTCCGTCACCGCCGGTTGGTCCACACGGCGAAGCACCACGCCCTGGACAGTTTGCTCTCCGAAAGGGACGATCACCAGGTGCCCGGGACGGACCCTGCCCTCCAATTCGGGCGGCAGATGGTAGTGGAAAACATCGTCC
>JBFKII010000255.1:0-6367 GCA_041632295.1 Anaerolineales bacterium | reverse complement strand
CGCTTCGCCATAAAACGGCCGGGCGACCCGGTTGACGATAAACCCGGGCGTATCGCCCGTCTCCACCGGGACCTTCCCGAGCAGCTGCGCCAGTTTAAACAGGGCGTCGATCGCCACCCGCGATGTTTCCATCCCCCTCACCACTTCGACCAGTTTCAGCACCGCCGGCGGGTTGAAAAAATGCATCCCCGCCACCCTACCAGGATGGCGTGTCACTGCAGCGATCTCCGTCACGGAAAGGGTGCTGGTGTTGGTCGCCAGGATCGTGTCTTTTGGACAGATTGCGTCCAGCTTGCTGAAAATCTGCTGCTTCAATTCGAGCGTTTCCGGTGCGGCTTCGATTACCACGGAGGCCGGCGCAAGTCCTTCGAGTTCGGCCTGGAAACTGACTTTCGAGATCCGTTCTTCCAGCCCTTTTTTCGCTAAAAACGACTCAAGGTAGGCTTTTCCCTTTTCGAGGGAACCGGGAAACGGATCCTGAAGAATGACATCCAGGCCGGCATACAGGGCGGAAAGCGCAATACCGCTGCCCATCGTTCCGGCCCCCACGATCCCGAGCGGTTTATCATCCATGTTCACTGTATGTTTCCACCAAAGGAAAACTCATTCACCACGGAAGGCGGGGGGTCGTTTTTCAATAAAGGCGCGCATGCCCTCCGCCTGATCGGCGGTATCAAACGTCAGGTAAAAATTCCTCCGCTCGGTTTTCAACCCCTCGCGCAGGGTAGTCTCCATGCCTGCCCGCAGCGCTTCGCGCGCCAGGCGCACAGCGATCGGCGGCCGGGATGCGATCAGCATGCCAAGCTCCCTGGCAGCCTCCAAATACCGCTCGACCGGCACAACCCGGTTAACCAGCCCGTAGGCCAGCGCTTCCCGGGCGGTGATCGGCTCCCCGGTCAGGACCATCTCCATCGCCCGGTAGGGGCCGATAGCACGGGCCAGGCGTTGAGTCCCGCCGGCGCCTGGCATGATCCCGACTTTAATCTCGGACTGCCCGAACACAGCGCTTTCGGATGCCACAATCAAGTCGCAGGTCATGGCCAGCTCGCAGCCGCCGCCCAGCGCATACCCGCTGACCGCGGCGATCATCGGCTTTTCAATCGCCCACATGCGTTTCCAAAAGCTCAAAGTGTCCAATTTTTGCATGTCAATGGCGGAAGCTTCGGCCATCGCTTTGATGTCCGCTCCGGCCGCGAAAACTTTCCGGCTGCCAGCAATGATGATCACGCCCACCGCCGGATCGGCCTGCAAGGCTTCCAGCCCGTCGCAAATCTCCGCCAGCATGGATGGGCGCAGGGCATTGAGCGCTTCTTGCCGGTCCAAGGTCAGGATTCCCAGCGGACCCTCTACCTGAAGGCGGACTTGTGGTTCGGTCATAGGCTCTCCTTTCATTTCAAGGCCTCTCGAAGCCAATTCTCACGCTGGCATCGCCCTCCCTAAGGCGACAGGGGGATGATCAGCCAGCGCCCGGAAGGCACCTGTTCGGCGCTGCCAAGCCGGTTGTAAAAGCGGATCTGCTCTGGATCGGAATCATAAAAATCGGCCAGCGCCAGCAGGTTGAGCGCCTCTTGGGTGTAGGTGATTTCGAAGGGCGGCAGATCCCCCAATTCCTGCACGCCGATAGGCACGACGATCTGGCGCCCGACCCACAGGGAGACCCCTTCCAGAGTTGGGTTGACCGCCCGCAGCACCTCCGGAGCGGTGCCGAAGTTCTGGCCGATCGAAGTGTAGCTTTCACCGGATGCCACAACGTGGATCAGGAACATGCTTTCGGGTCCAAATGGGGTGCCCAGGCCGGGACCCGGCGTCGGGAACGGGCTTGGAAGGGCGGTCGCGCTGGGAAAGACCACTTCGCTCTGGGTCCCCTCCGGCAGCGGGGTGAAGGAAGGCAGCGGAGAAGGGGTCGGGGTCCGGGTCGGGGCGTTGGTCGGGGTAGCGCTGGGAAGCGGCGTGCTGGTCGTAAATGGTAGCCGGGTCGGCCTGAGGCGGCCGTTCTGGATCACAAACAGAACCTGGTTGACCAGCAAGCGGGTCCTGCCGCGCACCCCGCGCCCCCGGTAGCCGATCATCCCGACGAGTGCCATACAGGCGATCGTCACCACCAGCCAGGAGATGATTACCGTGCGCTTTTTCCGAGTGCTTTTCTTCTTTTTTACCTTGGTATCTTCCCGGACCTTGCGCGGAATGGCGCCGTCCCAGTCCTCCTGGAAAATGGGGCAGCCGGCATGGTCCTCGTGCAGGCAGAACTGGCGCTGGTATTCCAGCGCAACCGGCGCCGGCGTTGCCGGCCTGTGGCAGTAATTCGAATTGCTTTCGAAGAGGTAGTAAGTCGCCCGATCCTGTTTCAGACCGAGATAACGGCAGATGTTGATCGGTTTTTCATCCGCTGCCTCGACCTCCGGTCTGGTTTCGCTTTCAAGATTGGCCATAAAGTCCTGCGGGGCGGCGAGATTAGGGAGTGCTCCGGCCAGCCGGGGGTTGCGGACTGGTCCGGAGGATGCACCTGATTATAACTAGTTGAACGTTGCATGGATAGCCGTCCCCTGTGCCGTTTGGATGACAACAACGAACGCCCGGATTCGTATTATGATTGAGGGTATCGGCTGGCTCTTGGGGAATATGGACAGGTAACCGTGAATTCAATTCGCAAGGAGAAAAGGATGAGGTTTCGAAAAATTTGGCCGGTACTGGGCGCCCTGCTGATTACGACCCTGGCATGCGGCCCATCGATCAACCTGCCGGCGACCGACCTGAAGACCGGTCCAACCGTCACGGAGGAGGTCTTGATCAGCACACCGGATGCGGACTCCGTGGACCTTTCCCTGGAGATCGGCGCCGGTACGCTGACGCTGAACCCGGGCGCTGAAGCCGGGCTGGTCGAAGGGACCGTGATGTATAACGTTGAAGATTTCAAGCCAGTGATCCAGGAGATCGGGGGGCAGGTTTCCTTGTCGATGGGGGATATCGAATTCCAGGGCATTCCCTCCTTTGATGACGAAGTCATCAACGAATGGGACCTGGCTTTGGCGAGCACCCCGATCTCGCTCAGAATCAGCGCAGGGGCCTATTCGGGTCGCTTTGATTTCGGCGGCCTGAGCCTGGAAAACCTTCGTGTGGAGGACGGCGCGGCCGATGTAGAGATCGATTTCTCGTCGCCCAACCTGTCCGAAATGGCCTTTTTAGACTACCAGACAGGGGCCTCGAGCGTGGATCTTACCAATCTCGGCAACGCCAACTTCACGTCGATGGTATTTATCAGTGGCGCAGGGGATTACAATCTGGAATTCGGCGGCGACTGGCAGCGCGATGCAAACGTCAAAATCGAGTCGGGGCTCAGCAACATGGCTTTGAATTTTCCGCCCGGGCTGAACGTTAAATTGACTTTCAGCGGGGGCCTGGCCAATGTATCCACCCGCGGGACGTGGACGGTATCTGGGGACACGTACACCCTATCAGGGGACGGTCCGACGGTGACCATCACGCTGGACATGAGCGCCGGTAACCTCGAGCTGGTCGCACCCTGATTCAAAAAAGGCCTCGCAAGCGAGGCCTTTTAAGATCACTACTTCCAGCCTGTCTCCCGATCCAGAAATTCCATCTCCTCTGGGGAGAGCCGGAAGCCAGCCGCTCCCAGATTGTCAGAAAGCTGCTCCATCGTACGCGGGCCGATGATCGGGCTGCTGATGTGGTCCTGGCTCAACAGCCAGGCCAGCGCGGTCTGCGAAATCGACTTTCCGTGTTCTTTGCCAACCTTTTCCACCGCTGCCAGCACTTTCCATCCGCGCTCGTTGAAATAACGGCGCTGAACGCCACCGGCGCGGTCGCTGGCAGGAATGGGATCATCAGGCCGGTATTTGCCGGTCAGGAAGCCCCCCGCCAGCGGGCTGTACGGGATCACGCCGATGCCGTATCTCCGGCACACGGGGGCTAATTCTCGCTCGAACTCATCCCGGTGGGCGATGCTGTAGTGCGGCTGCAAACTGTCGTAGCGGACAAGATTCCGGACATCCGAAACCCATAGAGATTCCATCAGGAGCCAGGCGGGGTAGTTAGAGCAGCCCACATAGCGCACCTTCCCGGCGTGGACCAGGTCGTCCAGCGCCCGCAGGGTTTCTTCGATCGGGGTTTCGGGATCGTGGGAATGGGTCTGGTACAGATCGATGTAATCGGTGCCCAGGCGTCGCAGCGAATCTTCCACCGCCTGGATGATATGCAGGCGCGACAAACCCTGGTTGTTAGGGCCGTCCCCCATGCGGCCGCGCACTTTCGTCGCCAGGACGATCTGGTCGCGCGGGATGCCCGCCTGCTTCATCCAGCGCCCGAGGATCTGCTCCGAAACCCCGCCGGGATTGCCCTCCACCCAACGGGAATAGACATCGGCGGTGTCCAAAAAATTCAATCCCTGTTCAAACGCTGCGCTCAGGATCTGGTGGGACAGCGGCTCGTCCGCAGTCCAACCGAACTGCATGGTGCCCATGCAAAGCTCCGAAACCTTCAAACCAGTCCGCCCTAATTTGCGGAATTCCATCGTTTTCTCCTTTCCCGGCACTTATGTGCCACTGGGTTTTTTCTGGCAGCATCCCGAATGGCCGGGATCGCTGGTGGCTAGATTCTACCTGCATTCGCTTTCCCGGATTGTGGACCGGGACCCCCTTCCAGGCGGTAACCATTCAGCGGAGAATCTGCGGGCAACATCCAAGGCATTCTGATACACTTGACCAAGCGCAATCAATGGGGCATTGCGGAGGAATAATCGATGCAAATTACAGGGTGGATGCGCCAACAAGTTTTTCGCAACAAGCGCCTGAATTGGCTCACAATCCTGGAAATCGCTGTCGTTTTGGCCTGGACCTATTTTTTCACGCAGGCCCTTTTCGACCTGGATTCGAACAACTTCCCACTGGGGCGAGAATTTTCCTGGGGCATCGAGCCCAATTTCGCCTGGCAGCGCCTGCTGGAATGCGGAGGCTGCATTTTCTGGAACGGCAATTTCCAGGGCGGCCAGCCCTCTTTTGCCAGCCCGATGTCGAGTTTTCTACATCCGCTGGTGTTTGTGACCACGGCCGTTTGGGGGGTGGTCAACGGGGGGAAAATGGCGCTGGCCGGCTCCTTTTTCCTGGCAGGGCTGTCGCAGTGGTTCCTGGGTAGGGTGTTGGGTTTGGGCCGGGTTGCCCGGGTCTGGGGAGCTCTTGCAGCCGTCACCGGGGGGCACATCGCCGCCCGCATGGAGCTGGGCGTTTTCGGGGTCATTTTGTCCACGGCCACTTTTCCGCTGGTCCTGGCTTTGTTCCTGTGGCTGAAAAAATCCCCGGGAAACCGCCGATCGGTGCTGCTGGGCGCCTCGCTGGCCGTTCTGGCCCTGGGTGGCCAGGGTTACCTGCAGGCCGGTGCCGGCATGGTGTTCCTCCTGGGCCTGCTTGGCCTGCGGGTTTTTTACTGGAACCCTGGTCAAGCCCGTTTTTTCCGGTACCTTGGCAAAAGCCTGCTGCTGGCCGCCATACTGGCGGCGCCGTTTCTGATCCCATTCATCCATTTTTTGCCGAATTTCGGCAAGACGATCGACCCCTCCTTCAGCGCGGCCCAGTCGATGGGTCTATCCGCCCTCAACCTGGTGATCAACGATTACGGCTTTTATAAAATTGAAGCGCTGGGGCGGCCGGCATTTCCTGCCCATTACATCCTGTACATCGGTTGGATCCCGGTTTTGCTTGCGATTCTGGCAATGCGCGAGAATTTCAAGACCGAACGCGGCGAGCAAGTCTTCTTGCTGGTGGTCCTGGTTTTTGCCGCCTTCTGGGTCGGAAGTGCCGGTTTTTTGAAACTGCTGATCCGGTTATCGCCCATCACCTGGTTTGACCAGTTCCTGATGGGGCTGCGATTTCCCTCATTCATGCTCGGCCTGGCGATCCCCCCCCTCCTGGCCCTTTCCGCCATCGGTGCGGACCGGTTGCTGCAGCAAAAAACACCCGAACTGAGCCTGGGGATCAGCAACAGCGAGGCAAAAGAGGCTGCATTCAAGTTTCCGCTCACCTGGCTGCTGATCCCGTTGCTCGCATTGGCCATTCAAAGCGAGTTCGAAATGAACAGCCGGTTTATGGTCACTACGCCGATCGCGCCGCACGTCGAGCTCGTGATGCAAGGGCTGGACGAGAATCTTTCCGACTCGCAGTGGGTCAACCTGCCCTTCGGAGAGCAGTTCTGGATCCAGCCCGCCCTCGGGAGGGGGTATAAAATCGGCTTCGATTTCACGCGCACATGGACCTGGCCGGAAAGGCTTCCGCCCAGCCCTTACCTGGAGATCAATTACGGCAACCCGCCGCCCGGATTGGAAAACATTTCCGTCGTCGCCGGCCTGCAGCTACACCGG
>JBFKII010000254.1:0-6381 GCA_041632295.1 Anaerolineales bacterium | reverse complement strand
GGATCGATCGACATCGTGCTTGGAGAAACCGATCGCTAGGCCGCCCGCCGGAACGCCTCGCGAACTTGTACCCAAACGGAGAAAAATATGTACGGAAAAGGCATCTGGGACGGGCTGAAAGTCACCCTGCGGCATTTCGTTCAATCGTATATCGACGATCTGCGCTGGGGGAAGAAGCGCTATTACACCGAGGAAGGGGTGGCGCACCGGCGCAGTACGGATACGGCCGGAATTTTCACCGTGCAATATCCCGAAGAAAAACTGCCTGTCCCTGAAGAGTTCCGCTTCCTTCCCTTCCTGGTTTATGAAGAGCTGGAAGACGGCACACAGCAGGACCTGTGCACCTCCTGCGGTATATGCGCCAAGGTCTGCCCGCCACAGTGCATCTGGATCGTCCAGGTCAACGACCCGGAAACCGGCAGGCCGGTCCCCGAACCGGAGGAATTCTTCATCGATATGGACATCTGCATGAACTGCGGTTTCTGCGCCGAGTTCTGTCCTTTCGATGCCATCAAGATGGACCACGATTATGAAATGTCGGTCTACAAACGGCACGACAAAAACATTTTCAATAAAGCCAAGCTTTCCAAATCGCTGACCTACTATGCCAGCATCCGGCCAAAAAACTTCGCCGTTGAGGATGCCATTCGGAAGGAAAAAGCAGCCAAAAAGGCCGCCCGCCAGCGGGGCTCCTAGATGTTCAATCCAGACACAGATTTTATTTTCCCCTCCCGGGTGATCATCAAGCTTCGTGACTTGCGAGGGGAAGGCTGGCGGGAGCTGGTCGAGCACGCCGATTCATCCGATCCGATGGACCCCGATCACCTGGCATTTGTCCTCATGATGGTGCGGGTGAATGGTTGCGAATCCTGCAATACGGATTCATTTCGGGCCATGCGCGGTTGCACCTCCTGCTCCATCCAGACCCTCGAGCGTTCGGCTGAGAGCGAGAAAGAATACCTGCGCAAGTATGAAAAAGCGCAAAAAGATATCCAGAAATACCAGATCAAAAGAAAATAACCGCAAGTCCGGCCTCGTTGCCGCATACCGGAAAAAATATGAACCCAACGATTCCCACCGAAGAGACTATTCTCCAGGCACTGCGCCAGGTCAATGACCCCGAGCTACACCAGGACCTGGTCACCCTGAACATGATCCGGGATATCCGTATCCAGGGGGGAGACGTTCGCTTCACCGTGGTCCTAACCACGCCGGCCTGCCCGCTGAAAGGGCAGATCGAGCAGGATGTCCGGGCTGCTGTGGGTTCGGTCCCCGGGGTCACCGGCGTTCAGCTGGATTGGGATTCGAGCGTCCCGAACGACGGGCGCAACCGCGGGCTGCTGCGCACCCCGATCCGAAACGTCATCGCTATCGCTTCTGGAAAAGGAGGCGTGGGCAAGAGCACGGTGGCGGTGAACCTGTCCGTCGTCCTTGCCCAGAAAGGGGCTCGCGTTGGGCTGATGGATGCCGATATTTATGGCCCCAATGTCCCGACTATGATGGGCTTGAAGCAGCTGCCGCCTCCGGTTGACGGAAAAATGTCCCCGGCGGAGGCTTATGGGGTCAAGGTGATGTCCATCGGCTTCCTGGTCAAGCCAGACCAGCCGCTGATCTGGCGCGGGCCGATGCTGCATGGCGCCATCCGCCAGTTTGCCACGGATGTGAACTGGGGCGAGCTCGACTACCTGGTCATCGACCTGCCGCCCGGCACAGGGGACGCACCATTGAGCGTGGCGCAGTCGCTGCCGCTATCGGGCGGGGTGATCGTCACGCTGCCGCAGCAGGTCTCCCTGGATGACGCCCGGCGCGGCCTGGAGATGTTCCGCCACCTGGAGGTGCCGGTTTTCGGGGTGGTGGAAAACATGAGCTATCTCGAAATGCCGGACGGCAGCCGCGTGGACGTCTTCGGCACCGGGGGTGGGGAGCGGCTGGCACAGGAGGCGGAGGTGCCCTTCATCGGGTCCATACCGCTTGACCCGGCGGTGCGGCAGGGGGGGGATGCCGGCGAGCCTGTCGTGATCGCCAACCCTGAGTCCCCGGTCTCCATAGCCCTGGAGCGGATCGCCGAGGATATCGCAGCAAAAATCAGCGTGGCCGCCATGCGGCAGCAGTCCAACGTGATTCCGATCAGTATGATAGGATAACCGGATGGATAGCACGCGCATCGTTGGGCTGCGGTTTCAAAAACTTGGCAAGACATACCACTTCGACGCCGGGGGGCTGGAGGACATCCAGCCTGGGGACTACGCCATTGTCAACACCCGCCGCGGCCAGCAGATCGGCCAGGTCATTCAGATTCTGGACACCCCTCCCGCCCCTGAGGGCGGATCCTGGAAGCCGCTCCAGCGCAAGGCCAACCCGCGTGACCTGGTTCTGCGGCAGGAATGGCACAAGAAATCGGTAGAGGCCACCATCAACTGCCGGGCCCAGGCGCATGAAATGCGGATCAACCGGGTCAAGATCGTTGCCTCAGAATTTTCCTTTGACGGCAAAACCCTGACCTTCCTGTACAGCTTCGAAGGGGACGACAAGCCTAACCTTTCCAACCTCATCCGGGCCATGCGCTCGGAATACCCCAAAACACGGATCGAAATGCGGCTGATCGGCCCTCGTGATGTGGCTAAAATTATCGGCGGGCTGGGCGCCTGCGGGTTGGAGACCCGCTGCTGCTCCGCGTTCCTGACCGAGTTCAGCCCGATTTCCATCAAAATGGCCAAAGAGCAGGGCATCTCCCTGACCCCCTCGGAAATCACGGGTATGTGCGGCCGTTTGCGCTGCTGTCTGATTTACGAATATGAGCAGTACGTCAAAGCACGCAAAACGCTGCCGAAAAAAAATAAACGAGTTGTGACCCCGATGGGGGAGGGCAAAGTGATCACGACGATGCCGCTTAAGCAGGCGGTAGTGGTGCTGATCCCGGAAAAAGGGCGCATGGAGTTCTTAAAACATGAGATCGAGCCCTGGGACGAATTGGAAGCGCTCCGCCGCAAGGCGGACTCGCCCTGCGACCGCCATGAAAATGGGGGTTGCGATTGTGGAAAAAATAAAGCCGGAGACGGGGCTGAATAAACTGCCTCGCCCGGATCGAAAACTTTGAAAGGCGTCGTATTGCGGGCCTGACCGGGCCCGGGATAGGCGCCTTTTTCATTGGAGGACGAATTGCCGGATTACATCGCCAAGGCCGGGTCACTATTCGAATATACCCAGGCTTTACGGCGGGATTTTCACCGCCATCCCGAACTTGGTTTCCAGGAAATCCGCACCGCCGGTATCGTGGCCGGCGAGCTGAACCAACTTGGCCTGGAGGTCCGCTCCGGGGTCGCGGAGACCGGCGTCATCGGGCTGATCGAAGGGGACGGCCCTGGTCCCACCCTGCTGATCCGTTTCGATATGGATGCCCTGCCGGTGGAAGAGCAGACCGGCGCTCCCTACGCCTCACAAAACCGGGGTGTGATGCACGCCTGTGGGCACGACGCCCACACCGCCATCGGGCTCACGGTGGCGCGCCTGCTTCAAGCCAGCCGTAAGGAGTGGAAGGGGACGGTAAAGCTGGTTTTCCAACCTGCGGAAGAAGGGCTGGGTGGCGCTCAGCGCATGGTCGATGAGGGGGTGCTGGAAAATCCCAGGCCGGACATGTCCCTGGCGCTTCACGTCTGGAACGACCTGCCCTTCGGCCGGGTGGGGGTCGCCCGGGGGCCGACGATGGCCGCGGCCAGCCTGTTTCGGATCACCGTTAGCGGCGTGGGAACGCACAGCGCCATGCCCCAGGATGGCGTGGACGCGATCCTGGCCGCCTCGCAGATCGTGACCGCGCTGCAGTCCATCACAGCCAGAAACATCTCCCCGCTGGATACCGCCGTGGTCAGTGTGACCAAATTCCACGCCGGGGAGGCGTTCAATGTCCTTCCGCCAGAAGCCCACCTGGGCGGTACGGTCCGGACCTATATGCGGGAAACCCGGATGCTCGTCGAGCGCAGGCTGCACGAGATCGCCGAGGGGGTGGGGAGGGCGATGGGATGCGGCGTGGCGGTCGAGCTGGATGAGTACACGCCGGCGGTGGTCAACCATCCGGATGTGGCCGCGCGCGTGCAGGAGGTGGTCGACTCCCTGCTGCCGGGATCGCTGGACTCCGAATACCGCACGATGGCGAGCGAGGACATGGCCCTCATGATGGACGACATCCCCGGATGCTATTTTTTTGTCGGTTCGGCCGACCCGGGGCGCGGCCTGGATGCCCCGCATCACAGTCCCCGGTTCGATATCGATGAGCGCGTGCTTCCGCGCGCCGCAGGGCTGATGGCCAGCGCGGCCGCCTCCTTGCTGGCCGGTTCGCCCCTGGCGGAGGATACCCAAAATGACTGAAACTGAAGCCGTGCCCCAAAGGGTGGTTTCACTCGTCCCTTCCGTGACCGAGAGCCTGTTCGTGCTGGGGTTGGGGGAGTCGCTCGTGGGGATCACGGAGTACTGCGTCCAACCCAAGGACCGGGTCGCATCTTTGCCGAAAGTTGGCGGCACGAAAGACCCTGACACAGATACGATCCTGGCGCTGCGGCCCGATCTGGTGATCGCCAACCAGGAGGAAAACACGCCGCGGGCGGTTGAAACCCTGCAGAGCGCCGGGGTGCGCGTGTTGGTCCAGTTCCCTTGCACAGTGGACCAGGCTTTGGAAGGGATGTACGAATTGGCAGCACTTTTTCGAAACCAGAACGCCATGCTGGGGGTCGAATCGCTCGCCCGCGCAGTGGATTACGCCCGGGCGGCCGGGGAGACCAGCCCCCGGGTGCGCTATTTCTGCCCGATCTGGTACGCACAGGGAGCTCCCGAAGGGGAATGGTGGATGGTGTTCAATCACGAAACGTACGCCGGCGATCTGCTCGGGATGCTTGGAGGCGAGAATGTCTTCGCGGACAGGCAGCGGCGCTATCCGCTTTCCGCGGACCTAGGACAGGCCGATCCGCAGGATCCGGAGGGCAGGGACACCCGCTACCCGCGGGTCGGTGCGGCGGAGGTGCGGGCAGCGGACCCAGACCTGATTCTCCTGCCCTCGGAACCTTATGGCTTTGGAGAAGACCATGCCGGCCAACTGGAATCGGCCCTGGCGGGAACAAAAGCCGTGGAGAGCGGGCGGATCCGGCAGGTGGACGGCAGCCTGCTGACCTGGCATGGCGTCCGCCTGGCCCAGGCACTGCGGGTCCTCCCGGGGGTTTTGCAAGGATAAAAATGCCGGGGGAAACGGCGGGAAATAACCCTACAGCATGAACGTTTCTTAATCTCCAGCCACACCAGCTTGACTTTGCGAGTGCCCGGTCTTACAATTCCTATCAATACGATAAATCTTATTAATACGAATAAACGGATCATTAAACATGAGACAGAGTGAATTTCTGCGCTATCTGGCCAGCTACGAGAATGGCAGCAACCAATCGGTGCGCATCCCCTCCCTCGGCGAGCTTAGCGACCAGATGGGCGTCAGCGTTGCCAAATTGCGCGAACAGCTGGAGGCGGCCCGTACGCTTGGGTTGGTGGAAGTGCGCCCAAGGACCGGGATCCGGCGGAAACCCTACCGCTTTTCCCCTGCTGTCACCCAGAGCCTGCTGTACGCTGTGGAACGGGACAGCAGCCGTTTCGATGCCTACGCTGACCTGCGCATCCAGGTCGAGGCCGCATTCTGGACTCAGGCCGTCTCCGGACTGGATCTGGGGGATCACGAACGGTTGAACGACCTGGTCGCAAGCGCCTGGCAGGACCTCAACGGGGAGCCGATCATCATCCCACACCGCCAGCACCGTGCCTTCCACCTGGCGATTTTTAGCAAACTCGACAACCCGTTTGTTTACGGACTGCTGGAGGCGTATTGGGATGCCTACGAAGCGGTCCAGTTGAACTCCTACGCCGAGCTATCCTACTTGCGCGAGGTCTGGCGCTACCACGAACGCATCGCCGATAGGATCTGCGCCGGGGACCCCGAAGCGAGCCTGGCCGCGTTTATCGAACACACCAAACTGCTGAGCGGCCGCCATTCTTGAAGGTCCGCCCGGCGTTGATATCCAGCACCATCAAGGAGCCACGATGACTTCTGCATCCCCCAAGGTAACCGAAAAGGACGGTCTTTCTGCCGGTGCCATGGTAAACGACTTTTCCATCACGGTCGGCACCATGAACGGTTCCGGCAGCCAGACTTCAAATTTGACCATTATCCGGGCACTTTTCAAAATGGGGATCCCGGTTTCCGGCAAAAATGTGTTTCCGTCGAACATCCAGGGCCTGCCGACCTGGTACACGATTCGCGTCAGCAAAGACGGCTATCTGGCACGTCGCGACGATCAGGAGATCGTCATCGCCATGAATCCGGATTCGTTTGGGAAGGACCTGGCTTCAGTG
>JBFKII010000253.1:0-6395 GCA_041632295.1 Anaerolineales bacterium | reverse complement strand
TCGTCTCCGATCTGCAGCTGGATTGGAGCCGGGAGCCCAGGGGGTACACGCGCTTCGATATCCGGAGTACTGGGTAAGGTCACAAAAAAAGCCCAGGACTCCCCCCCTGCGGTGCCGAGCGGAGCAGCCCAGCTGCGCAGTCGAAGCAGTTCCACACGTCTGTCCAAACTCCACGTACGTCACGAGAAAAAGACGGCCGCTCGTGTCAGGCGAAGCCCAGCTTGCGCTCTTTCATCGAGATAAATCGTCCGCGCCCGATCACGAGGTGGTCGAGAACCTCGACATCCAGGAGCTTGCCCGCCTCGACCAGAGCGCGGGTGATCACCAGGTCGTCGGGACTGGGAGTGGGGTCGCCCGAAGGATGGTTATGCGCAATGATGATGGCGGCTGCGTTGCGTCGAATGGCCCCCTTAAACAGCTCCCCAACCCGCACCTGCGATTGGTTAAGCGTGCCCCGGTAAACGTCCTCCCAGGCCAGCACCCGGTTGCGGGTATTAAGGTACAGCACCCGCAGGTGCTCCTGCTCGAAAGCGCTCATCTCCACCTGTACCAGCGCGGCCGCATCGGCCGGGCTGCCGATCGCCGGAGGCGCCTCCGGTGGCTCCAGCGACAACCGCCGGCCCAGCTCCAGGGCTGCCTTGATCTGGGCCGCTTTGGCCGCACCGATCCCGCGTTGGTGCAGCAGTTCCTGGAACGGCGTGCGGTGCAGGCCGGAAATCCCCCCCAGCGATGCCAGCAGCCGGCCACCCATTTCGACCGCATTCTCACCGGGGATCCCCACGCGCAGCAGGATCCCCAGCAGCTCGGCGGAGGTCAAAGCGCCAGGACCCAGCCTGGACATGCGCTCGCGCGGCCGCTCAGAGGCGGCCAGATCGGCGATGCGGTACCTTTGCGTTTCATTGTCCCTGTTTTGTGTCTCCAAAATTACCCCCTGTCCAGGAATTTCGGGAATTATACTATCCGTGCTATAATCGCCCATCAAAGCTATCGGCTTATGATCCTTGATCCAAACCTGCTCAGCAGCATCTTTCTGGGGCTCTCAGCCTGGGGCGGCGCTTTCGTCGCCGCACTGTGGCTCAGCCTGATCATCTGGACCTACCGTGACATCAAATCGCGCGGGAAGGACCCGATCATCCGCTTCCTGGCGGTGCTGGTCGTGGGGGTGCTCTTCCTGCCCGGGATCGTCATTTACCTGATCCTGCGCCCGCCATACACCCTCGAAGAGGAATACCAGCATACACTGGAAGAAGAAGCCCTGCTGCGCTCGATCGAAGAAGCCAGCACCTGCCCCGGCTGCGGCAGGCACACCCGGGACGACTGGCTGGTCTGCCCCCATTGCCATACCAAGCAAAAGAAACCCTGCCATCACTGCGGCTACCTGATGGACCTGGCCTGGAACCTGTGCCCGCACTGCGGCACGCCCGCCCCAGGGATGCGCCGCGAAGGCGACAGCATGGACGAAGCCCTGCATCCGCTGGCGCTGAACCTGCGGCCCCCCGAGATCGATCAGGATTATGACGATCTGGAAACGGTGGAAGAACTCGACCTTCCACCGCTCGAATTCGAATCGCTTTCAGAGAGCGAAGGCGAGAGTTAGTCCCGTTTTTGTGCCAGGGCGCTCCATCCAGCGTAGCGCCCCGCATCCCCCAACTCCCCCTCAATCCTCAGCAACTGGTTGTACTTGGCTACCCGGTCGGAACGCGCCGGCGCGCCGGTCTTGATCTGGCCCATGTTGAGCGCCACCGACAGGTCTGAGATGGTGGTGTCTTCGGTTTCACCGGAGCGGTGGGAGGTGACCGCTCGCCAGCCCGCCCGCTGGCAGAGTTCAACCGCCTCGATCGTCTCGGTCAGCGAGCCGATCTGGTTGACCTTGACCAGCAGGGCGTTGCAGGCTTTCTCTTCAATGCCGCGCTGGACGCGCCCAGGGTTGGTCACCAGCAGGTCGTCCCCCACCAGCTGGACCCGATCCCCGATCTCCTGCTGCAGCAACTGCCAGCTGGACCAGTCGTCCTCGGCCAGGCCATCCTCAATCGAGACGATTGGGTACTGGTCCACCCAATCCACCCAGAAGGCGACCATCTCTTCCCCGCTCAGACGTTTGCCTTCCTTGCGCAGGTGGTACGTGCCGCTCTCGGCTTCGTACAGCTCCGTGGCAGCCGGGTCCAGCGCCAGGGCGACCTGGTCGCCGGCCCGATAACCGGCTTTTTCGATCGCCTCCAGAATGACCTCGACCGCTTCGGCGTTGGCGCTTAGCGAAGGGGCGTAGCCGCCCTCATCTCCCACGAGCGCCGTGTAGCCCCGGCCTTTCAGCACAGACTTCAAAGCGTGGTAGATCTCGGTGCCCCAACGCAAACCTTCCGCAAAGCTGCCCGCCCCGAGCGGCATAACCATGAATTCTTGTGCATCCGTGGACTGCCATCCGGTGTGCGCGCCTCCGTTGAGGATGTTCATCATCGGTACCGGCAGTACGTGTGCGTACACGCCGCCGACATAGCGGTACAGCGGCTGGTCGAGGGCGTTGGCCGCGGCCTTGGCGACAGCCAGGCTGGTGCCCAGGATGGCGTTGGCCCCCAGCTTGGCCTTATTGGGTGTGCCGTCCAGCTCCAACAGGGCCTGGTCCACCAGCTTCTGGTCAGTGGCATCCCAGCCCTCCAGCAGTTTCTGGATCGGTCCGTTTACGTTTCCGACCGCTTTTTCGACCGATTTCCCCAGGTAGCGGTTCTTGACCCCGTCGCGTAGTTCGAGTGCTTCGTGCACGCCGGTGGAGGCGCCGGAGGGCACCGCCGCCCGCCCCCACGAGCCGTCCAGCAGGGTGACCTCTACTTCGACGGTCGGGTTGCCGCGCGAGTCCAGGATTTGACGTCCGAAAACGGTATGGATGATGGGTTCCATTGATCTGCTCTCCACAAGGTTCCGCCCGGCTTGTCTGAGACCGTGTGCCGGGCGGGTAATTTTCGGAGAAGTATAATCGAGCGCTCCAGGGCGGACAACCCGGCAGCTTCTCTGTCAGACCAAACAGCTTCTTTAAATCTCTCAGGCCGGTGGGAAACGGGCCGGTAAGGATCGGATTGGCTGGTTGGACCTGCCCGCTGCCCGCCGGCATACTTCGGCCGGGAGCCCTAAACCGTGGCACACCGATTCACGCCGAAGGAAAAGGCCGGGCAATCACGCTTCCCTCACGCCCCTTCCATTTCCTGGAGGGTCTGGCGCAGCACCTCGGCCTGCAGGGGGTCAAAGAGCGGGTTGATCTCCAACGTTTCCAGCAAATTGGCCCGCGCTTGCGTGAAGTCGCCAAGTCGGTATGCGATCATCCCGGCGTGAAAGAACATGTGGGCGTCGCGCGTCCCCTGTTTCATCGCCTCCGTGATGGCTTGCCAGGCCTGCTCATACTGACCGCTTTTATAGTATGCCCAGGCGGCGGCATCATAGCCGTAGATGTCCTTGCGCACCGCCAGCTCATCAAGGGCCAAACGTAGGGCAAGCTCGGGTTCCAGGTCACGGTCGGCCAGGAAAAATGAGAGCTGGCGGTTGTAAATCACCCGGTTCAACTCCGACCCCAGGCTGACCCGTCGCACTTCATCGTACATTTCCTGGGCAAGATCCTCCCGGCCCTCCAAAAAGTACAGATCACCAAGAGCGGCCAACAGGTCGGGCTCCGTCACCTGTTCGGCGGCCTTTTCGTAAAAAGCGATCGCCGCAGGGTTGTCCCCTTGCGCGGCCCGGATCGCGCCCAGACCTTCTAACGCCAGCGGATGTCCCTCATAAAGATCAAGAGCAGCCTCGAAATTGCTCTCGGCCAATTCCATGCGGCCCATCTCGAGATGGAGAACACCCACCTGGACGAGATACCAGGCCTTGTCCTGCGGCCTGCTTGTGTCGGAAAGCGCCTCTTCCGCAGCCCGCTCCATCCAATCCAGCGCGGCATCGGGGCGGCCCTGAAGCCAGGCCAGCCGGCCGATCCGGCTAAAAACGGGCGGGCTGGCGCTTTTTTCCAGCAGCGTGTTGTAAGCTACCCGCGCACGCGAGTAGTCACCAAGTTCCAGCGATGCGTCCCCGATTGTGGCGAGCGCCAGTAATGCGCCCGGATCGGCTGCATACACACGTTCGGCGATCTCCAGCGCGCCGTTGAAATCGTGGAGCCCTAGTTTGGCAGTTGCCATCAAAGCCAGGGCAGTTTCGTCGGCCGGTTGGATGGCCAGGGCGTCCTCCAGGGTGGATTCAGCCTGCAAGAAAAAAGCCGGGTTGCTTCGTTCCCGGGATAGCAGCATCAGGGCCTGGCCCAGGTACGCCCGGCTGATATAGTCTCGTTCGTCCCTGGAGACTCTGCCTTCCCAAAAGGCGACCTGCGCTTCGGGATCCAGCTGCGTGGCGCCTGTCCCCTGGACATCCAGGCTGATAGGCGCTTCCTGCCGGCCGGAGCGGATCCCGAGCAGGTAACTGGCCGCGACCAGGAGCACGAGGGTGATTGAAAAGATGAAGTAGCGTTTGCGAATCATATCTGCACCATTCTTTTGGTTGATGGGAAAGGCACCCTGGGGCGGCCGGAAAAATGGCTGCCCCAGGGAAATCAACGTCTCAGTGAGACGGAGCCAGGTAGGGGAACACTGCCAGGAAAGGCACGTCGTTCCCATTCACACAGTCTGTGGTCAGAGCTCCGTTGGTGACAACCGCCAGCGACAGGTCGATCACATCGTCTGCCAGCGCCCGGCCGTTCAGGTAGCTGCTCGGGTTGGCCGTGTCGATCGTCAGAATGTCTGGAAGCAAGATGCCGGCCACGACGGCCGAGTATGCCGGGTCGCCGTTCAGGGCGACCAGCGAGGCAGTAACAGCAGCGGTCCAGGTTGCGGGGTCGTCCATCGGTTGAGTGGCGTTGAAGGCGTCCTTGGAGGCCGAGGGGATCAGCACGGTGTTGATCACAGGCCGGCCCATGCGCTCGACCTGCACGTCATCCACCTCGGTGCGGGCCCAGACGCCAATACTGGAGCTGTTCCCCAGCAGCGAAGCGGTCGGGACCTGCAACACGATGGCGGTGACGTTCAGGCCGGCAAAGAAATCGCTGCCCGGCGCGCAGAACGTGCCGGTCTGGAAGCCCACCAAGTCAAAGAAAAAGGGGTCATCTCGCAGGCCGATAAACAGGCTGCCCCCGCCGCGCACGCTGATAGTCTGCTCGCTGCGGCCGCGGGCGACAATCATGCCGCCTTCTTCCATTGCATTTGCCAGGCCGTTCCCGGCGCGGTGCATGATCACGTTCTGAATCCCGTTGGGATTTGGCGCGGAAGCCTGTACCCGGAAGACAATGTCTTCCAGCGCGTCGCCATTGTTGTCGATGGCAAATTCATAGTGGACACCGGGCTTGAGCGTAGTCGGGCTCAGGACCCCGGCGACCGGGTTGATCGTCATCACCAGGACCGTATCCGGCCCTTTGACGAATGCATACACGTCATTGATATCGATGCGGCCGTCTCCGGTCACCAGCGGGGCATCCAGATGGTCAGCGGCTTGCGAGCCCGTAGCAGCCGGCCCAAAGACCAGCACGAGCAGTGCGGCGGCCAGGAAAGCCAGGCCGAGGGTGAGTTTTTTGAAATTCATCGGAAAGTTGCTCCTTTTTTCGAGGTTGGATTTGCGATGGACACTTCCGGCCCGGGCTGCTTGAGTCATCCATCTACCCCTCCTTACGGCCCGTTTGAAAATTTGCATTCATCGAATTTCGACGGAATCAAAAATTGGCCGGATAGGACCGGCCAATTCCACTATCAACGCGCAAATTATCAGGCGGTCAGAGCGAGATTTCCCCCAGCAGGACGATATCCCCGGTTGGCTGGTCGCTGCCCGCTTGCGGCTCGATGGAGACCCCGACCGCCTGGAAGGTATCGATCGGGTCGGACGGCCGCAGGATCACAACCCCGATCCCCTCTTCATTGACGGTCAAAAAACCTGCTGAAGCCGGCAGCTGGTCCCGGATCAGCCAGATCTGGTAGGTCTGATCCGGATCCAGAACCGCCAGCCCGCGCACCAGCAACACCGCTTCGGTGCGGTCAGGTGCGGCGATCAACTGTCCACCTGCCTGCGGGCGGGCCTCGGTTCCAGTCACTGCCAGCGCCTGGGATTCGGGGGCGCTGATCTGCGCCAGGACTTCCCTTTGGGTTTGAAGTTCGCCTGCCAGGCGAGCGTTTTCCGCCTGCAGTTCGGCCACCTGGGACCGCAGGGAGAGGCTCCAAAGGCCGGCTGCCAGGGCGAGCGCAATGGCGGCCAGGGAAAGGCCGGTCTGCAGCCGGGAGGGGGCCAGCCATGCACTGAGGCGGGTCCAGAAATCTGCCCGGGCCGGGGGTGGTGAATCCGCTTCCGGAGCGGCCTGGCCTGCCGAACGCACCCGCTCCATCAAAGCTGCTTTCACC
>JBFKII010000252.1:0-6399 GCA_041632295.1 Anaerolineales bacterium | reverse complement strand
GGCCTGAAGCAGCACCCCTGGTCATCGATCCCCACATGCAGGAAATCGGGTATTACCACGTCCCCACGTACATGGCTTCGGACCATGGCGACCTGGTCTTCAAAGTCCCGCTGCGCGGCATGATGGCGATCGACAGTTGGGTCCACATCTTCATCGCCGACGTGGTATTCGGCCTGTTTTCCAGGGGGGCGCGCTTCGAGCGCGACCTGGAAAAAGACCCCTGGAACAAGTTGCGCACGCTGTGGAAAGGGATGATGGAAGGCAAGCAGGTCCTGGAAAGCTCGATGCTGGTCCAGGTCGGCCGCAACTGCCAGATCGACCCGACCGCCATCATCCACGGCCCGACCGTGATCGGCGACAATGTCACCATCGGGGCTGGAGTGGTGATCGAAAACTGCATCATCGGCAGCAATGTCAACATCTCACAGGGCTGCCAACTGATGTTGTCGGTGGTCGGGGACGGCTCTTTCCTTCCCTTCCGGGCGGCACTTTTCATGACCACCTTGATGGAAAACGCCATGGTGGCGCAAAACACCTGCCTGCAAATGTCCGTCATCGGCCGGAACACTTTTATCGGCGCCGGCTCCACATTCACCGATTTCAAACTGATCCCGTCCGAATTACGGGCTGTCGGGGGCGATGGAAAGCTGGGGTTGACCAACCGCGAGGTGCTGGGGGGCTGTGTCGGCCACAATTGCCGCATCGGATCCGGTATGCTGGTGATGCCGGGCAGGACGATCGAATCGGATGTCATCCTGTTAGGCTCCAGCGGCGGCCGTGAAATCCTGGGGCACATCGCCTTCGAGCATAGTGACCACCACCGGTTGCGGGACGGCGGCCTGCACCAGCGGCAGTATCCCAGGCGCGGGGAGACCGCAGGAGAAAGCTGGTAGCACGGGGCCACTAGGCTGAAAACTGCCGAATGGGGGCCGAGTCGGGCGCTTGGGCGATCCGACCGGCTTTGGGGTTTCCATGAAAATCTCCCCCAAAGGTAACGGCGATTCGTTTAAACATATCGTAAAATAAAGCCAGAATCCACATATTTTGCGTGGGAGGCATCTTATGGGTAAAGCTCGAATATTAATTGTCGAGGACGACTTCGATATTTCCAACATGCTGCGGATATATTTCACGGGGCAAGGCTACGACGTGGATGTGGCCTTGGGCGGGCCTGAAGCGTTGGAAAAAACACGCCTGGGACTGCCCCATCTGATCGTCCTGGACATCATGCTGCCCGGAATCGACGGGTATGAGGTCTGCAGAATACTGCGCACCCAGACGCGCACCAGTCATATTCCAATCATTTTCCTCACTCAAAAGGACGAGCGCAGCGATAAACTGAAAGGTCTTGAGCTGGGAGCAGACGATTTCATCACAAAGCCCTTCGATATCGAGGAACTCAAGCTGCGCGTGCAAAACGCCATCGCCCGCTCTGAGCGCGAGAGCCTGACCGACCCGCGCTCGGGGCTGCCGTCCGGTCGGATGATCGAGGACCAGCTGCGGAAAATTATTCGCCGGGATGATTGGGAACTGATGGATATCCGCCTGAACCATTTCGAGCCTTTCCGGGAAGTTTACGGTTTCGTAGCGGGGGACGACGTGCTGCGCTTCACCGCCATGTTGATGGGAGAGGTGGTGGATCAGCACGGAACCCCCAACGACTTTATCGGCCATCCGGGCGGGGACAACTTCATCATCATCACCACGGATGCTCAGGGCGCGTCGATCCGCGAAAAACTGGTCGAGCGGTTCTCTGAAGAAGTGTTGACCCACTATAACTTCATCGACCGGGAACAGGGGCACATCAACGCCAAGGGCCAGTCCGGCGAGATGGAACAGGTACCGCTGATGACGATCTCAATTGGCCATGTCAACCCGCGCAAATACCAGTTCGCCGATATCCGAGAAATCACCGAAATGGCTTCCGAGGCCCGGCGGACGAATTCGGAATCCAACCGCTAACGCCAGCCCATGCTCGGTCTGGAACCCGTTATCCTTGCAGCCGGCCTGATCGGTATCGGGGCCCTGATGTATTTTGGGACCCGATCCTTGCTGCGCGCAGGGAACCCGTTCCAGCCTGCCGCTCCGGAACCGTTCGACCAGACCATTTTCCGCGATCTGGAGCATTCAGACACCCAAAACGGGCTGTTCGTGGTCCAGCAGGGGGGGAAAATCGTGTACGCCAACCGCGTGCTGCGGGAATGGCTGAACCTGACCGACGCCGATATGCCCAACCTGGAGCACCTGGCGCGCCGCACCCGCCCTAGCGAAACGTTTCTCGAGCTGTGCGCCTCCCCCGGCCACCAAAGATTTTCGCTGCAGGGCATGATGGTCGACGGGATTTCGTACTACATCCCTTACAAATCCGGCACTGCCAGCCTGGTCACCCTGCAGCGCCCAGACTTCTCATCCCTGACCAGCGAGGACAGCAACCTTTCCGGCAAGGCGCTGGATGTGCTGAGCGAATTGAGTGTCGCAATGACTTCCAGCGATGGGCTCGAGGCGACAGTGCTCTCGGTACTGGAGAGCGTGGAGCGTCTGATCCCGTCTGATTTCTCCCAGATCACGATCTATGATCCGTCCTCGGACAGGCTGGTGCCTCACCGCCTGACAGGGATGCCCAGTCCCGACCGTGAACTGGAAAAACCGGAGGTGCGCTACAAGCCGGGGAAGGGCTACACCGGAACGATTTTCAAGCAGAAAAAATCACTGCTGGTCACGGACGTCTCCACGTTCAAGGACGTGCGCCCTTCCCCCGAGGAGCAAACCTTTCCCTTCCAGGCTTTTCTCGGGGTGCCCCTGCAGATCGGCGGTACGCCGTTAGGCACCCTCGGACTCGGCTCGCTGACCGCCGGCCAATACCAGGAAAAGGACCTTCAGATCCTGCACATCCTCTCCAACCAGGCGGCGATCGCATTGCAGCACGCCCAGATACGGCAGGAGGAAGCCCGGCGGGTCGCCGAGTTGTCCGGCCTTGCCAATCTCGCCCAGGCGATCGGTGGGCAAACCGACACCAGCGAATTGATCGGCCAGATCCTCGAGCGGGTCCAACCGCTTTTGAATGTCGATTCCCTGGGTTTTTTATTGTACGACGAGAACTCGCGCCAGATTGCGGCCCAGATCCCCTTTTTCGGGATTCCGGATGAATTCAAGGACTACTACGTAATCGAAATCCCCCCCGCCAGTGAAAGAGAACGGATCTGGCTGGCGCAGGAGTCGATTGCCGCCCAGGATGCCAGGAATGACCCAACTTTGCAGGCGCTGGGGATCTCCCCCATCGCCCAGGCTGCCGGCCTGAAAAACATGCTGCTCACCCCCCTGGCGATCGGCGGGCGGGCCCTGGGCTACATTCAGGCCGCCAATAAGCAGGGGGAAAACTCCTTCAACCAGGATGATATTCGCCTGGCTGCGATCATTGCGGGCCAGGTCGCGCCATTGCTGGAAAATGCGACATTGCTGCACGAATCCCGCCGCAGGACACGGCAGGCCGAGGCGCTTCGCAGAATCGCAGGGCTGGCAGGGTCGGCGGCCACCCTGGAGGAAATTCTGCAGTTTTCCCTGAACGAAATTTCCAGGCTGGTGGACGCAGACTCCGGGGCTTTTTTCCTGTATGACGAGGAAAATTACGCGCTGGAATTCCACCCGCCATCCGCTTTCGGCAAAACTCAAACGGGCCATGATTTGCCGGATCTCAAAGTGGAGAACTCCGCATTTTCCAGCACCGCCACGGGCAGCCTCAGGGCGGTCCATCTGGAGCATTTGGGGCAGTCGGACCCGGCAGCGCCTTTCTACGCACAGGTGGCCGAGGCCATGGAGGCTGCGGCACTCATTTCAGTGCCTTTGATCGTGCGCGACCGGGGGCTGGGGGAGATGGTTTTGGGCAGCAGGCAGGAGGAATTCTTCCAGCTTCGAGACCTGGAAACGGCGGCCAGTGGGGCCGGCCAGGTCGCCGGGGCTATCGAGCGCGCCATGCTGTCTTCCCAGACGGATGAAAGTTTGCGCCAGCGCGTTGAACAACTCACCTCCCTGACACGAATCAGCCGGGAATTGAACGCCTCCCTCGATCTTGAACCTCTCCTGACTCTGCTGTACAAAGAGGCAATTTTCGCTTCGGGGGCGGATTGCGGATCCGTCCTGCTCCTGAATCTTTCAACCAACCAGGGAGATTCCCCTGAAATTCTGCTGTCGGTGGGGGATGGCCATAATCCGAGCAAGGGCTTGCTGCCGATCGAACGGTCGGTCCTGGAGCGGAACGAAACCGTGCTCATCGAAGATTTTGATCAAAGCGAGTACGATCCTCCCCACAGCGGCATCGGGACAGCGCTGGTCCTGCCGGTCTCCTTCGATGGGCAGGCTGCAGGGCTCTTCCACCTGCATGCCCGGACGCCAAAAAGCTTCGATGCCAGGGCGGTGGAAAACGCCCGGGCGCTGGCAGCCCAGGCAGCGATCGCACTGGGCAATGCTCACCGCTTTCAACGGCAGGTAAAACGAGGGGAACAATTCAAGATGGGCCTGGATGGGCTTGCCAGGCTGCTGCGCAACAGGCAGGAGCATCTGGGCCAGGCGCCATTGGAAAATGCCCTGACTGAGATCGCAAAGACTATCCTGGACACCACACCGTTCCAAAATATTCTGATCAGCGTGTACGAAAGCGAAGAACACCGCCTGCGGCATGCGGGAGGCGCCGGCTTTTCCAATTCACCCTGGACCGACCTGCAGCCGGCGGACCTGCCCTGGGATACGGTCACAGACATCTGCAAGCCGGATTTTGAACGCCATGGCAGCTTCGTGGTGCCGGAAGACCGTTGGCGAGAAATAACAACCCAGGCAGTAAATTCCGGACTGAACGGCGGGGAAAAGCCCAGGTCGGCCGGGGAAGGCGACTCAGGTCGCAGCCTGGCTCTGGTCCCGATCCAATCGAGCGGCGGATCGCCCCTAGGCCTGGTCCTGGCGGTGACCCAGGCGGAAAAGCTGGATTCCGAACCTGCCAGCCTGGAAACCCTCGCGATTTTTACCGAACAGGCCGCTCTGACGATAGAAAATCATGTGAAATTTACCGGTTTCAATTCCCAGGTGGATGATCTCGAGCGGGAGATCCGCCGGCTGGAAATGGCCGGTGAGGAGGCGGCACACCACATCCCTCTCCTGCTTCAGAAAGACCTGGAGCAAATCGTTTCCATCAAAAACTCGAGCCAGCGCACGAGAATGGTGCAGCAAGCTCTGGAGATTCTGCGCCAGGTAAACCGGCAGCCGGATCGCGCCGCCATCCTGTCAACACTGGGAGAAGAGATGGTGGCCAGAATGGGCTTCGAGACCGGTCTGGTGGCCGAAACCTCGGATAACAGCACCGTTCTTTCGCATGTCGCCGGAAACATCCCCGAGCGGGTCAACCCTCAAGCGCTTCTGGGGCAGCGCAATCCCCTCCGCAACAGTCTTCAAAGTGGAGAAACCTACCTTGTAGAAAGCTTGCGGGAAAATGGTGCCGCAAAGGAATGGGGTAGCTCACCGCTGCTGACAAATCTGAACGCCGAAAGTTTTATTTGCCTGCCGATCCCCTCCTTGAGAAAAGCAGACAAATGCGAAGCGGCCTTTTTGGGAATCAAGCGCAGCCCCTCTTCGGATTTTGCACCAGAAGATCAGCGTATCTTCAAATTGATCGGAGACCAGGTCTCCATTGCCTTGGAAAATATTCATCTGATTGAGGACACCCAGAGCCACCTGCGCGAAGTCGATCTCCTGCTCAATTTTGGGCGGCAGCTGGGAAGCCTGAAACCGGACAAAATTCTCGGAACCCTGGTTGACAATGTCCTGGAGGTGGTGACCAAAGCGGAGGGCAGCCAGGTGGCCCTCTGGGACCCCCACCAGGAACGGCTCGTACCGATCAGCGTGCGCGGCTACCACAAGAATGCGGCGATCGAGTCCATCCGCTACGAAAAAGGGCAGGCATTGCCGGGGCGCGTGTTTCAGCAGGGGGAAAGCCTGCGCGTGCCGGAAGTCAACATCGCACGTGATTACGACCTGGCATACCAGGACCTCCTGAATTATAAAGAGGGCACTGGGGACCGGGTGCCGGTTTCCAGCCTGGTCGTGCCTATCACTGCGGGTGAATCGATCCTGGGCGTCCTGGTCCTGGACAATTTCAGCAGCACGCAGGCTTTCCAACCGGACGACGAGGCCGTTGCAACCTCGCTGGCGGCACAAACCGGCGTGATCCTGGAAAATGCAAGGCTGCTGGACGATGCGGAGCAGCGCGCACGTCAGCTCCAATCCCTGACGGACATCTCCACCACCATCACTTCAGACCTGAAGGTCGGCCGCATCACCGCCTCCCTCCTCGACAATATTTCGAAGGTCATCCCATTTGAAACGGGGACGTTCTGGCTGCGCCAGGACGACGGC
>JBFKII010000251.1:0-6428 GCA_041632295.1 Anaerolineales bacterium | reverse complement strand
CCTTGTCAGTTTTTCTGGGGATCGCGGCAGCAGTTTCCGTTCATTGGCTTGCCTGGTGGCTCCGCCTGCAGCACCTGTCATGGACCGTGGTTGCAGGGGCGTTTGGGGTAATCGCTATCACAGCTCTGGGCCTGGTCTATGTCCTTTTGAGTGATATTGGGCATCTGGTGTTTCTACCGCTGGTCTTATTTTGGGGTTTCGCCGTGCTGTTCGGCATCTTTCAGGCCGCTGCCATCCCGGCGCCCTGGTGGATGGGCATCCTGGGCCTGCTCAGTGAGATGGCGATGGGGATCCTGGCTCTATCGGTTCTTAATCTTTCCATGCAAAGGATCGCCATCGGATGGCGCATGGCGGAGCGGTTTCCGGAAGTGTTTGGCTACCCCGAACGGATCCGGGACCGGGTGTTGTTTGTGTTTCTGGCAGTGTTTGTCTCATTAGCGCTTGTCCGGCCCGTCGCGCGCTTGCGGCGGCTGGTAAGAGAGCGGATTCCTTGAAAATGGGATTTTACGTTGCCATGCTGGTCGTTCTGATCGCTGCCTGCTCCCCTTCACCCACGGTACCGGACCCGCCCGCGCCGCCAGTGATTTTGCCGCCTGGAACCACCGCCATGACTGCGCCCTCGGCCACTTTGCCCACCAACGCCGTTCCAACCCGGACCCCGACTCATACTCCGCCCCTGCGCTTCCCCACGGAAACTCCAAGGACTCCGCTGCCTCCAACAGCCGGTCCAACCGATTACCACGCAGCCTACCGGATCGTTTTCCACGCTTGCGAATACGAGTGGATCACCATCCAATCCGCGCTGGTCCAAAGAATAAACAGAACCACTTGCGAGATCTATCAAATGAACGCAGATGGCAGCAACCCGGTCCCATTGACCGACAATGACTGGATGGACTGCTGTCCGGCAGCCTCACCGGACGGAACCACAATCGCCATGATCTCCGACAGGGATGGAAATGACGAAATCTATTTGATGAGCACCGACGGCAGCGGCCTGGCGCGTTTGACCCACACCAACTACCGGGAGGCCGGCCCGGCCTGGTCGCCGGATGGAGCGCGGATCGTTTACACGGCGCATCATCCAAACGATGTTTCGGAACTCAAATGGATCCGGGCGGACGGCAGTCAGGAAGTGATGCTCGCCAAAACCGAGGCTGGAAAAGGATATTTCAGCTCCCCCGCTTGGTCGCCGGACGGCACAAAGATCGTTTACGGGTTGACAGAATATGTGGGTCGGGGCTCCAGCAGTGTCATATTCGCGATGAATGCCGATGGGAGCGGGGTGGTTCAATTAACAGTCAGCAGTTTTTCTGAAAATCCGGCCTGGTCGCCGGATGGGGGCAAGATTGCATTTGAAGCCTGGGGGGGAAATAATATTGTGATCTACACCATGAACCCGGACAGCAGCAGTATGTTGAACCTGAGCCGGGGGGAGGGTTGGGATTCGCATCCGAGCTGGTCGCCGGACGGCAGGATGATTGCCTTTGCGTCCGACCGCGGCCATGAAACGATCGGAAGGTTCGACATATATGTGATGAACGCCGACGGGGGCGGCCAGACCCGGCTGACCTTCAATGAGGCTTCATTCGAACCATCCTGGCTTTTTTTTCCGGAAAACCCATTCTTCGCGCACCTCGACTGCACCAGCGGCTGGACGCAGCTGGCGGACCAGTCGGAGCCGGCTCTTACTTCTAGTCCTTGAGAGACTCGTCCGACTGTTCATAAGTCTCCTGGACCAGAAAGCTTTCAACCAGCTGCCTGCCCGGCAGATGTGGAGCAGACTTCTATGAAACAAAAAAACGTCACTCCGATCGCTCTTCTGATGTGGATCGCGCTTGCGCTGGTGGCCTGCCGGTCCTCACCGAATGGGGTTGCTACTGATGCACCCACAAATATCCCGGCCAGCAGCACCCTGGCTGCCACAGCTTCCCCGGCAACTCCCGATATCAAAGGGACCAGCGACATCGCGTTGCAGGCCACGAGCGTCGTCCGGCAGACTGAGATCAGCTTCACAACAGCCGTCTCCCCAACTGAGACCCCGGGGCCAATCTGCAATTCCTTCCCGATCGCCATGAACGCCCCGTCCTCTATCTGGACGAGCGTCTACGAAACCGATTTCGACGACCTTACCCCAGGCAAAACCTTTTCTTTCCCGGGGGCCTCCGGCCACGACGGCTGGTACGAGGATTTCTCGGCGTCGCAGGCCTTCGGCGAGATACAGAGCACACTCGCCCGCTCCGGACAGGCGCTGCAAGAGTTCAAGGATTCATCGGCCAGACGGAATGTCGCTCCACCCAACCTGGTAGAAAATCCCTTTATCATCCTCCAGGTGGATTTCTACGTCAGTAGCGACGACCCGGCAGATAGGGTCAACGAAATCGATGCCTTTGTCGGGGTTTTTGGCGGTTCCCCGCTGGATCCGGATGCGAACAATTACGAGATATTGGGCTTAAAAGTGATCAGCGGGCCGGGCTCCGATTGGTCGCAGGGGGTCGATATCGAGCTAAATGCTTATAACGAAAGGGACAAAAGATATTCGTTCCGTCCCCATGTGGGTAGGGACCTGGCCTGGGACGCCTGGCATACTGTGACCCTGATCGCGGACCACGGGTCGGGTTCCTATGTGTCCCTGACTGTTGACTGCCAGACAGATCAACTTTCGGATTTTATGTTGCCTCTGGATGATGTCGACCCCTCAGGGATCTGGACGCGGGGCAACAAGATGAAAACGCTCCTGACCCACATCATCCAGCCCGGCGGGTTTGAGAGCCAGCTGGACCATGTCTACTGGGACAATCTGAGTCTGGTTGTCGGGCAGGCGGATTATGTAGCCAGCCTTGCTCCCGGAGGCGCACCTCCACCGCCAGGGCCGAGCCCGACGGCCCACTGTGCGGCTGGATGGAGCCGCCTGTCCCCGGGGATATTCGCCGAGGTAGCTCAAAACAACCCGCTGCCCAATCGCGTCCGCTCCGCACCCGATACGGATGCAGAAATTATTCTGCTGATCTATCCGGGGCATACATTTTTCGTCCTGGAAGGCCCCGTATGCGCGGATGGGCTGGTGTTCTGGCTGGTAGAGAGCGCCGCCATCCCCGGCGGCCAGGGCTGGACGGCCGAGGGTGACGGGAAGGAATACTGGCTGGTGCCGAAGGCGCCGTAGGATTGCAATAGTGAAATAACCACATGCAAAATGACCATCGAACTTCCAATTTGTTTTTTCTCAAAGGGGCTCCATGGATGATATTGGCGAATGCGATGCGCGGTGAACGTTAGCAATGAACCGAGGACGATTTTTCAAGTTTGTTTTTCTGGCCTGGAGTTTTGCCTGGTTTGGGCCGACAGCCTGTGCCCTGGCTCCGGGGATTTCCCCCACCGCAGCCAATTCCTTCAAGGCATCCCCTCATCCAACACAGGAATCGGACGCCAATCCGCCCTATGAAAACGCCACGGACTCCGTACTGGTCGCTTACGTCCAGGATGGGAACCTGCATGTATGGGACAGCCAGACGTTCCAAACTGAAACTATTTTCTCATCCGGGGACGTAACCGCCGTGGCGGTCAGCGATGACGGTCAGGTGATCGCCTTCCTGCGCAGCACGCTGGTCGGCGGGTTGGATGGCTACCTACAATCCGCCCTGTGGGCCATCGACCGGAATCTGGGTAACCCGCGCGAACTCGTCCCGGCTGAAATAATTCGCCAGCGGTTTGACCCCCGCGAGGGAGAATCCGCCCTGGTTGCCCAGCTGGCATGGATTCCGGGGACCCATCGGCTGCTCTACAACGGTTGGGAATATCAACACCGCGGGGAAGGGGAGTCGCATGCCACGCCTCGAGGGCTCTACCTTGTAGACGCGGACACCCTGCAAGAAACCGAGCTGGTCCCAATCGGGGATGGCCTGCGCTTTGTCCCCTCCCCCGATGGAAGCCGGATCGCGCTTCTTTTCCTGGACCGCTTCGGTTTTATCACCCCGGACGCGGGTGTGGTGCCTACGGAAGTTTTGACCTTTCCGGCCTGGAAGTCCACCGCACCGATCTTCCCGGGCGGTGCATGGACCCTGGATGGCCGCGCTTTCGTGCTCGCCGCTCCTATCGAGGCTGCAGAGGAACATGTCTGGAACTTCGCTCTCTGGCGTGTGCCGTTGGATGGCGCCCCGCCCCAGCCGCTGGCCATGGTCACCGAACCGATCTACCCGGAGTCGATCACCCTGACACCCGGCGGAGATCTGGCCGCGTATTACAGCAACGTGATGAGCGGAGAGCCGGGAGCCAATCGCTGGTTTATCGTACCGCTTTCTGGAGAAACCGGTCCCCTGGCCACTTCCCCAACCTACCGGTCTCTGTGGGCAACGCTGAACTGGTCTCCCTCCGGCGCGGCTTATGCGATCCACGAAGATGGCATGGTCCAGCTTTGCCCCGGTTCTATTAGCCTCACGGATTTTTGTGGGGAGCCGGTCGACCTGGGTGGCCCGGTGGCAGCACTCCGCTGGCTGGATGACGACCGCTATCTTTTCCTGACCGGCGAAAGCTCCACTTTGTTCCTCGGCTCCTTGTCTGGGACGCACATTCCCATCGTCAGCGCGCCTCTGGAATCCCATTATGGCCCCCAGCGCTATGATGCCGTGCTATTGAAGCCCCCCGGGTAGTTTTCCGGCCGGAAGGAGTCTCACATGTTTTCCAGCAAAATCATCATCTACGGTTTGATCCTGTTGCCCTTTCTCATCATTCTGGTCTTGCCGCTGGTGGTGTACAGGATGATGCGTTCCTGGCGCCAGGCCTTGAAATGGGAAGCCGGCCTGCTCCTTGCCAGCGCAGTCGCCCTTTACGCTTACCAACGCCTCCAGGGCATCCTGGGACCACCGGTGCCGGTCCACCTATCCATCTTTTGGACCCTGTCAGCCCTGGCGGTCCTCAGCCCGGCTTCTATCGCAGTCGCCTGGCTGCGGATGGGTGGGATGGAGTGGCGCTGGGCCCTGGCGCTGATTCCCCTGGTCCCGGCGGGGATGCTGGCGATCTGGGTCATCGTCGAATTCCCTTTTTGGGCCAGCTGATTCGGCAGGGGCAGGTGTGAATTGCCGATCACCTTTCTTTCGTGCTTTAGGAAAAAGCAAAATAAGCCGGGGAACCGGGCTGCGCTGCTGCTCGCCGCCGGCTTGATCGGGTTGCTGATCGTGCTGATGGTCCCCAACCCCGCCCGCCTGTTGGCTTCCAGGCTTCCTCTGCTCACCCCGGATGATTGGCCGGGCAGCCGGGTCAGCTTCGGGGTGGTTCTCTCTGAGCCCGCCTGGCCGTGGCCGGAGCGGCGTCATTTCGGTCACCACCTGGTGATAGAAAATGAAAACCAAAACACCCACATCAGCCAGGAGGTCGCCTGGTTCGCCGACCCGGGGGAAGCGGCCGCTTTCTACGAGGCGCCGGACCCGCAAACCCAGATCGGCCCCCTGGTGTTCACTTCAAATGATGCCGGAAAACCAGTTTTCAGGTTGGTCTGCACCGAACTGCTCGATGTTGATTCGCCGCGCCAGTGCCATTATTTCGCCTATTGGGAGCACTGGTACACGGAGGTCACCTTCTGGAGCCAGGATCCCACAGACCTGCCGGTTTCCGAAATACGATCCCTGGCAACCCGCATCGATCAGCTTCTGGTGGCCGCGACAAACGAACCATGTTTCGTATTGTTATGCACAACCGGTAATTGATGTATCGCCCCCGCCTGCGCCGGCCGCGACACTGCCCCTTCCGGCTGTTTTGAGCGCGGTCCTGTTGGGTGGCGCGCTGCTTCTCGGGCGGAAATGGATCAGCTCGCCGGAATCCATGTCTGGCAAATCCAGTAGAATAGGCAGATGAACCCTGCCCAATTGCCGGAAAAAGGCCTGTTGAAAGAAACCCTGGCGGAAGCCTGGGACACCCACAGCGAATACCAGCGAAACTTTTTGGAGGGGGAGAGAGATGAAGTCTGGGCCGGCTGGTACGCCGGCTTCATCCTGGGGCGGCTGGGGCATTTCACCACCCCCACGATCCTGACCCGGCTGCTCGAGGCCACCGAGCACGAATCAGATTGGGCCGAGGTTGCAGCCGTTTACATTCTGAACGCCTTAAACCAGAAATCCTGAAGCCGGCTTTCGACGGCGAGTCCGCCCTTGGCTTCGACTGGTCCCGAGCATTCCCTCGCAAGGCTCGGGATTGCTCCGAACCGCTCAACCAGCGGGCAGGGGCCAACGCCGGTTGAGCCGGGTGAGCGCAGCGAACCCGTGTCGAACCCCAGCGATTTTCTGTTCGCCTTCGGTTTCGACAGGCCTGTCCTGAGTGAAATCGAAGGGCCCTTCGACCGTGCTGGCTCCGCCAGCGCTGCTCAGGGCAAGCTCAACCAGCAGGCGGGGGCAAGCGCCGGGTGGGGCGAGCCCAGGGGACCCCAAAGCTCTGCGTCT
>JBFKII010000250.1:0-6433 GCA_041632295.1 Anaerolineales bacterium | reverse complement strand
GGGCCTTTCTGCCCGATCGCCCAGCCCCGGCCCTGCGGCAGGGCGTCGAACAGCAGCTCCATGAGTTCATGGGCCACGGTAAATCGTTGGCGTGCGGCGATGTCGTTTTCGTTGAGGATGATCAGGCCCGTTTCGGGGTTCAGGAGCAGCCCCTGCTGATTAGGTAGCGGAGCCTGGCGGGGAGTGGGGATTCCAAAATGGTCGTAAATCGCCCCCAGGTCGACCGGAGTGTCCGGTTTCAATCCCGCTTCACGGCGTAAATACCCGGCGTAGGCGTACACGTCGGCCAGTTCCTGGACCGGGCCGTGGATGCGTAAAAAAGCCCTTCCGGGATGGTGGAAAGCGCGGACCGATTCAGCCATCCAGATAAGGTCGAACCGCCTGGTAGAGCTGCTCCCATTCCTCTGGGGTTTGCGGTTCCTGGCCGCGGCGCGGGATGCGCGCCAGCCGGTCGACCACCTCAAATCGCAGGCCTGCCTGCAGCCCGAACGCTCGCAGCGCAGGGGGAATGAGGGAAGCCTCCTGCCGCTGTTCACCGGTCAGTTCCGCCGTGGTGGTCCCCAGGGCAGCGGCGAGCTGGTTGAGGACGTTCATAGATACATTCATCGCCTCCCCGCGCTCGATCAGGGAGACGTAATTTCGCGAGATCCCGGACAGCTCAGCGAGCTTCCCCTGGCTGATGCCGATCGATTTGCGGCGCTCGAAGACCTGTTGGGCGAAATACGTCGGGTCCATCATGATGCTTTTATTGTAAGGGAAACGCTTCAGAGTGTCAACTTTATTGTGCAAATGCCTAATCGGGTTGACAATTTAGAACGCATGTGCTACACTGGTTGGGCAATTGACCAATCCATTGTTCAACACTTGGAGGCGAGTAATGATTGAAGGTTTGTATCGCATCGATTGGACCCGGCTCACGCATGCCCATGGGCCGGCGATGGATATTCCCGGCCTGCTCCTGGGCCTGCTCTCTCCTGACAGCGAGGAGCGGGATCACGCCTTTTCGCTTCTGGAAGGTCGGATCTGGGATCAGGGCCTGGTATTCGAGGCCGCGGTCCCAGTGATCCCATTCCTCATCCAGCTGGTTCAAAACCCATTGGTGGCCGGGCGTACCCGTTTGCTGCTTCTCCTCACCCGGCTTGCCAATGGCGTGACCGCTTTCGATTTCTTGCCCGGCGCGGATTTCCCCGATCTGGACCTGGAACTGCCGGAGTTCAGCGGCAGGCTGGCACTGGAGCCCAACTGGGCCCGGGCGGCGCGCCGTGAAGTTCGAAAAGGGATCCCGGCATACCTTTGGTGCCTGGAGCAGCCTGACCCCGATGTGCGCTCTGCCGGGGCGTACCTGCTGGCATGTTTCGTTGGGGACACAGGCAGGCTATCGGGTTCGATAATCCGTCGTTTGGGCAGGGAGCATAACCCGATCGTGAAAGCCAGCCTGGTATTGGCCCTTGGCGTAGCGTTGGCGTTTGATCCGGTGCTGATCGAATTGCTGGAGGATATCCATCGTCGGGAATACCCGCCGTTGGTGCGCCTTGCATCCGCGCTGGCCATCGTCCGGCATACCGGGAACGGAGCGCCGCCGGTGTACATGGAAAGCCTGATCGATCACCTTTCGCACCCGGCGCAGGATCTGGCAGCACAATACGGCCGTCTTCCATGGGCGGAAGGGCACATGTACGCAGACATCGCCCTGGCTCTGTGCATTTTCGGACCCTCACGGGGCGGGGCGATCTTGCCTGATCTGGTCCGGTCGCTCGATCGGGTGGAGTCGGCCGCAACCCCCGATATCGCTTACGCCATGCTGTACCTGGCTTTCGGTAAACGAGTATGGAGCGGCGGCGGACCGGACGGGCTGGCACAGCAACAGTGCATGGTGCTGGAGGCGCTGGCAGACTGCCAACATTTCTGGCAGTTTGAGCTGGAGGCCCAGGCGATCTTGAGTATGTTCGGGCTGCCCCAGGCGCCGGAGGGTATTCGGGGATTGCTGGCCGGAGCGGCCTGACCCAGAAAAACCATTTCACAGAAATAAGTTCCCATCTCCTGGGGCAGGTAAAATAAAGCCCGCGGTTTTGGGAACTTTTTTCTTCCCGGATTCGTCCAGGCTGAAACCCATTTTCAGGAGGAAGCGTATGCCCCACAGAAAATTGATGATCCCCATTCTGGCTTTGTTTGCAGCAGCCTTGTTCACGCTTACCGGCAGCGTTCGGGCTTATGCCTGCGGCGGCTTTTTTTGCCAGAATTCTCCGGTGGATCAAAATGCGGAGCGAATCATCTTCACCCAAAATGCGGATGGGACCGTCTCCGCTTACATCCAGATCCAGTACACTGGCTCTGCGCCAGATTTCAGCTGGATATTGCCGCTTCCTTCTGCCATCACCGCGGAAGACGTGGAGGTGCCTGAGGACGCAATGGCCGCATTCACCGAGCTCGAAGCGGCCACCACGCCGGTCTTTATTCCGCCGCCGTTTCCAGAAACGTGTGAAATGCCCTTAATGGCCGTTGCGGAGAGCGCCGAGTCCGAGCCGGGAGACGTCACCGTTTTTGCCAGTGGGGCCGTCGGTCCATTTGGTTTTGATGTGGTCGGATCCGATGACCCCACCGCCATGATTTTTTGGCTGCGGGACAACGAATACCGCGTGACCGAAGAGATGGAGCCGCTGATCGATGTCTACGTCGAGGAAAAAATGGTCTTTCTGGCTATGCGTCTACTGCCGGACAAGGAAGCCTCCGATGTTGAACCGGTCAAGGTCACCTATCGCTCCGATAGACCGATGATCCCTTTGCGATTGACCGCGGTCGCTGCCAATCCGGATATGCGAGTCCTGACATGGATATATGCGGATACCCAGGCCGTGCCTGAAAATTACGCCCATATCGAAATTCCGGATCGCGAGATCCAGTTCTTCACGTTCGGTGGGAACAACTACCGCGTTCTGATGGGTCAAAAAGCCGATGAGTTTGACGGCCAGGCTTTTGTGACCGAGTACGCCGCCCCGACCGCCGCGCTGGCCGTCAGCCATCCCCTTTTGCAGTCGTTGGCCGCAGGGTTCCCCTATGTCACCCGCCTGAGCACGGTGATCTCCCCCGAAGAAATGACCGTGGATCCGGTGTTTGATTACGACCCTGGTCGGGCGGACGTCTCCAACGTCCACGACTTGTCCGATCAAAAAGGGGTCTGGGACTGCGAGGAAGCCCCCGCTTTTTCCGTGGACCTGCCTTTTATCAACAGCCAGGAAAGCGGTTCCCAACAGGCTTCCCCAGAGAACGAACGCACAACCATCTCGATAGCGCTGATCGCCTGCCTCGGTATCCTACTCCTTGCTGGGGTGTTCGGCCTGGCGATCATTCTCGGCCGCAGCCGGACAGCCTGAGTCTGTCTGCCTCAAAAAAGGATCCCGGATCCGAAAGGACCCGGGATCCTTTTTGTTTTCTCTCCGCTCAAATAGCTCCGGACTCGACCAGTCCTTGGAATTCTGACTTTTCCATACCGAGCCAATCGTTAAGGATCTCAAAAGAATGCTCTCCCAGCACCGGCGGCGGGCGTTGAATCTCGGGGGGTGTGGCGCTCATTTTGATTGGATTTCCGGTCAGGCGGATCGGGCCTGCGGTGGGATGCTGCAGTTCCGTCACCATTTGCCGGGCCTGAATTTGTGGGTGCTCCAGCACCTCACCGACCGAGTGGATCGGTCCAACCGGAATGCTGCGCGGCCGTAATATCTCGATCCATTCCGCCGCGGTGCGGGTTTGAAGCAGCGGGTCAAGAATCTGGTTGAGCGCGCTGCGGTTCTCCACCCGGTCTGCGTTGGTTGCGAAACGGCTGTCCTCCAAAAGCTGGGTCATGCCGATCGCTTCGCAAAAACGCCGCCAGATCACCTCATTTCCGCAGCCGATGTTCACATACCCGTCGCTGCACCGGAACGTCTCATATGGTGCGATGGACGGGTGCTTGTTCCCCATGCGAGTCGGGCTCTTCCCCGTACCGAAATAAATGCCAGCCTGGTAGGTCAGTAGGGAGACCTGGCAATCCAGCAGGGCGATGTCGATTTTCTGCCCCTGCCCGGTCTGCGCCCTGGAGAGCAGGGCCAGGAGGATCCCCTGGAAAGCGTTCATCCCGGCGACGATGTCCGCCTGGGAGGTGCCGACCTTGGTGGGGGGGCCATCGGCATCGCCGGTCAGGTCGGCGATGCCGCCCTCACCCTGTACGATAAGATCGTATCCGGGCACTTCCGCCATCGGTCCGGTGTGGCCGTAGCCCGAAACCGAACAGTAGATCAGAGTGGGGTTGATCGCACTCGCTTGCGCGTAACCGAAACCCAGGCGATCGAGGGTGCCCGGCCGGAAATTTTCCACCAGCACATCCGCCCTGGTTACCAGGCTTTTCAAAATTCTGTGCCCTTGTTCATTCTTAATATCCAGAGTGATGCTGCGCTTGTTGCGGTTGACGCTCATAAAATACGTACTTTCCCCGTTTAAAAAAGGAGGACCGTAGCCGCGGGTATCATCCCCCTTCCCAGGCCTTTCCACTTTGACCACGTCCGCACCCATATCTCCCATTAGCATCGTGCAATAGGGGCCGGCCAGCACGCGGCTCAGGTCAAGGACTCTAATATTTTCAAGGGGTTTTTCCATTCAAATTCCTCCGCAGGCGCACCTTTTGTTGAAAAATAGTGTTAATAACATTGTAATTCGGCCATCGATACCTAACAACGTTTGGAGAGATGGATTTCATCACACGGGTTTACCGAGACCAATTGAAGCCTGTACAGGGTTTCAAGATCGGTGATAGCTTTTTGCACAGGGGGCATTCAGTGCGTGCCGGAGTTTGCGGCACGCATGTTTTTATTAAGGAGGTGTCCTGAAAGGCGAATTTCCGGTGTTCAAGCAAGTGTTGGTTGCTTTGATATAGAACAACATTCCCGTACCGGAGGAGGTACAAAATGCAATCTGGAAAAATGGGGTACCTGCCCAATGATACCCCCCCTCTCGTTCAGAACATTCTGCTGGGATTCCAACATGTCATTACCATGTTCCCTGCCACGGCTTTTGTGGCGGCTTTCATCGGTTTTCATGTCGGCACGGTACTGCTTGCCTCGGGCGTCTCCACAATTGTCGCCCTGGTCTTGTCCAAGCGCGGGATCGGAAAATTCATCCCGCTCTTTTACGGCTCAAGTTTCAGCTACATGGCGGCTTACATTGGCGTGATCCAGCAGGCTACCGGGGAGCACGTACCTTTCAGCGGTCCGGTTCCCAACGAAGTCATCTCCCTGATGCAGGCCGGCATTGTGGTGACCGGCATCCTGAACATCGTGGTCGGGTTCATCATCCGGGCGATCGGCAAAGAAGCGATCGATAAGGTGCTGCCGCCGATCGTGACCGGCTCGGTCGCAGCCATCATCGGGTTCGGCCTGGCCTTCGCCGCGCTGGACCTCGCGGCTGCCAACTGGACCGTGGCGCTATTGACCTTGCTGGTTACCGTGTTGTTTTCGGTCTACCTCCAGCGGAGAGGTTTCATCGGCATGATCCCGATCCTGCTGGGTGCCCTGGCCGGTTATGTCGTAACTGCCCTGATCGTTCCCGGCTCGCTGAGCGCCGCCGGGCAGGCCATCAGTGATGCCCCATGGTTTGCAATGCCGGTAATTACGCTTCCCTCCTTTACCGGCCCCCTGATCGGGACCGCCATTTTCAGCATCGCGATCATGGCGATCGCTACCATCCCTGAATCGACCGCCCATCTCTACCAGATCGGGCTGTATGTCGACCGCCAGGCCGAGGTGATGAAAAAGGAGAAGTACCACCTGGATGAGCACATCGGCTTCAACCTGATCCTGGACGGCATTGGCGATTTCATCAACGGCTTGTTGGGCGCGACCGCCGGCACAAACTATGGCGAGAACAACTCGCTGATGGCGATCACCCGCAACTACTCCGGCCCGGCGCTGATCATGGCCGGGGTGATCTCGGTTCTACTCGGCTTTGTGGGCAAGCTGGCGGCGGTGGTCAACACTGTGCCGCTTGCAGTGAGCGGAGGCCTGGCGATCTACCTGTTTGGGACGATCGGCATGCAGGGCATCGCGTTGATGCAAGAGCACAAGGTCAGCATGTTCGATCCCAAGAACCTGGCTATCGGGGCCACCATCATGGTCGTTGGGATCGGCGGAAACATCGGTTTTGAAGGCGGTTTCCTGCCGATTACGATCCCCGGCGTGTTCGATAACGGCCTGCCGGCCATCGCCACCGCGGCGGTCCTGGGGATCCTGATGAACGCCATCTTCCTGATCTTCAGCCCGCCTGAGTTGGAGCGGCGGGTGATCGATGAGGCGGTAGCGGCTGCAGATTAGTACAACAACATTCGCAGTTAAGACTCGCCCGAGGTCCTCGGGCGAGTCTTAATTTAATTTCACCCTTTGAAAACTGCCCGGAAGCCGGCCAGGGC
>JBFKII010000249.1:0-6442 GCA_041632295.1 Anaerolineales bacterium | reverse complement strand
GATTCGGGGTGCGGGCAGCGCACTTCACTGTCATCCGCGTCCCGGATGCGCGCTTCCAGCGGCATGGCCTCCAGGTCGGCACGGACCTGGCCAATGGCAGTGACATAGCCGCCGATCGTAATGCCGAACTGTGCCAGGAAATGGCGGCAGATCGCCCCGGTCGCCACGCGCGCGGCTGTCTCGCGGGCCGAAGCCCGTTCAAGCCCGGGCCGCAGGTCGCTGTATCCGTACTTGATGGCCGCGGTCAGGTCGACATGGCCGGGCCGCGGGGTGGTCATCGGTTCGACTGCCACACCGCGCCAGCGGTCGTGGTTGCGGTTGATGATCCGCAGGGCGATCGGCGAGCCGATCGTCTGCCCAGCCAGCACCCCGCTCAGGATTTCCACCCGGTCATCCTCCAGCTTCATACGCGGGCCCGCGCCGTATCCCAGCTGGCGGCGGCGCAGCTGCGGGTCGATATCCGCGGCGGAAAGCGGCAGCCCGGCGGGCATGCCTTCCAGGATGGCGATCAGTTCGGGTCCGTGGGATTCTCCGGCAGTCAGGCTGCGAAGGCGGGTGAACATACGGGTCAATTCGTCTCGGCGGCCCGGCGCATGGCCTGGCGGGGCGCAGCGTGGCCGGTCCAGCGCTCAAATGCCAGGGCGGCCTGCTCGACGAGCATGCCCAACCCGGTGTCGGCCGGGTGGCCGGCGGCGCGGGCCGTGCGGACAAGCAGCGTCTCCTCCGGATTGTACACGAGATCATAAACCGCCGCCCCTTCCGGGAACGGCGTGCCGTCGGGCCAGGGACAGCGGTCGACATCGGGGTGCATGCCGACCGGGGTCGTGTTGACCAGCAGGCTGCACGGCCGGAAACGCAGCTCGCGCGGGTCCAGGGGCAGGGGGGTGATGCGAGTCTCCGTGATACCGGGCGCAGACTGGAAGGAAGCCATGATCTCCAGCGCCTGCTCGAGCCGCCTGGCGGCGATGGCCAGCCGCCAGCCGCGCATCAGGAGGGCGTAAACGACTGCCCTCGCCGAACCGCCCGCACCCAGCACCAGGGCGCGCTGCCCGGAGATACCCGCCTGGGTCAGGAACCGGTCCAGGTCGGCCGCAAACCCAGGGGCGTCGGTGTTGTCTCCGACCAGTTCCTCGCCTTCCATGGAGATCGTGTTGACCGCCCCGATCGCCTGTGCGGCTGGGGTCAGGCGGTCCAGGTGGGGCAGGACCGCCCGCTTATGCGGCACGGTCACATTCAGGCCCTGCACCTCCCCACTGCGCACTCGCCCGAGCAGCGTGGGCAGCGAAGCCAGCCCCTCCGGGCCGGCGGGTATCGGGTAGCGCAGGTATTCGCCCTCCAGGCCGGCGGCGCGCAACGCCGCCTGGTGGATGGCGGGGGAGTGGGAATGGGCGAGCGGGTAGCCTACAATTCCCAGGGAATAGCGGTCAGTCATCGATCTTTGCTCCCAGCCCGGACAGGGCTTCTTGAAAACCGGGGAAGGACTGGCGGATGATCTCCGGATGCCCAACCTTCACAGGCCCCTGTGCAGCCAAACCAGCCACGGCCAGGGCCATCGCCAGGCGATGGTCGCCAGAGGGGTCGACCTTTCCGCCCGCAGGTTTTTGATCTCCAGGAATGCAGAAACCGTCGTCCAGCTCGCGGGCCTCCACCCCGATGGACCGCAACTGGCGGCAGAGCGCGCTGATCCGATCCGACTCCTTTAAACGCAGCTCGCGCGCCTCCCGAACTACCGTCCCCCCCACCGCGTAGGCCGCGGCGACCGCAAAGGCCGGAAATTCATCGATCATTCGCACCACGAGCGGCCCGTCCACCCGGCAGGCGGAAAGCGGTGTGTGGCGCACCAAGATATCCCCGACCGGCTCCCCCTGGCGTTCCCGGCGGTTTTCCAGCCGGATCCCTGCGCCCATCATCTCGAGCGCATCCAGCAGACCGGTGCGCGTCGGGTTCAACCCGACCGCCTGCAGGCGGATTTCGGACCCCGGTGTGATCAGCCCGGCGACGATCAGGAACGCCGCCGAAGAAAAATCCCCGGGCAGCGAAAGGTTCAGCGGGTCCAGGGGCGTGGCGGGCGGCTGCAGTTCGACCCGGAATTTTCCGCCCGGAAGTTCCATCCTTGCCACCTCCGCACCCATGCCGCCCAGCAGGCGCTCGGTGTGATCGCGGGAAGGACCGGGCTCGATCACCGTCACAGGTCCGTCCGCGGCGAGGCCGGCCAGCAGCAGGCAGGATTTCACCTGGGCGGAGGCGACCGGAAGATCGAATATCTGCGATTGCAGAGGGCGCCCGTTTCGGGCTTTAAAATTCAGAGGCGCTTTGCCCCCCGTCGATCGGACCGGCACGCCCATCGCCTGAAGGGGTTCGACGATGCGGCCCATCGGACGGCTGCGCAAACCCGCGGAACCGTCCAGGGCCGCAGGCACGCCGGCAGCCGCCAGGGCCCCGGCAAGCAGCCGCATGGTGGTGGCCGAGTGCCCGCAGTCGAGGACCGGCCCCGTCTGGCGGGCGCGCGCCCGCCAGCCATCCAGGCCCTCGCCGCGCAGGGTCAACCGGCCCGCCGCCAGCTGGTAATCGAAACCCAGGTTCTCGAGCGCCGCCAGCATGGCGCGGGTCACGCCCGCCTCCAGGAAATTATCGATCACGGACTCTCCCTGAGCCAGCGCAGCGAACAAGGCCGCCCGGTGGGAGAGGGATTTATCGCCGGGCAGCGCCAGGCTGCCGGAGAGCGGTGGAGACGGGGAGACGGTCAGCATCGGTCAGGGGTCCGGGTTTGCAGTCAGGGAAAGATAGGCGCTGCGGGCCTCCTGCAGGCCGGTGGACAAGGCCGGCCGGTCGGCGGCGGCCAGAGCAGCTTCGAGGGCATCCAGTCGGTTTCGAAAACCCCCTAGGGCGGCGAGCAGGTTATCCCGGTTTCCCAGGAGCATTTCGAGGCCCAGGCTTGAAGTCGTTCCGGCCAGGCGAGCGCTGCTGCGGAAGCCCGGCCCGACGAGAGTGTCCGTTTCCTGTCCGGCGCTGAGCGACAATGCGCAGGCCAGGAGGTAAGGCAGGTGGCTCGTCCGGGCGATGCGCGCATCGTGGGTTTCGGGGCTCATCCAGACCGGATAGGCGCCCACCGCCCTGGCCAGCGACTCGCCCGCCCGTCGGGCCCGTTCCGTGCTGCGCGACAGCGGGGACAGCACAAAAGGCGCCCCGCGATACAAATCCGCCTCCGCCTGGGTCAGTCCGGAAGTCTCCTTGCCGCAGATCGGGTGCGCCGGCAGGACTTCAAAACGCGCCGGCAGGGCATCCAGGGCCCGGGCGATATCCCGCTTGGTGGAACCCAGGTCGAGCACCACTGGCCCGCCCGGGTGCAGTTGGGGAAGCCGGGGGATCAGGGCCAGCATTTCCTGCCGCGGCAGGGCCAACACGATCAGGTCGGCCTCGTGAAGCAGCGCGGCAGGGTCCGGCGCCGCCCGATCGACGATTTTCCGGCGGGCCGCCAGCGCCAGCGCAGCCGGGTCGGGATCGACCCCCAGCAGCGTTCTGCAGCGGTCCCGCAGAGCCAGAGCCAGTGAGCCGCCCATCAGGCCCAGCCCGACGACAGCTATCGCAAATCCGGAAAGGTCCATGCGGTAGGCGATCCGGCGGCGCTCAGGCCGGCTGCCGGACCGGCGCCACCTTGCGTCCGATGGCCTCGGCGATCGCCCGCACCTGGTGCACCATCTCGGCAAACCGCTCGGGTTTGAGCGACTGGCCGCCGTCGGAAAGGGCCTCCGAAGGATGCGGGTGCACTTCGACAATCAGGCCATCAGCTCCGGCTGCCACACCGGCCAGGGCGATGGGCGCAACATACTCCCAGTAGCCGGTTGAGTGGCTCGGGTCCAGGAAAACCGGGAGATGTGTCCGATCTCTAAGGACCGGAATGGCGTTGATATCCGTCGTGTTGCGGGTGCTGGTCTCGTAGGATCGGATGCCGCGTTCGCACAGGATCACGCGCCGGTTGCCGTGGGACAAAATGTACTCGGCCGCCATGAGCAGCTCGTCAAGCGTTGCGCTGATGCCGCGCTTGAGCAAGACGGGATGCTGGCTCTCCCCGGCGGCGTGCAGCAGCGGGTAGTTCTGCATGTTGCGGGCGCCGATCTGCATCACATCGGCGTACCGGGCCACCAGACCGACCTTGTCCGGCTCCATCACCTCGGTCACCACCGGCATGCCGGTCTGCTCGCGGGCCTCGGCCAGGATCTCAAGCCCTTCCTCCCCCAGCCCCTGAAACGTGTAAGGGGAGGTTCTGGGTTTGAAAGCCCCGCCCCGCAGGGCATGGGCGCCGGCTTCCCGGACCGCATGGGCGGTCTCCAGAAGTTGGGTCCGGCTTTCCACCGAGCATGGCCCGGCGATGATCACGATCTCATCCCCTCCGACCTTGAACCCATCGATCGGGAAGACCGAATCATGCGGATGAAACTCGCGCGAGGCCAGCTTGTATGGCTTGGTGATCGGAACGATACTCTGGACGCCGGGCATGTGCAGAAACTGGTCGCGCACGACCGGTCGCGGGTCGCCGGTGATAGCCAGGGCTTTCCGCTCCACTCCGTGCAACAGGTGCGCTTTCAGCCCTAATCTTTCAGCCTGGTCAACTACTTTACTGATATCTTTCTGGGTGGCATCGGAATGCATCACAATCAACATATCTTCTCCGTTGGCTTGGCTTTCATGGCCGGATTTATGGGTTGCCGTTTTCGATAATTTGAAATCCCGGATATACGTTCAGGTCGGGGCGCAGCTGGACGGCCGCCCCTAAATAGACGTGCTGGACATCGGCCTGCGGGATCTCGGTGTTCCAGTGCAGCAGCACCCGCACCACGCGCGGCAGGCTGTCGGGGACCGGGATCTCCTGTGCGCAGAGAAGCGGGGTGGCAATCCAGCCCAGCTGGCGGGCCGCCAGTGCAGGGTAGGCGGCGTCCAGATCCGGGGTCACGGTAAAAAAGATGCTGGCGATCGACTCGAGGTCTAACTGCGGGTTGGCGCGCACGATCGCCTCCAGCAGCCGGCGGGTGGCTGCGTGAATGTCCTGCGCAGTATTTTTATCGGCCTGGATAGCGCCGCGTACTCCTCGGATGGGCATGGCATCTCCTTCAGAGTTCCGGCCTGAGCCGGGTTAACAAAAAAACGCGAGGCCGTTGGCCTCGCGCTGCTGATTAAGCTGTCTTTCTTACCGCTTAAGCCACGCCAACGGCTGCAGGGTGTGCGCCGAACCAATAAGCGTAGCTAAAAAAGAAGCGGTTGCCGGTATCCATTGTGGCAGGGATTTTACATGATCGCGCCGGGGAAGTCAATCAGCGGATTTTGCGGATTTGGCCGAATCCCGGAGTATAATCTTCCTTAGGGGATGCCATGGACTGCCAGGCGCGCTTTGCTTGACAGTGACCCGCTTTTCTTTTAGGATACCACCTGCCGAATGATTCCCAAAATCCATAATAGTAAACTGGAACATCAGAAAGGAGGGCGAATGCGTAATGGGGGCTGTTGCCGCGCCTGCCGTGCGGCCGCGGCCGATGGAAAATTATCAGCCAAACACACCAACCTTAATCCAACTTGGAGAAAGCGATGAAAAACAGAAAATCCGTTTTGATCCTCGTTGCGATCCTGGCGACCGTGGCAATTTTGGTCACACCCGTCCTGGCCCAGCCGGGCTAGGGAAGCGCCTTCAATCGCATCTCGGATCCAGAAGCGGCACCGGCAGTGCCGACCGGTACCGAGCTGACCGGCGCGCACATCGTCCAGCTGGACGATCCCCCCGTTGCCAGCTACAACGGCGGCATCCCGGGATTTGAGGGCACCAGCCCTCAGGTCACAGGAGATCGCAAGCTCGATCTCGACTCCCCCGCGGTCCGGGCCTACGAGCAATACCTGGTAGGGCAGCAGGCGGAGATGGTCGACGCTATCAACGCCGCCCTCGGCCGCAGCGTGAATATCCGCCACCAGTACGTTTACGCCTTGAACGGCATGACCCTGGAGATCGATGCGGATGAAGCCGCGATCGTCGCGGCGCTTTCGGGCGTCGCGCTGGTGGAGGCCGAAATGATCGCCTACCCGGATACCGACGTCGGACCGACCTGGATCGGCGCACCGGACATCTGGGCCGGCAACACGACCAGCGGCCTGGACACCTTCGGAGAAGGCATCATCGTCGGTGTGCTGGACACCGGCATCAACTCCACCCATCCCTCCTTTGCCGACATCGGCGGGGACGGCTACGACCACACCAACCCATACGGCGCTGGTGTATATGTCGGGGTGTGTGACCCCGGCGATCCGAGCTACGATCCAACCTTCGCCTGCAACGACAAGCTGATCGGCGCCTGGAGCTTTGTGAGCGAGGCGACCACGCCTGAGGACAGTAACGGGCACGGTTCCCACACAGCCAGCACGGCTGCCGGCAATATCATCACGCAGACCATGACGGCAG
>JBFKII010000248.1:0-6443 GCA_041632295.1 Anaerolineales bacterium | reverse complement strand
GCTGCGGCCGAGCCGGGTGCAAACTTCAGCCTGGCGATCTGGGATGTGGCCACAGGGAAAAAAACGAGCAGCCTGGCCCTGCCGGTTTCCGCTATTGCCATTGGCGGCTTCTACCTGAACCCCGATTGGACCCAGGTGGCCGTATTCCTGCAGGACGGTGACCTGGCCATCTGGGACCTGACAACGGGGGAACGCTTATTCGACCTGCCTGGCCATACGGGTTTTGTCGAGCTGGAATTCAGCAACGATGGCCGGCGCCTGGTGAGCTACGATAACCGCGAAGATGGCTCCGGCCGGGTCCAGGTTTGGGATGCGCAGACGGGGGAGCTGCTCCAGCGCCTGGATAGTGATTTTTTCATCAACGACCATGCGGTCAGCCCGGATGGCCAGCAGGTGGCATTGGCGGTGGACGCCGGCGATGCGGGGTGGGAGGTGCATGTCTGGGAGATCGATGTTACGGATGGTGAGGGGCCATCCGCTCCGGTTTTCCGGTTGGCTGGTAATCCGGATACCATTCGCCTGATCGACTTCAGCGCCGACGGCGGCATGCTGGCCTCTGCCAGCCTGGACGGGACTTCACGAATTTGGGACCTGGTCACGGGGGAGACATTTCTGGTTTTGCCGCACGGCGTGCAGGTCCGTTCAGTTGTTTTTCACCCCGACGGACATCAGCTGCTCAGCAGCGACATCGAAGGGGTCGCCCGTGTCTGGGATATTTCGCCGGGGGGCGCATCCGAAAGCCTCAGTTGGGTTCCGAATGACGGTTTTATTGTTTTCAATTCTGAACTCAGCCCGGACGGCCGGACGCTGGTGACAGGTGGGACCCCTCGCCTGTGGGAAATGCCGAACGGCAGTTTGATCCAGGACCTAGTCGGGCATGAGGATGACGTCTGGTCTGTTGCTTTTCACCCGGACGGCGGGCGCGTGGCCACCGCCAGCCTGGATGGCACCGCCCGGATATGGGATGCAGCCACGGGTGAGGAACTTTTACGATTGGAAGGGCATGGGGAAAGCCTGGCGGATTGGATCCCCGGGGTCTTGGGCGTCGACTACCATCCGGCCGGGGACCGGCTGGCAACGGCGGGCGCGGACGGCACCGCCCGTATCTGGGACGCGGCGAGCGGTGAAACGCTGCACGTTCTGCAGGGGCATACTGTTGACCTGTCAGCGATTGCCTTCAGCCCGGACGGAAGCTACCTGGCGAGCGGCCAGGCCTCGGGGGAGAATTTGAACGTCCTGGTCTCCCCCACGACCGTCTTCATCTGGGAGACCGATACAGGGCAGCCCCTGTTTTCATTCGATGCAGGCCACGGCCAGCGCGTATGGGAGCTGGCGTTTTCCCCGGACGGTCGCTTTCTGGCGACTTCCGGCACCGACGCTGCTGTCAAGCTCTGGGCGCTGGATTATGATGCGGGCCGGGCGGTGCTCAAGGCGACCCTGACCAACCACACCAACACGGTCCTGGCCGTAACTTTCAGCCCCGATGGCCGCAGGCTGGCAAGCGCCACCCCGGATGAAGTCCGGCTCTGGGATCTGAGAGCATTTAAGGACGGTTCCGGGGAGGGGGCGATCACCGAACTGCTAGTCCTGCCGGGCGGCCCAAGCGCCCTGCTGTTCAGCCCGGACGGCTCGGAGCTGATCACGAGCGGCAGGGACGGCCTGATGCGGGTTTACCTGCTCGATCCGCAGGACCTTCTTTCCCTGGCGTATTCGCGCCTGACGCGCTGGTGGGCCCCGGAAGAATGCCGGCAGTTCCTGCACACGCCCGACTGCCCGCCGGAGCCGGGCGGCTAAAACAGACGGAAACCCCAGTCGCCCGATCCCTGAGCGGCGCCGAATCCTGAGCGAAGTCGAAGGGCGGGCGTACCGCGGTTCAAGGGCGACCGCCAGCAATCAAAATGGCTGCACCTTTGGATATGCAGGCGAATCCGGAGTACTGATGTGGGATTGGAAGTGAATCGGTCGGTCCGGGTGACCAAGCGGTTTCAGCCGAATTCTCTCACCCCTCGCCAGGGCGGGTCCGTGGCATAGTCGATATACCGGACCCGGGTCAGAGTGAGTCCTTCCGGATCATCCAGCCCTTCCGGGATTACGCCGTTATTCAGGCGGATGGATTCGTAATACGGGGGCGAGATTTTAGATACCGTTTCGTAATGAAGCGGGTTGAAGTTCCAGCGGTCCTTTGACTCCGGGTCGGTGAACAGCACCAGGTTGGCAAAATTCCCGTCCGGCATGCGGGAGGTGCTCAGGCTGAGCAGTCCCGGATGGTTGTGAAAATCCCTTTCGAAGCGCTTGTCGGCCTGGATCAGCGGCTGGACTTTCGCCCCCGCTCTCTTCTGGCCGAAAAATCCCACCACGGTCAGGTTTTTACGTTCGAACAGCAGCTTGGGCTGGATGTAGTAGATGCGGAAGTGGCGCCCCTGCGGATCAGACTGGCAAACCGGCCGCTTTCCCGGCACGAAATCACAGACCCAGGGGTTGTCGTACGAATCGACCAGCAAGCGGGCCATGTGGCGCAGGAAGGCCAGGTCTGCCCGGCTGTGTTTCGGATCGGTGAAAGGTCGGTCCGGCAGGCGCTGATCTTTATTCAGGTGCAGGGTTTCTGACATAAAGAGGTCAATGATTATAGTATGACTCGACTGGAAATCGCGGTGACCGACATTTTATAGCCTGGTCACGGGGGAGAAAAGTTCAAACCTGGTCACAGGGCTCTGCCCCGTGACACTCATGCAATGGGAGGCGGCGTACGTGCCAGTGCGGAGCCCCGGTACGAGCGGTGTGCCAGGGCCCGGGTCGCGCGGGGCTCAATCTCCGTAACGCAGCCCGAAACCGAACGGGAACAACGGGCTTTTCGAATCGTACGGCACGTCCGGATACTGGGCGCGCACCGCCGCCATCGAGGACGGCAGCTCGAAAGGCAGGCGGCCCTCCGGCGCCGCTTTCCCAAACACCACATCCAGCACGGCCGCATCGCTGGCCCCGTAGTCCGCCAGCAGCCCGGCGGCCGCAGCGGCGATCTCCGGGATCACCGCCGGCCGGTCCAGGTACAGCACCACGATGGTCGGGATTTGGGCGAGCAGCGCCAGGATCTCCTCTTTGGCCTGACCCTTGAAGTCCAGGTCGCCGTGATGGAAGCCGCGCGCAAATAGGTTGGGCGTTTCGATTGGATACCAGGGGGTCTCCAGGCGCAGGATGGCGACATCGGCCTGTTCCGGGCTGCCCACCACATGCGCATAGCCTTTTGCTGCTTCAGCGTCGATGTTTTTCAGGAATAGTTTTGGACTTCCCGCCAGCGGCAAGACCCCGGCTTCGTTCTTCAGCAGGGTCATCGCCCGGCGCTGGGATTCTCCCCCGGCAGTGTGCGCAGCTTCGCGGCCGAGTACGTGTGCTACGGCGGCTTCATCCACGAAAGGGTCGTCGAAAAGCCCCAGCTGGAATTTTTGCCGCAGCAGCCGCCGCACCGATACATCCAGGCGCGCCTCCGAGATCCGGCCATCCTCGACCAAAGCCAGCACCAGATCGGGCCGGCTCTCCCCACCGAACTGGTCGACGCCGGCTTCCAGCACTTTCAGCACCCGTTCGGCCTCGCCGAGGTGCTCCACGCCCCAGGCGCACGCCGGCCAGACGAATTCCGGCGTTTGCTTGTCCGTAATCAGCCCCCAGTCCGTGCACACCACCCCATCGTACCCGTATTTTTCACGCAGCAAACCCGTGATGATGGCCTTGTTGAACGACATGGCCACGTTCTCTTCGGTTTGATCGACGGGGACGCCGTAATAGGGCATGATCGCGGCTGTCCCGGCGCTGATGGCCGCCTCGAAGGGGATCAGGTGGTAATCGAAATTGTTTCCCGGGTAAATCTGGCCTTGCTGGAAATTAAAATGCGGGTCCAGCCCCTCCTTTTGCGGGCCACCGCCTGGGAAGTGCTTGGTCATGCAGGCCACGCCAGCCGGTCCGAGCTTTTCGCCCTGGAAGCCGCGGATATAGGCAGCCGCCAGCCTGGCCGTCAGGTGGGCATCCTCGCTGAAGGAATTGCCGCAGCGTGCCCAGCGCGGTTCGGTAGGCAGGTCAACCTGCGGGTGCAGGGCCAGACGGATTCCCACTGCCAGGTACTCCTGCCGCACGGTGTCCGCAAAGTGCTGGACCAGATCCGCATCTCCCAGAGCGCCAAAGCCGAGTGGCTCGCACCACTGCGAAAAGCCGACAGCGGCCATGGAAAAAATGGCGCTGCTGAAATGGTTGCGCGGGTCGGAGGCTACCGTCACCGGGATGCCCAAACGGGTGCTTTCAGCGTGGCGCTGCAGGTTGTTGGTCCATTTTGCCAGGACTCCGGGCCCCGGTATTTGCCAGATGTTGAAGTGGTTCATCTGCTGCTCCGCCATCTGCGGGATAGCTTGCTGCCTGAAAGCGGACGCGCCGGGTTTGTCATCGAGTGAGCCATCGGAGTTGACGATCGATCCGTTAATGAACAGCATGCCAGCCTTTTCCGCCAGCGTCATGCGAGCGAGCAGGTCCTCCACACGGGCTTCCAGGGGCTGGCGCGGGTCCTCGTAAATGTCGAGCCGGCCGTTCTTATTAAGATCGCGGAACTCGATCCCGACTCCATTTCTGATAAGTGTCGATTCCTGCCGGGTGATCGGTTTCATAGTTTGCGCAGCTTTCATTTTTGTAACCTCTCTTTTTTGACCTTATCCCCTGATGAAATTTCGATCTGCCAGCGCGCCCCGCGCTGGGCGATCTTGAACGCCAGGCGAGTCCAGTGGGCGGGCAGACAGGGCTTGAAAACTGGCTCCTGCAGCGTGATCCGCATTCCGGCAAAGCCGAAGACCAGCGCCTCCCACAGGCCCCCGGCCGAGGCGGCGTGGATGCCGTCCCCGGCGTTGCCGCGCACGTCCAGCAGGTCAGCGCGCGCCGCCCGCATGAAATGATCGTAGGCCGTCTCCGGCATACCCAGCTTGCAGGCCGCCCAGGCGTGCATGGCCGGGCCAAGAGAGGAGCCGTATTCGTGGTCCGTGATGGGGACGTAGTAATCCCAGTTGGCGCGCCAGGTCTTTTCATCGAACTGGTCCCCGAGCAGGCACAACAGGGCGATCACATCCGCCTGCTTGAGGACCTTGTATTCGGTGCAGCCTTCAATCCCGAGCAGCTCCTGCATGGAACGCGTCCGCCCGGCGTATCTTTCCCATTCGACATCTTTGAGCCCGAAAAAACCCTCGAACTGCTCGATCAGGCCGCTATCCGAGTCCCGGAGCACGATCAGGCCGTCGATCACCCGCCGCCAATGCGCCAATCGCCCGGGAGAGAGGTCCAGCTCGTCCACCAGGGCGAGGGCCCGTTCGGGGTGGTTTTCCTCCAGCCAGTCTAGCGAATCCAGCGCGGTCTGCAGGTGCCAGCGGGCCATGAAGTTGGTGAACTGGTTGTTGTCGACATGATCGTGGTATTCGTCCGGCCCAATCACATCCCGGATGGCGAATCGCTCGCCTTCCGACTCGGCGCGCGAGCCCCAAAAAACGGCGGTCTCCAGCAGCACGCGGCAGCCCGGCCCGGCCCAAAACTCGTCCTCGCCGGTAGCCTGCCAGTATTGGTGCATGGCATAGGCGATGTCGGCGGAGATGTGGATCTGGATGTCCCCTGTCCAGATGCGCACCAGTTTCTTCGGGTCGTCGAAGTGCGGCACCCAGGTTGGGGTCACTTCGTCCCCGCTCTCCGCCGATTCCCAGGGGTACTGCGCGCCTTCAAATCCATTGGCCGATGCTTTGCGGCGGGCGCCATGCAGGGCGTGCCGGCGGTACATGAGCATGTTTCGGGCGATCGCGGGTTGGGTGAAGGTGAAAAACGGCAGGACGAAGATTTCGTTGTCCCAGAAAATGTGCCCGCGATAACCGAATCCGCTGAGGGTCTTGGCGCCGATGCTGACGCGCTCGTCCCTTGTAGGGGCCGCTGCGCGCAGCTGGTAGAGGGCATGGCGCACCGCAAGCTGGGCCTCATTGTCCCCCTCGATGATGACACCGGCCTCCTCCCAGAATTCCGCCCAAGCATTCTCGTGTTTTTTCAAGAGCGTCGCGAAACTGGCAGCACCCGCGGCCGCCTCGCATGCAGCGGCCAGGGGGTCGTCCGCATCCCGCGAGTTGTACACGGCGGTGATCTTTTCCAGCCGCAGTGTGCTTCCTTGCGGCAGACTGCCCTCCAGGCGAAACCCCGGGCAGCCAGGGCAGTCATAAGGGTCTGGCCGGAAGCCTTCCACCTCGCCGTCGACGCGGGTGGACATCGCCAGCACTTTTCGGCTGCGCCGTGTAGTCACAGCCAGCTGTGCCCCGTCCGCCTGGCTGCGCTGCGAGACCCGGTCCCAGTGCAGGATCCCCTGGTTTTCGACGTGGGAATCGATCTGGGCCAGCACGGTGATGTCCGCCGATCCGTCCAGGCAGGTGATCTCCAGGCGGGAG
>JBFKII010000247.1:0-6467 GCA_041632295.1 Anaerolineales bacterium | reverse complement strand
TCCCTTCGCACCCGCCTTTTTTCCCGCCGGCCCTGGCCCGATGGTCGGGCGGCATGTCCTGAACACGGGCTGCGGCGAAATCCTGGTAGACCGCTTCCCGGATCCGCGGCTGATCTTTTCCCGGGCGGGGGGCAACCTGGCCCTGGCCGGGGACCCGGATGTGGCGACCGTGCCGAAGCTCCAAGTAATGATCCAGGATGGCATGCTGGAAGCCGGCGCCGAATTCGGCCCGCGCCTGCGACAGGCGTTCTCCCGGGTGCTGGTCTGGGAACGGTTGATCTACGTCCAGGAGAGCCATCCGGTGGTCCGGGAAACAAAGGGGTTTATCCTGCGGCGGGTGCGCGGTTCGGATTCCCCTGCCGTGGTGGGCATCTCCCCGGATTTGCGCTGGATCTGGAACACCTGGGGGGATGCCGCCGCTCTGGCCGGCAGCGGCTGCGCCTGGGGCGCATTCCGGGACGGGCGGCCGGTTGCCCTGGCCTGCAGCTTTTTCGTCGGGGACGACTACGAGGACATCGGTGTGATCACGGAACCGGGTTTCCGCGGGCTGGGTCTGAGCTCCTCCTGCACTACGATGCTGTCCCTCGATATTCGGGCGCGCGGCAGAACAGCCTGCTGGAGCACCTCCAAACCCAATATCGCCAGCCGGCGGGTGGCCGAAAAAAGCGGTTTCGCACTGGCGCGCGAGAGCTTTCTATTTGTGATCAACGGCGAAATTCCCGACTGAAATGCTGGTAAATTTTTTACAATACAGCCGGCGCGGTTCAGGATACACTAAAGGCAACCATTACGGAAAGGAGCGAACATGAACAAGCATGACACTGAAAACCCCCTGGCGCCTTTCGCTCGCTTGATGGGCGGCACATGGCAGATGGGAGACAGCTACCACACCTTTGAATGGGGCGTCGGCCAAAAAATGGTCCACAACAAAAGCTATTTCACCGTCGAAGGCCAGCCGGTCCTGGTTTCGGAGGGCAGCTGGTTCTGGCATCCGGGCAGGCAGGAGATCAAGGGTCACATGGCCGCGATCGAAATGGGCATCGACCTGTTCAGCTATACCACCCGCTTCGAAGGGAACAAGATGGTCAACGACCTGACTTCCTACGGCGAAGACGGCCAGGCAACCGAATACCTGGAAGAGTGGGAGTTCACCGACGACAACACCTACGAATGGGCGCTGTATGCAAAAACCGATGAGGGGCTGCAGAAATCCATGGGCGGCACATTTACCCGGAATCCAGGAGGCTAAATGGCGAAAACAGCGCAGGAATACGAACAGGAATTTCTGGCGACTATCCAGGAGGCCACCGGGCGGACCCTGGGTGCGTGGATGGCGCTGCTCGGGAAGTCCGGCCTGAGCAAAACCAAGGAGACCACGGACCATCTCAAAAAGGAACACGGGCTCAACCACCTGCAAGCCACCATGCTGACCGGAATTTTTCTCAATGGCGGCAAACCGGTCTACGATTATGCCGCGATGACCGAGAAGCTCTTCGAAGGCCTGGAACACCAGCGCCCGATGTTTGAAACGCTCTCGGCGCAGATTCTCACCGCTCTGCCGGAGACCCGCATCACCCCCACCAAGGCCTATTTCTCCCTGGATGGGGAGCGCTGCTACGGCGCCGTCAAGGTCAACAAAACCAACCTGCGGGTCGGCTTGGACCTGGGCGACATGCCATTTGAAGGCCGGATCGAGAAAGCCAAAAGCCTGGGCACCATGCCCCGCATTTCCCACATGATCGAGATCACTTCGGCCGATCAGATCACCGAAGAACTTCTCGCACACCTCCGGCAGGCTTACGAGCGGGTGCACGGTTAAAAAATCGCGGCAAAACATCAAAACAGCCCTGGGAAATGCCCAGGGCTGTGATCTTTCTACATACCCATGCGTCTTTCGTCGGCGAGAGGAGCCGCGGTCATCCCCCCTCTTCGACCGCCTCCTTCACGCCGCCGCTCTCCTCCAGGCTGACAAAAGGCAGGCCGATATCGACCTCGTCCTCCATGGTGATCTGGCCGCGCAAAAAAGCGCCTTCTTCGGTGGAAAACGCCGCGGTGACCACGTCCCCCCAAACCCGGCCGGTGGAGCGGATCTCCACCTTGCCGGCCGTGATGTTCCCTTTCAGCAGTCCGGCGACCACGACCGTATTCGCCCGCACATGCTCGCAGGTCACACGGCCCTGCTCCCCGATCACAATCAACCCGCGCAGCGCGATCGGGCCCTCAAAGTTGCCTTCGATTCGCACGCCGCCGGTGCCGCCCAGCTCCCCTTTCCAACTGATCCCGGACCCGAGCACCGAGGTGACGCGCTCCACCGGAGCGCGCCCTTGCGCAATGGGCTGGGTGTCGGGTTCGGTCCTTCTGCGAAACATGGATTTCGTCCGGGCGCTACTCGTTGACCGGTTTCAGGGCGCCCATAATATTATAGCCCGCATCGACGTAATGCACCTCCCCGGTCACGCCGGAAGCCATTTCGGAGCACAGGTAGACCGCCGAGTTGCCGACATCATCGATGGTGATGTTGCGGCCCAGGGGGGCCAAGTTGGCGAACTCGCCGTACATTTTTTTGAACCCGGAGACCCCCGCAGCTGCCAGCGTGCGGACCGGGCCGGCTGAAATGGCGTTGACCCGGATGCCTGCCGGGCCCAGATCGTAGGCCATGTAGCGGGTGGAGGCCTCCAGCGCCGCCTTGGCCACACCCATCACGTTGTAATTCGGAGACACTTTGACCGCACCGTAATACGTCATCGTCAGGTAGGCGCCGCCGGGGTTGGTGATCGAACGGAAAGCGTTTGCCAGGGCGACGAAGGAGTACACGCTGATATCCATCGCGACCCGAAATGCCTCACGCCCGGTCTGCACGTAGGGATTCAGCAGCTCCTCCCGCCCGGCAAAGGCGATAGAGTGCACCAGGATGTCGATCTGGCCAAGCCGCTCACTGGCTTTTTCCAGGATCTCGGCGATATCTTCATCCCGGGTGACGTCGCACGGCTCGACAAAGTCTACTCCCAGCTCTTCCGCCAGCGGCAAAACCCGCTTTTCCATGATCTCGCCGGCGTAGCTCAGCGCGATCCGGGCGCCGTTGTCGTGCATCGCCTTCGTAATGCCCCAGGCGATCGAACGGTTGTTGGCCAGGCCAAATATCAGGGCGGTCTTTCCTTCCAGCAGTCCCATTCATTCCTCCAGTGATCCCGGCGGCCCCTCAACGGGAATCATGATCTGACGACAAAGCGCCACGGAATGCTTTTCCATGGCTCCGACACTTTGTTTAAACCCACACGGGGCGTAGTGGTCACGCGGGAGTCCGGAATGGGATCGCCGGACTCCAGAAACAACCGGGCCTGCGGGTCGCACAGGTCCAGGCCGTTGTGGCCCCGGTCCAGGCCCAGCGCTTGGGTGAGTTTCCCTGGCCCGTTCATCAATTCCGCCTCAGGCCTGCCCGCACGGCGTCGCCGGATGCGCCCGATCCCCTCCGCCGGGCGCAGCGCCCGGACCAGCACGGCCGCCGGGCACCCTGCTGCTTCGGTCACGCAGTTGAAAAGCCAGTGGATCCCGTAGTTCAGGTAGACATAAGCGTGGCCGGGGGGGCCGTACAACGGCGCCGTTCGCCCGGTCAGGCCGGCACGGGCATGGCATGCGTCGTCCGCTTCGCCGATATAGGCTTCGGTCTCCAGGATGATCCCTGCGACGCGCACTTTTCCCTCCAGGTGGACCAGCCGGGCGCCCAGCAGTTCTCGGGCGACCGACAGGGTGGGGCGGTTAAAAAACGGACGCGCCAGCCGTTTCAACCCGCCTCCGCCGGCAGAAAAAGGCGCCCGAGTTGTGGGATATCGGCCACCCTCGGGCACTCAGCGTCCGGAAAGACGCCATCCGGGTCGAACAAAATGGGGTGCAGCCCGGCAGCCCTGGCGCCGACCACGTCGGCGTAGTAGTTATCGCCGATGTAGACCGCTTCCGCCGCCTGTGCGCCGGCCTTTTTCAGGGACTGCTGGAAAATACCCACGTCAGGCTTCCAGGAGCGGACTTCTCCGGCAGCCAGGCTGAAATCGAAATAATCGCGCAGCGCCAGGGCGTCCAGCAGGTCGTCAAAGGGTTCGTCGCGATTGGAGACCACCCCCAGAGTGTACCCCGCGGCGCGCAGTCGATCCAGCACCGCCGGAGTTTCCGGCTCGATGCAGTCGACCGGGTTGTAGTTTTCGTGCATGAACGTCCGCATCCGAGGCGCCAGCGTCTCGGCCTGTTCCGGCGAGCATCCGAACGCCAGCAGGTAGCGGTAGGCATGGTTGTTCCAGAATGCCTCCGATCCCTGGCCATATCTATCCATGTCCGCATAGACTTCCCCATCGCCGTTCCAGTAGGCGTGGGCCCAGCGCAAGGCGGCCCGGCGCCTTTCCGGCGACTCGCCGACCCCCAGGGTGACGGCATGGTCAAAGAAAAAATCGTGGGCCGGTGGATCGTTGTGGCGCAGCGTGCCATCAAAATCGAACAGCAGCGCGCGGATATTACGGTAGGATGGCATTTTCACGTCCCGGTTTTTTTGGCAGCAGGTTGACGCTTCGCCCGGAAGGCGGCAAAGCGGGGTTCGGCAGGCTGGGGATCAGCCCCCGATGTACGACATTTCTATCTTGGGGAGCCCGGCGGTCGCTTCGGTGCGGATCTCGGAATAGCGGTCGGCGCGTTGGCCCCAAACCTCGGCGATCTGTTCCCGCACCTTATCGTCGCTGGCGCCGCTGCGCAGCAACTCCCGCAGGTCGAAGCCGGAAAGTGCAAACAGGCAGGTGAACAGGCGGCCTTCAGCGGACAGCCGGGCACGGGTGCAGGTGCTGCAGAATGCTTGGGTGACCGAGGAGATCACCCCCACCTCCCCGCCATCCTCGTACTCCCAGCGCTGTGCAACTTCGCCGAAATAGTTGGGGTCGGCAGGCTTGAGGGGAAGCTCGCTGCGGATGACCTCGATCACCTCGCGGGAAGAGACCACGTCATCCATCCGCCAGCCGTTGGTGGCGCCGACATCCATGAACTCGATGAAGCGCACGATATGGCCTCTTTCTTTGAAATAGCGGGCCATGGGCAGAATGCTGCCTTCATTGACCCCGCGCTTGATCACCGCGTTGATCTTGACCGGCCGGAACCCGGCCTGAGCGCTGGCTTCGATCCAGTCCAGGACTCGGGCTACCGGGAAATCGACGTCGTTCATCGCTTTGAACACGGCGTCATCCAGCGAGTCCAGGGAGACCGTCATGCGGTGCAGCCCCGCCTCCCGCAGCGATTGGATGCGGTCGAGCGGAAAGGACCCGTTGGTCGTCAATGCGATTTCAACGTCCCCGATGGTGGCCAGCTTGGCGATCAGGGTTTCCAGGTCCTTGCGCATCAGGGGCTCGCCCCCGGTCAGGCGAAACTTACCCACTCCCAGACCATAAAAAATGCGTGCCAGCCGTTCGATCTCTTCGAATGAGAGCAGCGCCTGCCGGGGGAGGAATGGGTAATCGCGCCCGAACACACCCTTCGGCATGCAATACGTGCAGCGGAAGTTGCAGCGGTCGGTTACCGAAATGCGCAGATCGTGGAGCGGGCGCCCCAGGCGGTCGTTCAGATTGGCTTCCATCACTTGGATTCTATCAAAACTGGATAACAATGGTATTAACGCTTCGCTGCAATCCCCTCCATCCCGCCAGCGATGGAGAACGACATAAGGAAACCCCGAAAAGGTATAATCCTCCCGCATGATACGCACCAAACGATCGCTGCTCCTGGCCACCGCCCTGCTGTTCTTCGGGCTGTTCGCCATCTTCAACGCCCGTGGTGCGGCTGTTCCCGCTTCGGCCGCACCGGCCTTGCAGCTTACCGCTTTTCTGACCCCCACCCCGGCCCCGGACGGCCGCATCCTGTACACAGTCCAGCAGGATGACACCCTCTTCCGCATCGCAGCGGTCGCAGGCATGACGGTCGAAGAGCTGATGGCGCTGAACAACCTCGACCCGGACGATATCATCCGGCCCGGTGACGTGCTGCTGCTCGGGCTGGGTGGCCCGGCGCTCCAGGCAACCGAGACCCCGGCCGGGGTGCTGCCCACCGTCGATCCCGCCAACCTGCCGCCGACGCCGACCTCCGGCCCCGGCACCGGGACCGTTTGCATTTTCCTGTACGACGACGTAAACGGGGATGCCACCCGCCAGGAGGAGGAGGTGGCCGTGCCCGAGGGGGCCATCAGCCTGAGCAACCGCTCAGGGACGGTTTCCATCCAGGCCGAGACCATCCCCGGGCCGGCCGATCCCGCCAACGAGGATCCGCCGCGCATCTGCATCGAAGACTTGCTGGAAGGCGAATACATCGTTTCCGTGGCCATCCCGGAGGGCTACAACCCCACCACCAGCCTGAACAAATCGTTTAGCCTGCTCGAAGGCGACATCACGTTCATCGATTTCGGGGCCCAGATCAGCACGGAGGGGCAGGTGGAACTCGCCGAGCAG
>JBFKII010000246.1:0-6521 GCA_041632295.1 Anaerolineales bacterium | reverse complement strand
GGCCTGCTAAGCCTGTGGGCCCGCCGGGAGCATTTCCCGGTTGACCGGCTGGTCGAGGCCTATGGCAACATGCCCGCATGGCTGCTCGGGGCCAGCTTCAAACTGCTCAGCCCAACCAGCGACCTGGCCAACACCTGGACGCTGTGGGAGCGCCTGGACGACCCCGCTCGCCTGGACGACTTCCGGGCGCTCAACCGCTGGGTGGAGGACAACGTTTCCGTGGCCGGGGAGGCTTACCGTAAGTTCGTGGTCGACTGCTACCAGGAAAACCTGCTGGTCCAGAACCGCATGCGGATCAACGGCCGCACCGTCAACCTGGGGGACATCCGGGCGCCGCTGCTCAACGTGGTTGCACAGCGCGACCACATCGCCCCCTGCGGGTCTGCGGCCGTGCTGAACGAGCTGGCCGGAAGCCGCGACGCCACCCTGCTTTCCCTGGATGGCGGCCACATCGGCGCTATTGTCGGGCGCGATGCGGTCGAGGATTTCTGGCCCCGGCTGGACGCCTGGCTGGCCGAGCGTTCAGCCTGAGCAAAACGTCACCAATCACAGCAAAAAAATTTCTTGATAAGCCGCCCAGCGTTACGACTACGCCGGCATCCATTCGCTGGTGTTTATCCCGGGCGAAGTCCAGGGACTCAGGGTTCCGGCTCCGCTCAGCGATCGGGGCGGCTGTTCGTGACAGTTCATCTTCGTCGAGGGCGCCCCACTCTTCGACTTCGGCGGCTTTCACCGCCTCCGCTCTGAGATGGGCGCCACAGCAGGGAACGGTTTCCAAGATTGGCCTGCCGTCACCCTCACCCTATCACCCCTCCACCCCCTCCCTTTCCCAAACAGTTACAATTGGAGGACCTTTCCGCATCGAAAACGGAGTCCCCGATGTCCGACGAAACCCCCAAGTTCGACCCCTTTGCACCCTGGAAACAGTTTCAAGGGCCTATGATGGAGGCCTGGTCGAAAGCGATGTCCGAGGCGGTTGCCAGCGACGACTTTGCCAGGTCGATGGGCGAAACCCTCAACAGCTACCTGGAGACCTCGGCGCCGCTGCAGAAACAGTTCGAATCCGCCATGGAAAAATACCTGCAGGGCATGCAGCTGCCCACCCGGGCGGAGTTCCTGGCGTTTTCGGAGCGCCTGACCGGCCTGGAGATGCGCCTGGACGACATGGAAGCCAAGCTGGACAAGATCCTGAGCCTGCTGGAAAAATGAGCGAGCCGATTCCCGGATTGGATCTGGAAGGCGCCCCGGAGGAGGTCCGCCGCGCATTTCAGGACGCCTTCCGGACTTTCACCTCCGGCGCCCGCACCCTCCAGGAGGCCATGTCCACCCCGGTCGGGCAGAGTCCCCGGGAGCTGATCTGGCAGCTGAACAAAACCAGGCTCTACCGCTACACCCCTCTGCGGCCGCCCGAGGAGTGCCACGCCACGCCGCTGCTGCTGGTCTACGCGCTGATCAACAAGCCCTACATTTTCGACCTGCAGCCCGGCAAGAGCCTGATCGAGCACCTGCTGGCGGCCGGCTTCGACGTCTACCTGCTGGACTGGGGGACGCCCGGCCCCGAGGACGCGGGCACAACATTTAACGACTATGCGCACATCTACCTGCGACGGGCGGTTCGCAAGGTGCTCAGCGTCTCGGGCGCTCCGTCGCTCAGCCTGCTGGGCTACTGCATCGGCGCTACCATCGCGGCATATTTCGCCGCCGCCTACCCGGACGCGCCACTGCGCAACCTGGTGCTGCTGACCCCGCCGATCGACTTCAGTGACAAACGCGCCAACGCATTCACCGTCTGGCTGGACCAGAATCACCTGGACGTCGACCGGCTGGTGGAGGCCTTCGGCAACATCCCGGTCGAGCTGATCGAAACCGGGGCTAAGCTGCTCAAGCCGGTCGAGAACTATTTGGGCTCGTATGTGTCCATGATGGAGCGCGTCGAGCAGGGATCACCGGTCGAAGGCTGGCAGGCGATGCACAAATGGGTGCACGACGGCGTGCCCTTTGCCGGCGCCGCCTTCCGCCAATGGTCGCAGGACTACATCCGGGAGAACAAGCTGTTCGAGGGCGCGTTCGTCCACGAAGGACGCGGGGTGGACCTGGCCAACATCACCTGCCCGCTGCTGGTGATCATCGCCACTTACGACCACATCGTCCCCAACCAGCAGTCGCGCTCGATCCTCGAAAAGGTCGGCAGCCAGGACAGGCACCTGGAAGAGATCGCCGCCGGGCATGTGGGGATCGTGATCAGCCGAAGCGCCAAGACCAGGCTCTGGCCGGCCTTGAGCGGCTGGCTGGCCGAGCGAGACTGAAAGGGAGCGGTTATGGTGGACTTGACGGCGCTTCCGCCGGAACGGCAGCTCGATTTCTGGCTCGGCGATTGGGACGTCGCCTGGGGGGACGGGCAGCGCGGGGCCAACCGGGTGGTCCGGATCCTGGGGAGCCGGGTGATCCAGGAAAATTTCGACGGCCGCCCGGCGATGGACTTCCAGGGCATGAGCCTGTCGGTCTACCATACAGGCCTGGGAATCTGGCAGCAGACCTGGGCGGACTCGCAGGGCAACTACTGGCATTTCAACGGAGAAGTACAGCCAGACCAGTTTTTGTTCGCCACGGTCGACCGGCTCAACGGAAAAGACATCCACCTGCGGATGGTGTTTTTCAACATCGGAGCCGACGCCCTGGACTGGCGCTGGGAGCGCTCAGAGGACGGCGGGGTGACTTGGGAACTGCGCTGGCAGATCAGGTACCTTCGTTCGGATCGCCGGCAGGAGTGAGTTCGGATTCCAGGAAATTCGCCAGCGCGGCCACTACCGCCCCCGTGCGCGCCGGGTTGAAATCGTCGTCGCGCGGCGTGTGGATGCGGGGGATGAAAAAGCCGCCCGGGAGCGTGGCCGGCTCGGCCAGCGAGATATCCACGGCCGCCAGGTCGCGGAAAGTGTAGTTGTCCGACAGAGGGACCGGGCCCATGTCGAAAGGGCGGGCCGGGGGGAAATGGGCCTGCAGGAACGGCAGCAGCCTACGGGCCAATCGGTCGTCCCCATGATGCACCAGCAGCGGAATGCTGCCGCGCGAGATGCAGTCCAGGTTGATGATCCGGGCGTCGCCGTAGGGGTGGCCGCCGGCATTCCAGATTTTCCGCAGCCCGGTGGAGCCCAGCAAACCCCATTCCTCGTTGTCGAGCAGCGCCAGCTGGACCTGTTCCCGGATTTCCGGGCGGTCCCGCAGCCATTCGGCCAGCGCCAGCAGCCCGATCACGCCGCTGGTGTTGTCCTCGCGGTTGCGCGGGTTGGGGATCAGCAGCACCAGGAACGAGACCAGGAGCACGAACCGGACGAGATCGAACAGCGGGTCGAGCGCCGGGAGCAAGGGCTGCAGGAAATCGGGCAGGAACAGCACGGCCAGCAGGAAAATCGTCCCAGCCACCTGGCGAGTGTGCCCGAACAGCTGATAAACCCAGGAGACCCAGAACGGCATGCGGGTCGGGGTGTCGTAGTGCGCCATGAAGATGACCTGGGGGGAATCGCATTTTGTGACCAGCAGGCGGTTGCGGAGCAGCGTGCGGTTTTCCAGCCGCTCCGTACGGAAGCCAAAGGCCTCCAGCTCTTGCGCGGCTGCATCCAGGAAAGCCGTTTTCTGACCCCCGCGGATGCGGGCGGGGTGGCGGTGCTGGAATTCACGGTCCCAACGGGAGATGTTTTCGAGAATGAAATCGGTCATGGCGCGGATCGTTTACAAGGCACCTGCATTGCTATCATCATCCTTTCTGGTATGTGTCATCGAATCAAGCCTCTCCGCCATTGCGGAGGCATGGATTTTCAAATCCCTATGATCTCCAGCGCAGTCCGGCTTTCTCCCAGATTCGCTTTCCCCATGATGATGGAATCATAAACCCGCATTAGCAGCTCAACCGATGCGTCCACAAATTCGTCCATCTGGGCTTTCGTCAGGTATTTGAATTCCCGTTCGTACAACTGCCTTACCGCATCATCCTCTCGCTGGTAAAAGGTCTTGATATAGTCGAGCTGGTGTGCGAAGGCGGCCGGGGACATGAAGTCCAGGTAGTTTTCCTCGAATTGCGCCTCCACAAACACTCGCTGAAAAAGAGAGCCCGGGTGGTCACGCACGTAGATAAAATCCAGCCCGTACCAATCGCGCTTGGTCTCCCGGCTGAACGTATCCCGATCGCGTTCCAGCCACTCCGCATAGCGGGCCTTGTGCGGGCGCCAGATCATTTCCGTCCACAGATTGTCCGTGACCAGGTGGAAGAAATATCCGAGCAAGAAGGAGTACTTGCGCCTGTCATCCGGCGAAAGGGCATGCAGGTACTGGCGGAAAAAGTCCAGGTCGGCGCAATCGCTGCTGTCCTCGCGGTATTCGAAATGGGAGACCTTTTTCGGCGGGTCGAAGTTCTCCCACTTTTCGTCCGGCAAGCCCGAGTCCGGACCGATGCTGCCGATAGCAAACATCTCGGGGTCGAGGCCTTCGATTCTTTCCAGCAATATTTCCGCAATCCGCAAATGGCTGATCCAGGTTCCCATTTCTATTCTGCCCGCTCCGTATGAGCGTAGGGAAGAATATCAGGATCTGCCCGAAAAGCAAATGACATCCGACCAACGGACAGGGTTCGTTAATCCGGCCGGGCCGGCAGAAGGCCTGCCACACACGGCTGAAACGGCAGAAAGCCAAGTTGTGATATAAACTCCTCACGATGGAAGGAAAAATCGGGCGCTACCGACTGAAGCACATGCTGGGCCGCGGCGGCATGGCCAGCGTCTACCTGGCCCACGATCCTAATTTCGACCGGGACGTGGCCGTCAAGGTGCTGCCGCGCGAATTCATGCACGACCCCCAGTTCAGCGTCCGTTTTCTGCGCGAAGCCAAGGCGATCGCCTCGCTGGAGCACTCCGCCATCGTGCCCGTTCACGATTTCGGGGAGGACGAAGGGCAGCCTTTCATCGTCATGCGCTACATGCCTGGCGGCACCCTGGAAGACCGCCTGGCGGCGGGGCCGATGGAAATCGATGCGGCCACCGCTGTCGTGCGCCGGATCGCCTCGGCGCTGCAGGCCGCCCACGAAAAGGAGATCATCCACCGCGATCTGAAACCCGGCAACATTCTGTTCGACCAGTACAACAGCGCCTACCTGGCCGATTTCGGCATTGCCAAGGTGGCGGAGACCTCGGCCACGCTGACTGGGGCGAGCGTGATCGGCACTCCGGCATACATGAGCCCAGAGCAGGCGGCCGGGAAAGATGCGGTCGACAGCCGCAGCGACCTGTACTCCCTGGGGGTGATTCTGTTTCAGATGCTGACCGGGGAGCTGCCCTTCCAGGCGGACACCCCCTTTGGGCTGGCGCTGGCCCACGTTCAAGAGCCCGTGCCCAGCATGCGCACGGCGCATCCCGAGACCCCCAGCTGGCTGGATACGATCGTCCGGCGGTCGATGGCCAAGTCCCCCGGTGAGCGGTTCGGGACCGCGCAGGAGATGTCCCGTGCGCTGGAGCAGCGTATCCCCTCGCAAGGGGCCGCGGACCACACGGTCGTCGAGGAGGCCGTTCCCGCGGCCCCACCGGCCACGGTGATCGAACGGCCGCCACCCCCGCAGCAACAACCATCGCAGCAGCAGCAGCCTGTACCGGCGCGCACCCCCGCTCCCACCCCCCAGGCGGCGCCCACCCCCCGCCCGCAGCAGGCGCCGGCGAAGCCCCGCTCGCGGCTGGCGTTCTGGCTGCTTGCCGGCGGGGCGGCCGTCATCGGGCTGTTGTGCATCGCCATCGCGGCGATCGCCGGGCCGAGGCTGTTCAACCTGGGGTCCCAACCCACCGAGATCGCCGGGGTGGCGCAGGAGCCGACCGGGACGGACACCTCCGCCCCCAGCGCGACCGCTTCGCCATCACCCTCCCCCTCCCCGACGGGGACCCCGGTGCCCAGCGCCACCCGCACGCCCTTCCCGACGATCACCCCCACGCCGGAGCCGCTGCAGCCCCTGTTTACGGCCAACCAGAACCTGTTCTGCCGCGAGGGGCCGGGGGTCGAATACCTGGACGTCTACATCGTGGCCAACACCCGCACCATGCCGGCGCTGGCCCGCTGGTCCAACGACTGGATCCTGCTGGGCGTGGACGACCCGGCCATCACGCGCACGCGCTGCTGCTGGGTCGACCTGCAAGGCACGCTGAACGTCGAGCTGGAAAGCCTGGAGCTGATCAACGTCCTGCCCGACCGCCTGGATTGCCCGTATTATCCATAAAACTGTGCCCCTGACCTTACTTTATTAGTTTTTTACTTGATTACTTGATTACTTTATTACTTGATTACTTGATTACTTGATTACTCTTTACCACACTCAAGTATTCCGTGATCTAATAATCAGTATTCGCCCAATTCCCCCTGAGATTCCACAATCGAGGCCGGGTAATACGGCTGTATTTCTTCGCTCAGGCGCACCAGCGGAGGGGTCCAGCCGGGACCGTACTCCACGGATGAGCGCAGCCAGTTCATGAAGTTCAGCCAGCCGACCTGGG